>JACTUC010000022.1 GCA_015660995.1 Candidatus Methanomethylicaceae archaeon | reverse complement strand
AGACCGCAGTTCTGCGGGTTTATGCATCCATTGGAGTAATCCATTCGACCTAGCCTTGGGAAATCCACCGGCGCCAGATTAAAGGGATGGTATTTACTCTTTATGTAATCTATGTCCTTTTGGCTGGTGACATAATCGACATCATCGTATGTCTTTCCGAAGATCTCCCGGATCCTATTCTTGCTTCTATTTGTGAGTACACCGATAACGGTGTGCGGAGAGTGCTCATCCCTGTAGTCTCTAACAATATCAAGAATCTCCATAAAGTCGGGGTGAAGTGTTGGTTCGCCACCCATGAGTTTTATGTACTGCCACTTTTTCTGCATCCTTATGCTGTCCTGTATGAAATGATCAATCTGACCAACGCTCATGTAATCCTTTGATGGAGCCTGGGAACAGGACCTGCAGCAGGCAGGGCATCTGAGGTTGCAGTCATAGGTAATGTCTACCTGCACAATTCTTTTGTTGGTGCGGTACTTTGGCCCCATAACCCCAGTAACTCGCCTGTCGAGCCTGAACCAGAGGTAATACCCAAAGAGCGCATCGTAGGCATTGTAAAGCTGTGGTAATTTGACAACCGCTTTGTATAGATTATCCTTGAATGGAAAACGTATCATTGTTTTTTCTGCAATAACCTTGTTCTTGACATAAGATTAGGGTTTCGCAGGGGTGATCCAACCTTTCTTTAAATTTTGATGGTGAATGGCATATTTCTTATTAATTCGAAATCTTATAGGGGTGCAGAAGGAGCCAGCCAAGGAGTCGGTTCTGCAGAATGCCCAAGGTGAGCGTGATAATTCCAACGCACAATAGGGTAAAATTACTACGTAGATCGTTATCCAGCGTGATTTCACAGGATTACAGGGATTTCGAGATCCTAATCATTGATGATTATCCGGGTAGTGACACCGAGAATCTTGTTAATTCCTTCCAGGACAATCGCATAAGGTATTTCAAGGTAAGACCCATGAATGCCAGCGCAGCTAGAAATTTCGGAATAGGACAGGCAAAGGGCGAGTATATTGCCTTTCTTGATGATGATGACCAATGGTTTCCAACAATATTATCCAAGGAGCTGAAAATCTTCGCAAGAACAACGAAAACGGTGGCTTTAGTGTATACGGGTGTCAACCATATCAATGTGGCGACTGGACAGTCCAATCGGTATATACCCTCAACACGTGGAGATGTCTTCAACATTTTTCTTGAAGGATGCTTCATCCATTCAATGTCTGCAGTAATGATCAGGACTGATGTTCTGTTGGAAGTTAACGGACTTGACGAAGCAATGCCCTCCCAACACGATTGGGATCTTTACATAAGGATCGCAAAAAATTACAAATTCGAATGTGTCCCAGAGGCCCTGGTCAATTACTATCACCATGGCGGATCGATTACGCGCGACATGGAGAAACAGATACAGGGGTGGAGCCTGCTGTATGAAAAGCATTGGCAGGATATCAAGTCAAGAAAAGTTCGGTCCAACTATTACTTGAGGAGGGGGGTTCTGCTCTACTTCAATGGGAGGGCGGAGGAGGGAAGGCAGTGCCTAGTGAAGAGTATATTGACCAATTGGAGAAATTTTAAGGTGATACCCCTTCTGGGGCTCAGTATGATGGGTGCTGCCACCTTCAACAGAGCTTACAACCTTTTCGAGGCATCACCCTTCGCTACGGGCTTGATCAGCGTATCCGACCACGGGACCATTAGGTCAGTTGGATGGTAATTTTCATTTGGATAAGCATCAAACCAGTTTAGTTTGCCATTGATCACGCGACCGAAGCCAAAAAACTGTTTGGGTAATGTGGATGCACAACACCATCATATGTTTTTTATAATGAAATGAGATATAGATGGAAGAAGTGGTCACTGTTTGAAACTTTCTATCTTCGGACTCGGCCATGTTGGGTTGGTCTATGCAGCAGGCTTTGCATCCATAGGCTTCCATGTCAAGGGCTTTGACATCGATGCAGAGAAGATAAGGATGCTGAACCGGGGCAGACTGCCAATGGTTGAGCCCAACTTGATGGAGCTGATCGATTCAGGTACAAAACAACAAAGGCTCGTGTTTACCGATGATTACCATGATGCTGTGCTCTCCTCAGACGCCAGCTTTGTCGCGGTGGACACACCACTAAATGAGGAGGAGGAGTTGGACCTAGGGCAGGTTATTTCTGCTTTTAGAATGATTGGCGAATCTCTGAGGAAAGCAGGGGGGTATCACATAGTGGTTATAAAGAGTACGGTCCCTCCTGGCACAACCTCAGGCATAGTAAGGGAGACGCTGGAAAAGGAGTCCGGTAAGAAGGCCTTTGAGGATTTCGGTCTGGCGGTAAACCCTGAATTCATGAGAGAGGCGCATGCGGTCCAGGATTTTTTTGAGACCGATCGCATAGTAATCGGTGCCAATGACGAAAGAAGCAGGAAGGTAGTCAGTGAGATTTATGCATCATTCAGGTGTCCCAAGCTGATAACCAGCTTCAACAACGCGGAAATGATAAAATATGCCAGCAACTCCTTCCTGGCGATGAAGATCAGTTTCATAAACATGATCGCCAACATCTGCGAGAGGATACCTGGCAGTGATGTGGAGGTCGTTGCAGAGGGGATGGGGCTTGACAAGCGCATTACACCCAGCCTGCTTAAGCCAAGCCTTGGTTGGGGAGGGAGCTGCTGGCCAAAGGACAACAAGGTCCTTCTGGATCTGGCAAGGAGTCTAGGGGTGGAAGCCCCTCTTGTTGAATCAACCTTGGAGATCAATGAAGGG
The DNA here is from genome assembly GCA_015660995.1 of Candidatus Methanomethylicaceae archaeon. GTDB lineage: Archaea > Thermoproteota > Methanomethylicia > Methanomethylicales > Methanomethylicaceae > JACTUC01. The sequence goes on along the minus strand of JACTUC010000022.1, from coordinate 64,846 downwards.
CAACCCCTCCAAGCCATAAGGATGGCTGAGGAGGCACTGGGCCCACTCCGAGGCAGGAGAGTTGCAGTCCTAGGGCTGGCATTCAAGGCAAACACGGATGATGTTCGCGGGGCAGTCTCGAGGAAGGTCATCAAGCACCTGCTGGAGAGAGGAGCGAGGGTGGTTGTTTACGATCCAGTGGCTATGGACAACTATAGGGCTCTGGCAGAATCCAATGGAAAGACCATAGAGTACGCAGAGTCCGGGCTGGAGTGCATCAGAGATGCCGACTGCGTGATCGTCGTGACGGAATGGGAGGAGTTCAAGAGGATCACGCAGGAGGATTACAGGAGGGCCATGAAGCGACCGGTTCTCATTGACGGAATGAGAATCTATGATGCGAAGAGATATTCAGAGATAACTTATCGAGCCATAGGGTTAGGACCGCAGTAACTACGGGGAATGGCTTGAAATGGATCCAGACGGTTTGGGGTGGGAGACCTATGATGGCAGCAGGGTTGCACTGCGCACCAGTGAGGTACACCTCTGGCGTATCGACCTTGATCAGGAGCGCCGTAACCTCGAAGCAATGGAAAGAAATCTGATTGGCACTGAGATCGAGAAATCCAGAAGATTCAGATTCGGGAAGGATAGGGAGCAGTTCATACTGAGCCATGGAATATTGAGAGAGGTTTTGGGTACATACCTTAAGGTCGAGCCAAAGGATGTCCCTATTGCCTCCGATTCGCGCGGAAAGCCCGAGATCATTGGGGGAAGCAAGAAGGCAGAGCTAAGGTTCAACCTTTCCCATTCCGAGGGGATGACCTTAATTGCCACTGCAATGAACCGCGATCTTGGCGTCGACGTGGAATACGCAGAGCCAGACTTCCCTGTGCTGGAGGTGGCCCAGCACTTTTTCACAGGGCGGGAGGCGGAACTCGTCGCTTCGAGCAAAGGGACCGAGAGATCGGAGGCCTTCTTCAGGATTTGGACCCGCAGGGAAGCGTACATGAAAGCAACTGGGGCTGGGCTCGGATCGCCTAGTGCGAGCGTTCCCTTCTTTGGGGGAGGTACCTCCAGCGAGACCGTTCATAATTTCAAGAATGGCAGAGAATGGACATGCTTTGACATTAAATTGGAAAGGAACTACTTCGCAGCCTTGGTGGTCGAGGGGAGAGATCTTGGGCTGAGAATGTTCAAGTGGCGCTTGGTCAGGCCGAGATACAGGGAATAGGATCCTTCTTTTCCCTCGAACAGTGGGATTATTCGCCATAGAGGACCTGCAGCAGATATCTTGAATAGGGGTAGAAGGCATCTATCTGCCTCTTCGAGAGGATTGAATTTACGAGCTCCTTTATGTCCTCCCGGGTGACCATCCCCAGCCTAGTGAAGGCTAGGATAGAGACAAAGAGGATGACCACGGTACCCAGGATCCAGTTAATTTTTGCAAAGGCAACAATAGCAGCAATGAGAATGGGCAATAGGCAGAAGAGCAGGGAGCTCTTCCAGCCCACCGAGTAGGAGATTCTGCGGGAGAGCACCAGAACAGCTAGCAAAGCGAAGAGGAATCCAGAGGTATAGGCAACAGCAGCGCCACTCTCTCCCCATAATGACACCAGCGGAGTGTAGAGAATTACGCGGGGTAGATTCAGCGCTAGGCCAAGCAGGGTCACATAGCGGTATTTCCCGTAGGCATAGACCAGGCTGTAGAAACCGGACGTTATCGGGGTCATAAATACCCCCAGCAGGAGCAACTGCAACGTAAAGGATGCTGGAACATAGGAAGCGCCCAATATTGATAGGGGTACGTAAGGGTAGGCAATGCCAACGGCGGCGATGGGAGCGGAGATGGTGAACGCGAGCTTCACAGACCGGTTGGTTGCCCTCTTCCTCCCATCTTCCATGCCGCTCAGCAGGGGGAACATCAGGGTCAGGATGCTATTGGGGAGTGTAAAGACGAGGGATGCCATCAGGAATGCGATATAATATGTGCCTGTTGTTGAGCTCCCGGAGAAACCGTAGACGCCTAAGACGCCGAGCCATGTCCCCCATGTGGAGACAAGCGAGGGCACCCAGTCAGGGATGCCGGCGCGTATAACCTCTCCGGCCTTTTTTGCGGAGGGCCGGACGATCGTGACCCTGCCCCTCATGCTGATGAGGAGAACGAAATTTTGAATCAAGGCAGAAGTAACAAAGGCAAGGAGGACCCCGACAAAGTTTAGACCAAGGTACAGGTAAGCTACCCCGAGCGCCAGCCGGAATACAGCAGATACCAGGTTGGCGGCTGCGATTATGTGGGTTTGCAGGATCGATTGGTAGAGGGACACGAGCACCGAGGGCCAACCACCCAAAATCACGAGCACCGCTATGAAGAGGATATCCGATCCTTGGATGCCCAGCAGGCTGCAAAGCACGACGGTTAGCACTGAGGCGATGGCAAATATGAAGATGGTAGCCCCCATGGATGAGCTGAAGTAAAGGTTGAGTGCGTCCCTTTCCTTGTAGCCATGAGCCTTACCCAGCAGGCGCATGGTACCGGATGGTATGCCTAGGCTAGTGACCGATGTGATAAGGGTAACTATCGCGACTACTGCCGCAGCGCTTCCCACTGTCGATGCAGCGACGAACTGTGAGGCCAAGAGCCAATAGATGTAGCCGAGGGCGCTACTGCCGATTCCACCGATGTAGAGCCAGAGGCTCCCGCGGACTACCCGGCTTAGGCTCATAGTAACATTTAATCCAACAGTTGGTATTTGAGGCTAATCCAGCGAAACATCAGCCGTTAATATGGGATAGTGGTTCAAACTCAGATCATTTTTGCATAAGACCCAGTGCGCCCATAAGGCTGAAGAAGACTCTTCTGCCGTAATAGACTGCGGGACCCCTTAAACCAAAGACTTTACCTAGGAAGTATTTTTCCTGCTTCAGGAGCGAGGCTTGGTCCGTCCGTCCCGAAGTGGAATACAGGTGGGTGCATTTTGCATTGGGTGTTATGTAAAGCCTACCGTACTGTCTCAATTGGAGACTGAAGAGCACATCCCCCCCATAGCTGTAGCCTTTCAGCCCCTCGTCAGGCTCGATAGAGCTAAAGACCTTATGTATTATTGTTGCATTGGACCAATTCACCCAGTCACATGCGATCGTTTTATCCAAGGTTTGAGGGTATTCAAAGATCCGACAGCTGTTGGTAGACGGGATGGTGAGGGCGAGGAAATTCCGCAGGAATGAGCTCAGGACGGCATATCCTATACCCTCGGGATGTTTGATTACTCTGCGGAAGGCTTGAATTCTAGAGTCACTTGCAGAGTTAACAATGAATCCCTGGACTCCTACCGATTGAGGGTCCTTCAAGAAGACCTCCAGAATGCATCTCAAATAGTCACAGTCCAGAATCAGGTCGGAGTCAAGAAAGGTGAGGAGATCGCCTGACGCCTTTGACCCTCCATATTTCTTTGCTTTCGCAGTTGATCTTGGGGGTTGGTTTCGCAGGTAGATCACTGGGATTTTGGAGGGGGCGAAGAGTGGGGACCACTTCTCGCATACCAATTTCACAGAGTCATCCGGGGTGTCATCGACCACTATCACCTCTTTCGGATGCAATGACTGTTCGAGGAGGGATGGGAAGAGCAGGGTATCGATCTCGGAGGCTCTGCAATAGGTAGGTACTATGACAGAGATTCCCCTCTCAAGGGCTACGGATCTGCTCAAAGAGCTATACCACCAGCACTAACGATATTATAGGATTCTCCAATGATTATTAGTTAATCCTTTTTCGTGGTTGAATTTGTTTTGGGATCAAAGGATAGACCTGTAGAGCTGCTCGACTGCAGCAGCAGTATTTTTCAGGTTATATCTTTCCAGCACCAGATCTCGGGCATCTTTGCCCAACTGGGTCCGGAGGGGTTCGTCCTTCAGCAGCCTCTCAATGGCATCGGCTAGGGAAACGGGATTCTTTGGCGGGATAAGCAGTGCTGGCTGGCAGGAGGAGAATATCTCCTTGCTACCGGCTATGTCGGAGATGATTGTTGCCGCACCGGATGACATGGCTTCGAGGAGGGCATAGGTCGGGAGTGCCTCGCTGATGGATGGGAGTACATAGATCGTGCAGGAAGCCATGCGGTCCACTATCTCTTGCCTGGATACCCGTCCCAAGAAGGTGACGTTTCCCTCCAGACTGAATCGTTTCACCATGCCAGCAATATGCTGAAAGAGGGGGCCATCCCCAGTAAGGAAGAGGGAGACGTTCTTCATCCCCTTCCTGTTGACCAGAATGTCCATGGCCTCTAGGAGATATTCGAGCCCCTTCTGCTTCACGAAGCGCCCTGCCCAGAGGATGGTGTTCTCTGCTCTCTCCTTTGAAGGGGAGAATTTTTCCACATTGACCGCATTCGGGATTATTACTATCTTTGCAGGGGAGGCTTTGAATTTGGTGATTTCTTTGGCATCGCTGTTATTCACGCAGATTATCCTGTCGGCGTTGCTGAAGATCGATGGCCCGAAGGCGTAGAGAAAGGCCCTCTGAAGGAGGTTGAAGAGGTAAGTCCTTTCCATAACAACCCCATTAACGTGCACGACCGATCTCTTCCTCAACTTTTTAGCCACCCTCACGGCCTGCCATGTTGTCAGGAAGGGTAGATTGTTGGCATGAATGATGTCAGGTTCAAAATGTTTTGCCAGGCCCTCAAGGTCGAGCATGTAGGGGAACTCGGATACAAAATAGGGGATAGCCAGGCTTATGCCATGGGCCCTCTCGAACCTTAGGCCTGACACTGAGGACTGCAGCTGCTGCCGGGAGAAGGTTGCGACCAGCACATCGTGGCCCATGCGCGCAAGTTGTCCCGGGAGGGTATCATCCATGACGCCGGGGAAAGTCACGTAGGGTTGAACGAAGAGGATCTTCATGAATCAACCCAGCATCCTCATGAGTGGGGCATATGCGTTTTCAAGAAGGTTTTCCTGGGCAAAATTCTTTATTGACTTTATGTAGCTCTCATAATCTTCCAGTATTCTATCCAGGGCTTCCAGGGAACCCTCGGGAGATGCAGCAACGCCTAGCTTCTTCTCGGAGACTTCGCTGACCCACCTGTCGCCTATGGCTACGATGGGCTGGAGCATCGAGGCGTGGTAGAAGAGCCTCGTGGGGCGCTCAGTGTTGAACCTTATGATCAGCCCAATGGAGCATTCTTTCAGGCGAGGGATTGCCTCTTCCGGTGAGCTGTAGTTGTACCAGGTGATCTGGGGAAATTTGGCCTGGAGCCGGGGATTGTGTCTCCCGAATGAGTACGACATGATGGGGTACTTTTCAAGGATCTTACTGGCTGAAATTTCGAAGGCCTTCCTCTCCTCTTCAAACTCCACTTGGCCCGAGTTGAGGATGACGATGCCCTTGTTCCTCCTTTCGTAAGCCTCTTCCTCATTTACGTAGAGCTTCTCTATGCCGTGGGCCGCGACTTCGGATGGGATGCCAATCCTTTGGAGCTTCTCCCTCAGATCTTCGGAGACGGTTATTATACCATCCGCATCTTTTGAAAAGGATCTCAACTGGGCGTAAAAAGGGTCGGGATTAGCCATCTTCAACCATACCGGCGTCAGATCTTCGACGCTCAAGATCGTCCTTACCCCGTTCTTCTTCAGGAACGGTATGGCGCTGGCAGAGATATCTGTTATCAGTACCGCAGCGTCGGGATCTGCGGAGAGGATGGTGTTACCAATCCTCTTCCCGATCCGTTCCCATGTTGAATGCCAATTCAGCAATGAGGGACCGAGATGCCTGTAGGCGTGCCTAAGGATGCTTTCATCTTCATCACAGATCAAGATGGCCTCGTGCTTACGCATTATGGCCTTGCGGAGCATATCCACCTTGTACCTTGTGCCTGGGGACTTGCCGTATGCTGGTGTGTAGATGGCGACCTTCAACTCAGGGCACCCTTCATGATTTGAACCCAACACCATATTGCTGAGGTGAGGGGCGCAGTTCTTTGACAATGCTTGACAGCACCCAGAGGATGAGCATTGTTGTGATAAACATAAAACCGAAGATGACAGAGCCGACAGCAATTAAAGCAACATTGACTGGAAGATGCTTCGCGTTGATCAATATGTCCAGGCCAAATGCTCCGAATCCGAACCCGACAGCGAGGAGGATCAAACCAGGAACCCCAAAGAGCAATAGGGGATGTTCTATTGCCGCGTGCTTGATTGTGCTCAGAATGACCGAAGATCCGTGCTTGACTGAATTCTGAGACGACGGAGAACCGTTGTAGGTGATAATTATGGGGACCTCAGCGATCCGGAACCCGCGGGCCTTGGCCTTTATCAGAATCTCGGTGCTTGCGCCCATGCCACTCTCCACAGGCGTTATGGCTTCAATTGCGGCTTTGCCATAGGCCCTAAACCCGGATTGGGTATCGGTCATCCCTTTGTAGCTTGCAAGGTTGGTCACATCGTTTATTACCTTGATGCCTGCCTGGCGCATCCCTGGAACTTCACTTCCGCCTAGGAACCTCGATCCTATTACGATATCAGCAGTCTGATTGATGATTGGGGCGATCAAGTCTGGGATAAATTTTGGATCGTGCTGACCATCCGCGTCAAGCGTCACCATAATGTCAGCTCCGCCTTCCCGCGCAGCACCGAAGAGTGTGGCCAGGGCACTTCCATAACCTGTGCTCTTCGAATGGCGGATTACAGTGGCGCCTAGGCCTGATGCTATGGCAGCGGTCATATCAGTTGAGCCATCATCGCATACCACTATCTTGTCAACATAGGGTTTTGTCTGCAGGATAACCTTGGCTATTGAGCTCTCCTCATTTAGGGCAGGTATGCAAGCAATGACAAACGGCTTGACTGATTGAGCACTCGACCTTTCCATAACCAAACACTATCCCTCAACAGGAACTTAATCTTCGACCTAATAACGAAAGAACCTTCTAATATATATAGAATGATTTAATGCGGTCACGGTTAGAAATCGGGCCACAGGATGTGGCTTTTCTTAGGCTACCAGAACAGAGCTAAAGATGACGCGAGCCAGGCTTAGGAATGAATGACCCAGGCAGCAGGTGAGTATTAAGCTGGCTTTTAGAAACTAAAATTAAGCTTTTTAGATTTTAAAACGAATGAGTTATATCATCAGAGGCTGAACCAAAATAATTCTGATCTTTCTTTTCAATAAATGTCAGATAAGAATAGTTTTATCTGTCAAGGCTTTAATTAGAACAAGGTTTCTCTTTTTTTGGGAGTCCCAGGGGAATCAGGTTTTGCAGGATTTTGACATTTGGAAAAAGGAGGAATAATGGATGGATAGAAAGTATTTGATCTTGGTTAGCATAATCATAATTATTGCAGTAGCAGCAGTGGGAGTGTACGTCTTCACCACCCCCCCAACGCCAAGGGCTACGTCATTAGTAGTTGGTTTCAACACCACAGGACCCATGACTCTGGGGACGCCTTTTACTGCAACTGCAAATTTGAGTGGTTACGTTGCCGGTTCCCCGATGAATGGGACCAATGCCCTCATCATCTTTTACTGGAGTACGGATAATGCCAGCTGGACTTTGCTTGATACAGAGAATGTTCCTAACTCTGGTGGAATTGTTTCGGTGGCGGTTCCTCCCATAGGTACTGGAACCTACTACTTCAAGGCCAACTATACCCCTGGCAGCTCACGGTACCTCAGTTCGTTGAGCAATATATCCAGTATCACCATAAACAAGGCCCCAAGCGTCACCTCGACCATGCTCAACGCTACCATCATAGCCTTGGGCGCTTCCGTAAGGGACACGGCCAGCGTCTTCTTCCCCATTGTTGCAGGGCTGCTACCGTTGCCCTCGGGGGCTATTACCTTCCAGTATAGGTTAGGCAGCGAAGGGGCATGGCTGCCACTGGGCACTTTTGTCTATTATTGGAATTCAACCAGCCAGCAGCGTGTGGCAATCTCCCATTCATTCACACCCCTGCAGGCCGGGACCTATCAGTTCAATGCAACCTACGCCGGCGACGGCAATTATTTTGGAAGCTGGCCCTCCACCATCACGACCCTTGAGGTCGTGAATGTCTCAGCTGCCACTCCCACCATGACAATCGATTTGAGTTCAAACAACATAACCCTGGGAGAGGGCATCCGCTCCTATATTGAAGTCATGGGGCTGGGGGGGAACTTCCCTCTACCCACGGGCCCCATCCAGTTCATGAACAACGACACGGGGGTCTGGGTGACCTTTGATGTTGAGAACCTGATCGGGGGGGTGGCAGCCTCTTCGATCTTCACACCCAACCAAACTGGGACCTCATTCTTCAGAGCGGTCTACGGTGGCGACGGAAACTATATTGCGGTCACTTCCGGTGTCGCAGCCACATTAGTGAATTCGAACGTTACCCTTCCAACATTCGTGCCATTCATAGTATCGGGCCATGTGGATGTGTGGAATGGCAACGGGGTCTCGGGCTGGGCTGTCGACCTTTACAATGCCACGGGTCTCGTTGCCAACAGCACAACGGGTTCCGGCGGCTACTACTCTTTCACCATCAACCAATCGGGCATTTGCACCATCAACGAGACTTCCCAATCCGGATGGCTTCGCATCTCACCGCCTGATGGCTATGCCTTCAACGCCACAAGTGGCCATGCACCCATAACCAATCTGGACTTTATCAACTTCCAGCACTCCAACCAGCAGGGCGGAATAACGGGTAACCCGTGGCTGGGTGGACTCTCCCTATCCACAAACAACACCGGAGACATCCCCTCCCAAAACATTGCGGTCGCGGCCGGCAGTCTCAACGTTTCTGCCGTTGACGGGGTCCCCGTTGCAAACGAAGGGTTGGTGATAATCTTCACCTACAATGGCGCCAACCTAGTGACCTTCTCCGGGTCGCAGTTCGACCTCTACATGAGTCGGGATGGATACGCCTCCCTCAGCCCAGGTGACATACCCTACGCCATGGGATTCGACGTCAGCGCTTTCAGCAGTCCTTTCCCCACGGCGATCCAAATATCCGATTCATTCCTGCCCAACGGCAGAGCCACCTTCTACCAGGGCAATGGAACCATCAATGGAGTTTCGGCAGAGATGCTCATGGGGCCCATACCCCTGAACATAACCCAGGACTATAGGTACATAAAAGTCTACGATGGTGGCGTCGTTGTCGCCCGGCAGCCGATCATGGTGCAGCCTTCGCTTACCCTGACACCAGCTTCCGGTCCGGCGGGAGCAGCCGTTGGGGTCTATGGCAATGCGTTGGAGGCAAACACCCAGTACAACCTTACCTACGGCAACAGCTCCATGGCCTTCGCCCAGGTTATCACCGACAGCAAAGGTTCCTTCAGCTCCACCTTTAACGTGAGGGACACGGGCGCTGACTGGACCACGACCCCCACCACCAATGTCGAGATCGACCTCCTGAACGCCAGCGGCTCCTTCGTGACCAATAGCTTCTTCAGCGAACCAAGCAGGGTCTTTCTTGAGCTGGCTGGGGTCGTCGGCACCTTTGGCAATGGCACGGGTCCCTACAATGTCAACCCGTTATCCAACTATGCCTTCGCAGGCAACAGCTTCAACCCCACTTCGCCAGTGGTCTTCACCATCGATGGCTCCACAGCCCTAGGGACAACAACGGCCAACGCAACGGGCTTCTTCAATGCCACCTTCACCATTCCGGCTCTTGCCGGCGGCATCCACAAGGTCACGGTTGCAAATGCACTTACCACAGCCAATTTCACATTCTCCATCAATGTCCTTCCAACCCTGGTGCTTACACCTGCCAGAGGTGATATTGGGACCAGGGTGACCGTTCAAAGCCAAGGATTCGCACCGGGACCCATCTACCTCTACTTTGAAAACTCCACCAACAATTATTACTGGGTCCTGAACTCTTCGGTGGGAAGCAATGGCCAGATCAATGGGACTAACACCTTTATCGTTCCTTCCATGGTTGGAGGGAACCATACGGTCTACGCCGACTACGTCTTTGATGGAAACTACACCAATTCCCTGACAGGTGAGGTCACCACCGACCTCTTCTTAATAATTTGAGGGGGATATCGAAGGGCAAGAGTTGCTAAGTGGGGTTGCGAGCTCCCTTCCTTCGAAGTATCAGCAGGGCAAGAACGGCAAAAGCTATGGCAACCACTGCGACCGTGATACCTATGTTGACCCAGCTGAAGGCGAAATTGGCCTGCACCGCCATGGGCGCAGAAGCTACGATCTGCATCTGCTGAGCCGTTGAGACAGCATCGCCAGACCATGATTTGAACTGGAAGACGAAGGATGAAGGATTGGCGTTGAGGAGGAGGCTGTCATTCAGAGGGACGTAGAGGACCACAGAAGAGCTGCCTGGTACGGAGCCGGAGCCCAGGCTGTAGTTGTAGGCAACCGTCCCGTAACTGGTGGCGTTTATTGTCAGCCCCGGATAGAATGTGGCATACTCCACTATGGGTGAATTGACTATGGTAATTGTGGAATTGAGTATGCCGCTGTAGGACGATGCTCCTGAGCCGTTCCAGTTCTCGAACTCCCATCTAGGATTTGCCACGGCTGAGATTTGGATCATATGCCCCGCATCAAACCAATTGCTTGCAGGAGAGATGGAGCCCCCGGCTGCCGAATCCGACTCCATGGCCACGTAGAATTGATGATTATACACCGGCGAGAGGGTGGCTGGAGCGGATACTGTACCGGAAACCAAGGTTTGGTTGGTACTCCACCGCTCTGTTGCAGATGGGCTCAGGAGGAAATTGAAGGCGTAGCTCGATCCAGAATCCAACCAGGTGGCTAATGGGGCGGTGCCAAAGACCTGGCTTGTGGAGGAGGCGAGGGATGTGCCGTTGAGAAGGGGCGGCAGCGGGCTCCCACCCCCTTCAACCGAGTAGCTGAAGACCACCAGGTACTGGTGGTAATAGGTCTGGGAGATCGTTCCAGGTCCTGACACCGAACCGGCCAGAGGTGACGGGGTGAACCATCTTTCGGTTGAACCTGATGGGGAAAGAGTGTTAGGAATGCTGTAGGCAGATCCCAGGTCCAGCCAGATCGTTCCCCTAACCAGGGTAAGCGGAATGGAGGAGGAGCTTCCGAGAGAGGTGCAGGTCACATTAGGCCCTGCTGGATTCCCTCCGCCCACGATGAAATAGCTTTCGTTGAGGGCATATTGGAGGTAGTACAACGCCTGAAGCGAAAAGCTCGACGAGACGATGCCCTGGGAGGATGCCGCAAACCACCTTTCAGTTGGGGAGGAGCCGAGGAGGGGATTCTGAAGGGAGTACTGGGAACCGGCGTCAGCAAATAGGTGTATAGGGACTGTAACCGTTGTGAGTGCTCCGAATTGCACGACCGTTGCGTTGGGTGGCGAGTAGCCTGTCCCGGTTCCGGAGACATTGTAGCCGAGACTGATCGAGTACTGATGATAATAGGTAATGCTGATCGACTGGTTGGAGCCAGCTGTGCCGCTCGTCTGCTGCTTGGTGATCCAGGTTTCTAGACTCGTCGAGCCAGACAAGAGGTTGTTGACGCTCCACCCGCTCCCAGAGTCCATGTAGTAGGCAGTTGGGGAGGTGCTCAAGGAAGCAGAGTAAGAGATGCCCCCCAGGGTGTAGGTCAATGTCGGTGCATAATATCCAGTTCCGCCGCCAACTACGGAATAGCTCAGCGTCGTCTGGACCCAGTTGCCTGTACCCGTGATAAAATCGAAAGCATTCGAGTCCTCCGTGGCTCCGTGCCCGGTGAAATATTGGAGCTGCGTCGGGTTGGAATAATTAAAGGGGGATGGGGATTCGTCGTCGAAGAGTCTGGTGCCAGTATTCGCGTTGAACTCGTCGATCCACATCCAGGCGGAGGAGACGGCGGAGCCTTGATCCAAATAGATCACGGATGCCTCGCCACCATAGTATTGGGAGACATGGTACCATTCGGTCATCAGCCCGGTGAAGAAACCGTTGGAGTCGGAGGATGCGGAGGGGGTGCCCTCGAAATAGGTCGCCCCGATTGGACCATAGCTCTCCTGGGCACTTGCGCCGCTATTGATATCGTGGGCAGACATGATGACATTCCCTCCAGAGAAGGAGAGGCTGAGGCTCACAGCGTCGCCCTGGTTTACGGTCCCCGAGAAGCTGATGAGACCACCGCTGCCACCGGTTGGGAATATCGAGTTCCCCGAAGAGTCAAAGACCTCATAGTTCAGGTTGAAGCCTGAGTTGTAGCCACCGCTTGCATAGGGCCAGTTCCAGGAGAGGCCGACCTGGCACCAGTAGCCATTGCTCGTAAGACCATTCAGCAGGTAGGCAGGCCCATAGCCATTCGGGTCTGCTTGAGCAACTGCTATGACATTGTAGGCGAGGCTTGTGAAATTTTGGGTAAAACTGATCCCGAGCTGTTCGTTCCAATTCGCGGGCTGGGGTGCCATGGGCATGCTGCCGCCAACGCTCAGTGGAGCGACTGAGGGCAAAACCGAGGCAGGGTGGATGTTCTTAGGGCCGATCGCAACTTGCTGCTGGACCAATGTTCGGTCTGCTGCCATATCATGTATGGCATCTGCAAGGGGTAGTACAGAAGCTGGCTTTGCGGTATTGGCCGGGAAGGCAGACGGTTGACAGCCAAATCCTGCTGTGAAGCAAGCGACTCCTAGGGCAATTACAATAATAATTACGGAGGATATTGCAATTTTCCCCAACAGTCTCATCTGATAATCCTCGTGAAGACTGATTTGATGTTCAAGGTATATAAAATGAAAAAAACATGCCATCTGCTCAACCAGAGCTTGGTCTCCGTACTCACCATTTTAGTTTCCAAGGGGCAGGGTGTAGCGTTTTCTCATTTGATAGGGGTTTCCACCACTTATCGTTCGAAAGGTACCAGCTTACGGTTTCTGAGATCCCCTTCTCGAACGTATTTGTCGGAGACCACCCTAACTCCTCCCTGATTTTTCGGGAATCAAGACTGTAGCGGAGATCGTGCCCCGGGCGATCATCAACGAATTCAATGAAGCTCTCGGGTAGCTTGAGAAGCCTGAGAATCATCTTGACTACAGTAAGGTTATTGAGTTCATTGCCTGATGAAATATTGTAGATTTCGCCTGGCTTCCCCTTTTCCAGAACTGCTTTGATTCCCTCGCAATGGTCGAGGACGTAGATCCAGTCCCTAACGTTCTTTCCTGTACCATATATGGGAACCTTCAGGCCCATCTTGGCGCGTATTATTGTCTTCGGTATGAGCTTCTCCGGAAACTGATATGGCCCATAATTGTTTGTGCACCGGGTGATGCAGGCGTTCAGCCCGTAGGTCCTGCGATAGGCCATTACGTAGAGGTCTGCGGAAGCCTTTGATGCAGCGTAAGGCGATGACGGACTGAGCCTGTCTGATTCGGCAAAGGAGCCATGTGTAATGTCGCCATAGCTCTCGTCCGTGCCTATCTGCACCAGGCGCACGTCCCGGTCTGCCTTACGGATAGCCTCAAGAATTGTGAGTACGCCACCAACGTTCGTCCTGTGAAATGGCAGTGGATCGGATATGCTCCTGTCCACGTGGGTTTCAGCGGCGAAGTTTACAACGGCATCGGACTCATTCACTAGGCGAACCATAAGGTCAGGGTCGGAGATGTCTCCCTTCACGAAACGATACTTGGGAACATCCTTAAGATCATCCAGGTTTTTTAGGTTTGAGCCGTAGGAGAGGTTATCGATATTGATGATGTTGTAGCCAGTCTCCGAAAGCAAGAGGCGGATGAAATTGCTTCCAATGAAGCCAAGCCCCCCAGTCGCAAGGACGCTCGTTATAGCCAATACATCTCACCATACTATGCAATCATTTGAGGGGAACGGAATGCCAATCCCAAGGCTTGCCGCAACGGGGATCGTCCGCTCTTCCATTTATCAACTTGGGGATGACTATCGGGTCGTCCCATGGCCTCCGCAGCTCGTCTGGCACCTTTGGGTCGTAGAGGCGGTTGACGAAGTATATGAGCGAGGCGGGACTGTAGCCCACAACACTGAACCCATGCCAGTAGTTCCCCGGAATGCGGACCAGTTGGAGAGACTCGCCCGATGCAACTATCTCGTCGATCTCAGCCGAGGCCTCATCGTAGGCGCATATCTTGATTGAGCCACCTATGCACAGGAAGTGGTCCACCTGTCCCCTCGCATGCCTGTGCCAAGCCCTCACGACGCCTGGGTAAGAGAAGGAGTAGTTTGCCTGGACTATTCCGTCCCTTATGACGTCGCTCCAGTCAGACCGCATGATCTCTGTGAATGTGCCTCTCTCGTCTGGGAACTTCTTGAGCTGCCTTACGGCTACGCCAGGGAGCATTAGCCATCAATCTCCTCTCTTAACTCTTTCAGTGCGTCATTTAAGGCGAGCGGTTTGGTCTGCAGGATGGAAGTGGCCTTGGAAACGTCGAGGGAAGAGTCTGGAGGACGCGCTGCCTTCCACCGTCCCTGGAAGTCCAGCGCTGTAGCAGCTCTGATGAGGGATTGGTCGAGGCCAAATGTGCCTGCGAGTGCGGAGCCAAATTCGTAGCGGGAGACGCGGGTCGCGCCCGCCATGTGATAGGTGCCGGTCAGATGTTTCTCAAAGGATTCGAGGAGCATTCCAGCAAGGGAAGTGTTGAGGGTTGGTGAGACGCACTGGTCGGTGAGGAGGGTGACGGGTTTGCGGGCACGGAGGGACTCGAGGAGCCAGAGGGCGAAGTTGACCTTGCCCATCGCGGGTTGCGCGCCGTAGATTACGCTGGAGCGGGCAATCAGGAAGTCGGCGCCGGAGGATCTGACCACTTCCTCGCCGAGGAGCTTTGACCTTCCGTAGGCGTTGACCGGATTGGTCGGATCGGACTCTATGTAGTTGCCCTTTGCGCCGTCGAAGACATAGTCGGTGGAGATGTAGGCGATATAGGAACTGGAAAGGGCGGCTTGCCTTGAAATGGTGCGTGTGCCCTCTGAATTGACCTTGATTGCGGCTTCCTGGTCCTCTTCGCACTTGTCCACGTCGGTCATGGCTGCGCAGTGGAAGACCGCGTCCGGGCGGGACTGCTTAAAAGCCCTTCGGACTGAGGCCTCGTCCGTAATGTCCATGGGGATAGGCTTCCCTACCATTGGAGAGTCCAAGATATAGCCAGAAAAGACTTCGAAGCCCCTGGAGAGAGCCGTTGCGGCAAGCTTTGAGCCAAGGAGCCCGTTCGCCCCGGTTATGAGTATGCGCATATTAAGACCCCAATGCCAGAAGTTTCAAACCTCAACCTCGGAGTAGTCCCCGATGTGGGCTCGTACTGATCGACCCTTGCCGTTCTTTGAGATCAGAGAATGCTTTCCCAGCAAGCTGTCCTCGAGGTGCGCCACATCTTTCACCATGGAGAACTCCAGGAGGATGCAGTTCTCAATGCCAGAGTTGATCACCTGCGATCCCTCTCCGATGCTGGTGTAGGGACCAACGAAGGAGTTCTCCACGACGGCGCCCTTGCCGATTATGCACGGACCCTGTATCTTGCTCTTGGTGACCCTGGCGCCAGGTACGACCCGGACACTGCCCTTGATCTCGCTCTCTTCGATGGTTCCAAGAACCTCGCCCTTGAGATACTGGTCGAGGATGATCTGGTTAGCGGTTAGGATGTCGTCCTTCTTGCCAGTGTCCAGCCACCAAGAGTCGAGGACCTCTGCCTTTACCTTGAAGCCCATGTTTACCATCTCCTGTATGGCATCGGTTATCTCGAGCTCGTTGCGCCAGGAGGGTTTTATGCGGTCCACGGCGAGGTGGACCTTGGGAGAGAAGACGTAGGTGCCCACGACTGCGAGGTTGGTCGGCGGCTCCTTGGGCTTTTCGATCAGCTTGATCACCTCGCCCTTTGCGTCGAGGACTGCTATGCCAAAACGCTGGGGGTCAGGTACCTCCTTCAGGAGGATTAGGCAGTCCAGCTTCTCCTTCTCAAAGCGCTTGATGAGGTCCGTTACACCCTTGCCTTGGAGGTTGTCTCCCAGACACATTATGAAATTAGACCTGCCAAGGAAGGGCCGGGCCTGCTTCACGGCGTGGGCTAGCCCCAAGGGTTCCTGGAGGATGTACTCGACAGCCATTCCCCACTCGGAGCCGTCCCTTACGTAGTCCTTGACGTACTGGCCAGTCTCTGGGGCGATGATCACGCCGGCCTCCTTTATGCCAGCGCTGGCAACCTGGTCGAGGACGTAGCCCAGGATGGGGCGGTTGGCAACGGGGATGAGCTGCTTTGCCAAGGTAAAGGTAAGGGGGCGGAGACGCGTGCCCTTGCCGCCGCTGAGGATGAGGGCCTTCATTTTTTAAACCCGGAGATATTATCAATCAACGACATAAAGAAACTTTTGGAAGGCGTTATAGAAGATGGACTGCGTTCGTAAGGAGAACTGCTCGAGCCAAAGTCATCCAAATGGTTTCAATTTTGAAATCCATGAAAATACATTTTTTCACGTAAGTTCATTTTTTCATGGACCATTTCACGTTTTCACGCAAATGTTCACGTGTTCACGCAAATGCACACTTACTGAATATTATTATATTACTGAGTATTAGAGAGGGGAAAGGAGTAGAGACAACACTTCTTCTTGACTCGTGAAAAAAAGGACTAGTCTTGCGTTTTCTTATTATTCGACTCCTGCCCGGTTTCAGAGTTAGGTTTTTGAACTGGCATATGTTTGACTACAACCATTTTCCTAGGTTTTGGTTCAGGCTTCGCTACTACCTCCCAAGTTTTGGCTGAGGGGGTAGGGGGACCACCCGTTTCTTTTTCAGAGGAAATAGATTTTTCTTCGGTCTCAGAATAGTTTGCATATTTTGCTTTGGCATAGTCGAATAGCTTGTCAAAGATGAGCTTCTCGGCAGGGAGTAGCAAACGTTCGTCCTCCTTCCCATTTTTTATCTCCAGAAGGAGCCCGTCCACAATTTGTTTGAACTCCTCAAAGAACAAGTTGATAGTGCCATTCTTTTTAAACATTTTAGGAAAATTAATTTTATCCGTTTCCTTGTTAGCTTTTAAAGCGTTAATACGAGGAATGCTTTGACCTAGAAATTTTAGGGTGAACGCCTCGATAATGACGACCTGGTCCTCTATGTCATATCTTTTGATATTCAAATCCTTTTCTTCTACATCTGATCTAATTCTTTCAAACTTCTTCGCCACGCGATACGCAGAATCGAGCCTTAAGGCATCAAAGATTAAGCGATTAATGCCAGGTCCTGACCTGTTGATTTCTTCTCTTGCTGATTCAAGGGTGGCTATTAGCCTTGAAAGGCGTTCAAGAGGTGGGCTGCTTTGCATGCTGTAACTCCTCCAAGAGGTTGCCAGCCAGCGACCTAAATATTTCTCGTAAAGCGTCTGAAAGGTAAAACTCTGAGGGGAATTTATCAACATAGATCTTCACGCCTTCGGAAAGGCCGAATAAAGCATTAATTAATTCCAAGCGATCTAAGCGGACCGTCGGGGTTTCTGTCAACGAAACAAATACGCGATAGAGCATTTTCCCATGCACTTCCTCTTCGTATTTTTTAATTGATGTTTCGAGTTCCCTCATTTTTTCTTCTATTGAAGCTTTTTCGTTGTTTTTGTCAGCGATCTTTCTTTCGATGTCGTCCAAAGAAGCTTTGTTTTGGGCTATTGAACCTTGGAGTACTTCGAGGTTGTGCTTGAGGTCCTTTTCATTATCAGTCAATCGCTCAAGCAACTCTTTTTTCGAGCCTACCTGTGTTGCAAGCTGCGCATGCTCCATTTCTTTCTCTTTGATGGATGCGCTGAAGTTTTTGCCTTTTATAATGAGCGATGGAAATATTTCAGCGGCACTCTTCGGGTCCAGACCTTCGTTTTTAAGGGTTGATGCGAACAGTTTAGCAGTATCACTGGTAAAACCGGATTTTTGCAGCCATAGCTGATAGTCGATGAACCCATCTAGTTTTTCTGCTGAAAGTTGATATGAGTCGAGTCTGGACTTTAGTTTTTTTAGACTTTCCAGTTCTGGCATAGCTTCTTCAAGGTCGCTCTTTTTTTTCAGTAGGTCTTTTGTTTCATTGTCCATTGAAGCTATTTGGAGGGACTTCTTTTCAGCCTCATCGACAATGAGATCGTATTTTTTTCCTACTCTCTCTTCAATCTCCCATAGGTACTCCCCGCGTTCCAGAACCGATGGCGCCTTGACTCCGTAGTGCTTTAGGAGGGAGACGCTTTCAGCTACGTTATTCATTGTCAGGTTTAGTGAGCGCAATGTGTTCTGAGCGACGATACCATCAGCGGCCTCTTTGGTGCTTATTTTTTTGGTGTTTTGCTCCATCTTAAGTTTTCTAAGCTCTTCAATATCGGGTATGGCAGCATTGACCACCTTTAGTACTTCAGAAATCTTGCCAATGCTCACGCCAGTTTCCTTTGAGAGGGTCTCATATCCCTTGCCGTTCAGCCAGTAATAGAATACTTCGTGAAGTTCTCTATAAGAAGTCTTACCCGTCATATGTTTATTTATAACGTATGACAATGAAATGTTTTTCCTTTGCAGGTTTTGATATTATTCCAGACGGGTAATGGTAAGTTATTTCCCCAGGTGCAACCTTTAGCTTCTTTGACTAGCATACTCTTCCTGTGCCTTTGCCCTGCCAGTTATTTCACCGCCGGTGGCTTTTACCCCGGGCGCGCTTTGGCCTGCTCCCTTTGTGGCTTTCCTTGGTTAGCTCGCCGATTAAAAGGGGTGCGTTGTATTTAATGAACTTCCGAGCACTTGTTTTAACATCTTGCTCAATGATAGCGTGGAGCACCGAGTCCAACACCAATGCCATAAGTTTGTCATCTCCGCGCGCAAGAGGGTGCACCATGCCATCAATTATTTTATTGAGCTGACCCTTGGTGTAGGGAGACCTCCGCGACTTCGTCATTTTGCAACGACCCTGGGAGTGCCGTTTGGCCTTTTTTCATATATCTGAGAATGAAACCCAGAAGGTTTTATTTATGGTCTTCCCTTCAAGCAGGTTCGTTTTGTGCATTCTGCTTGTGATATACACGATAAGCAACATATAGTTGTACATATTACATGTAATATTTAGTTGTTATAACTAGTTGTAATTGTATTTTTTAATGTTTTTCTTTATAACATAATAAC
The DNA here is from genome assembly GCA_015660995.1 of Candidatus Methanomethylicaceae archaeon. GTDB lineage: Archaea > Thermoproteota > Methanomethylicia > Methanomethylicales > Methanomethylicaceae > JACTUC01. The sequence goes on along the minus strand of JACTUC010000022.1, from coordinate 45,783 downwards.
TGAAAAGCGTATTCAGGATGATTTTTAACGATAATTTGTGTGATATCTGACAATATTGCCCAAAACCATGTTGGTTTATATTTAAAGGCACGCCCTTCATATAGAAATCTTATACCACTTATACCTATCACGGTAAATCCTATTTTATTAAATTCGGATATGGTCCATCCAGACCGATGGATTTGCCAAGGGTTATTATCCAAAGCATCTTGTGAGACATATCCATTAGGAGTAAATATTATTATCATTTTTTTAGCAACTTTATTCATGAGTTTAATAAGTCGATAACCCTCCTCTTTCTTCAAATGCTCGATTAAATCTAGAGCAATTACACAATCAAACGATTCTGGAAGGAAGGAGTCTAATGCATTAAGAATATCAGTATAGATATAGTCTGAATGAATGCCATTCATCTTGCTGATTTTGATTGCGGGTAAAAAACAATCCACCCCTACTGCATATAATCTAGATGAAAAATGTCGTATTGGCGAAATAACGCCACATCCTAAATCCAATATTGTATTACAGTCACCTATTGTCTTTTCCAATTCTTTTTCGTAGAAAGGGATAAGTCTTCGAAGTGTTTTTTCATAAAGTGCTGTTTGACGTTTGTACATTATCCTTACCCCTGCGGAAAAGAGTTACTAGAATCTTGTTAAGCTTTTTTATTGTTATTTAGATTATCGTGGGGGTGTATAAGGGGGATTTAAGTGTTGTCTAAGGGGTGTCTAAGTGCGTTTAAAGGGTACTTGGTTCTTAATGATTTTTTTTAACTATTTAATTATGCGCATATTCGATAGATTTCTTTAATAATTTCTCTACCCCGTACACCCCAATCATTTTCCATTGCAATTTTTATCAACTCTTCACTTTTTGATAAACAATGAAGCATTAAAAACGCGACTGTTTTTATCATATTTTTCTGTTAAAATGAATATTTTATTAATATTTTTTTTCGCTAATAGTTTCAATATTCTGGTTATATCATAATCATTCATCATAATAATGGGTGCATTCACATCTTTTTTCATCATTATATTATACATTTTTTGAGCCAAGCTTGATTTGTCCACTATTGATTTAAGTACACTTTTTATTGGTGACCTTTCAATAGAATAGGGAACTTGAATGCAGGCTATCCCAGACGGGGTTAATTTTTCAACAAAGTCTTCAATAATGTTCGTACCCCGATTTGTTTCAATATGTTGCAATACAAGTACGGTATTGATGAAATCCACTTTTTGTTTTATTTTAGATAAATCATCAACAAAGTCAATATTGGTTATGTTGAATAAGACGCAATTGCGTTTAGCTTCAGCTACCATGCTTGGTGAAACATCAACACCAATTACTTGTTTACACCTTTTTGATAGGGGGATTGCGATTCTGCCAACACCACACCCAAAATCAATTCCTAGCGAAGGATTAAAATCTCTATCAATATATGAAGAAATGATTTCAAAAATCTGTTTAACATATTCTTCACCAGAATTGAAAAACTCTTGCCTTGATGCAGGTGTTAGATTTTTTCTTTTATATTCTTCGGTCGTTAATACCCCCCAGTAAGGTTCAGACCCCCCTATTTTTTCCCACTCTGTATCAGAATTCGCCATTGATAACACTATTTCTATGGGCAATCCTTATGTTCCTTTCTAAGGAAAATTGTTTTCAAGCGCAAGTCTTGTGCCAATTGACCCTAACTTGACTACTAAAATTTCAGCATGGTACTGTATAACGTCATGATCACCAATCTACACTTTCTTTCAAGTATGGCTGGGTGCGTCTGTTTCCTTAGCCGAAGACATTGCTTCACGTATTAGGTTTCGGTTTTTGAAGGAGAAATAGAGTTTGTTGAAAACTTCGTGCATGATCCTGATTGACATTGCTTTTCTGCTTCTTGATAGCGAATAACCCCCCAGATGAGCAATCTTGTAGTTTGCGATTACCACTTTCCTCTTTTGAAGCCACAATCTGAACGAGAAGTCCGTGTCTTCGTAGCCATTAATAAAAGTCTCATCAAAACGCTCTCTTGCAAGAATCGAGGACCTGAAAGCGCCAAATGCAGAAAAATTCCTGAAATAGATACCTGTTTTGCGTGCATGTATCGAGTGGAATAAGTAATACGTGCGTTGCCTATCAAGACCTAACAGACTCCTATTTTGTAAAATGCTTTCTGGGATCGGGGCTATCTGATACTGTAATCCATACCTCTTTTCAACCAAGCTGGAAATAAGTTGCGCGGAGAGAGAAGTATGCATGAAAGACCACAAGAGGCTCCACATCAAGTCCGATATCTTACTATTTTTTTCAATGCTAAGGAGGGCAGAGTGTTGCCATGCTGACCCATGTTGTGATGGCTTGGCAAGAACTACTTCTGCATTTGTTATGTCCTCCAGCAATTCAACGAGCGTGTAGGTATTACCCACATGAATCAAGTCATCATTCGCTATGATGACCCATGTAGGATCGGCGTTGAGAGCTTCAGATATTCCGGCATTAAGGCTCCTTCCATAGTTGAAATAGCGGCCATTCGACTGCGCGAACACGATAGGCAACGGAGAGAAAATACTGGTGACATTTCTAGCCAGAGTTCCATTCGCATCGGTCGTGGGTACTACGACGACGACAGGGGACTTTGCCCATCTTTTCTTATGAATGATTATCTCGGCTTTTGGTCTGTTTCTTGAGAACTTTACTAATCCGTTGATACTGGGGTTTAGTGAGTAGAACCTTGCCAACTTGGTTATATCGTTGCTAGACCAGAGATTTTCAAGCAGTTCTTGATTTGTTGCCAAGACTAATCGCCTTGATCCAAATGAACGCTTCTAAGATTATTTTCAAGATACTTTCCGGAGTTTAAAGTTGGAGTTATCATCGAGATCTTGTATTCCCTGCCTCTAATTTGGAATTTTATTAAATTACCCTAGTATTTTTTATATGTTTAATAATACAGATGCGGTCTGTTATTCTAATAACAGAATGAGAATATTTTTCATGAAAGTATCCATGATCCACCATCATCATATATTTTATTTTCACCCAATATGCTTGCATTAAAGCTAACATATTGATACGTACCGGTAGGACTAAGTAAAAGAAGCTCATCTTTTTCAATGTTGAAGGTTCCTAAATAAATATATGAGTTTTTGGGTACTTCAGTAGATGATGAAAAAGCCTGAACATGTTCCCAGTTGAAGCCTGCCAATAACAACCACCTATATTGATCACCCCATATAGTAGAGTTACTGTGCGCAAAGAACCAACTTGCACCAGCTACCTCCATATTGTTATATTTCGCGTAATCAAAATTTGAATCTAACGAGATCAATGCTGCTGTAGGTGTAATTTCTCCACTTATTTTGTATACCAAACCAGAATTGAAAATAAAGAAGACTGAAAGAAACAAAGCCACGATTTTAATAGGGTTCTTTACGGAAAGGTCTTTTCGAGATATTTTCCCAACAAGGCTAAAAATGAGCTTTGTAAAAAAGATGCACCCAATTATGCAAAATGGCGCAATGACAAATTGTACGATATGATACAGCCTATCTGTGTTTAATGTACTGGCAAAATATGGCAAGATTATCCCGAGTACCGCAATAAATAAGGCAACCAAGGATAGTATTGTGTACTCCTTCCCAATTTTAAATGTTTTAATTCTTAATACATACACTATTCCTATTACTATAAATAGTATAGAGATAACATTCAGATATTTAGTCAATTCATACGCAGGTAGGTTGCTGCTAGATAATATTTTTAGACTTTGCGTTGCTTGTGGATTTAAAAAGTCTGTAAGAATAGATTGAGCCAATAAGATAGCAATAGACGCTCCTGTTGTTAAGGGAATAGAGCTTGAAAAATAGAGATACCATGCTAGAGTAAATATTATTGAGAAGATTACAAGAACTGAAGTAATTCCTCGGGTTCCACTTTCAAGAGTTGCACCATAAACAGGTAATTGTTCATGCAGGTGACCGTAAATCCTTGCAGTAACCAATTTTATTTTTCTAATAGATAAATGATCACTCAAGAAAAGCAACAACCAAGAGGATGTGATAAGCATAATAAAAATATAAGTTAAACCATAATGAGAGACAATCAACGATACACTAAAAATGATCAATAAGATGTTCCTTTTATTTTTAGATATTTGTTTATTAAAAATTAAAATCAACAGTAAAACAAAAAATAGTTCAGCCATCATCTGTCGTGATAGGTTTAACATGTCGGTAAAGAATGTGAACGTTGCCACAAAATAAATAACAGAAAAGAAAGAAATTTCGTTGGAAAAAATCTTCCTAAAAAAGAGGAATAGTCCAACAGGGACTAAAGAGTAAATCAACGGATAAATAATTTTAAATACTGAAGTCAAGTCCAATCCGGTGAATATTGTACAAATGGGCCCTAACATAACGATACTTAGCATAGCATTAGTGTTGTATGGAAGTGAAGAGACCCAATAATGATTGGCAATTACAAGATTGGCAAGATAATATTCATTCTGAATATCCCAACCCCAAAGGTATTGGGATATCAACGAACTATGGTATAGAAGGGAAAGACTGACAACAAAAATGATCAGCGGATAATAACTGCTAATTTTTAATCCATAAAAGCCCATTGCAACAATCAAGACGCCGATTATAAGCAAAAGCAGTACGATAAAACCATTATAACTATAGTAATTCATTAAATATGCTCCAGATATGGCTAGAAACGGTAGGAATAACAGCAACAATGAGTATTTTGTTAAGTGCAACCTTATCGATATGGGGGCACTTTTGCTGCCTTTGTTCTGAATGTAGAAAATGGCACACAGAATTATCACAATTGCACTTATCGAGCTTGTCAATGGTATAAGCGAAATTGGGTTATTAATGCCAATTAGCGGAAGCAAGAAGTTTATGCCAAAACCAACAAACATAACAATAAATATGCTTAGTCCTACGCTGAAGAGCAAAATCTCAAGATTTTCTAATTTATTTAATTTTAAAACTTTCAGAATTAAGACGCCAGGCACAAAGAATAGATAAGCTGAGCAGACAATTGTCCTAAGCGCTGATATTTCGAGACCAAAAATGGAAAGGCCAATTATGATCAATACAATCAGCTGAAATGCTATAATTGCTTTCAAAGAAATGTTTATTTTGAGCTCAGAAGAAGATACTGGTTTCAATGCTATTGCAAGATCAGCTAAACAATTCGATTCTATGTGCTAGCATATAAAGGTCGGAGAGGTGTCTGAATACCAAAGTAGCGAAACCCGAACCCCTGAGTTTTATTGCCAGAGGTTCTGGCGGACCGTGGCACTCAATCATTATGTCCGAAAAAGATTTTAGGACATCGCGATCCGATTGAAGAATAGCACTATATTCGCAACCTTCGCAATCGAGTTTCAAAGCTGCGTTTTGTAACCCCAGGTCAGCAGCAAGGCTCGCTAGTGATGTTATCTTGACCTTGTGCCCTTGAGGGAATCCCCTAATTCCTGAACCTGCATTACTTCTAAAATCAGGATCCGCGACGAAGCTTGAATCTTTTGGTCCAAGTGCTTCATTGAGCAAATGGATGTTCTGAAAATGGTTTAGCCTGACATTTTTCTTCAGTAGTTCGAAGGCTACAGGGTAAGGCTCAAGAGCGAATACTCTTCTTGCTCCTTGCGATGCAAACCATAGAGCAGTGTCTCCAACGAATGCACCCACATCCACGACATCCTTTCCGAATACGTTGAGGGCTTTGTATGGTTCCCCAACGAAGGCTTGAATGCTGAATAGACCCTGTTCACAATACAGGTTTATACCATTGTGAAAGCTGACAGTAATCTTGTCTCTCGTTCCAAGCTCGAACTGGGCCAGCTCATGCAGATTCTTCACCTTCGCTAAAGACCAGATTGCTGTCCTGATATAGTAATCGATCCTCATCTGTAATCGTCTCATATATTCACTAAAGAACGACCTTCATCCGAAGCCACGCACACTTTCCGTCTGCATAGTGTGTTAATAATTCCGTAACAGTTTTCTAAGCTTGCCAAGGAATGGCTTAACCGAACGCGTGCGTCAATCAGGTTCCTCGTCAATAAGTGAGTTTTGTAAGAGCAAGAAGAAGAACATTCTCCCCAAGTAACAACAAACTGGATTTCGCTTTGGACCCGGAAGTATCAAGCTATGTCAATGCTCGCACTAACGACCTTGTTTCCGCAGAGAATCGTTGTAAATCAAATCTTTGGCATGCAAGCTGTCGACCCATTTGACCCATTCTCGCACGAGAATCCTCGTCAAGCAATAGTCTCGTCAGCGCATCGGCAAACCTGCTCACATCCCCAAGTGGGACTAGGAACCCTGTCTTGTTGTTCTCTATGACTTCCCGATGTGCAGGGATATCAAATGCTACGACTGGTTTACCAGTGGCTTGTGCTTCAACCAACGGTAGGTCGTAACTTTCCCAAAGCGATGCAGAAGCATAAACGTCGCATGATGCAAAATAGTACGGCATCTCCTCAAACCGAACCCATTCAACTAACCTTACGGAGTCATCAAGGTAGGACTCTATCTGTTTTATATAATTCCCATACCTTTTTTTCCCAACAATTAGTAGTTTTGCATTGGGGATGGCTTTCCTGACAAGTTGGTAGGCTTGAATCAGAAGATGTATGCCTTTGTTCGGTTCAATGCGACCCGCGAAAAGGATTACTGGAGCGGCTCCGAGAGCGTGTTTTTCCCTTATTATGGAGGGATCTAGGGTTGGACAGAATGAGTCGAGGTCCACCGGGTTGTAGATTATTTTACTTTCTAGCCCCATAGCGGATTTCAGCTGAATACGGGCGCAACTGCTTATCGAAATCGCTTCGTCGGGTTTCCCAAGAGTGGCTGTATATAACAACGCATTAAGGCCGAGGTATCCTCTCCCAACCAGATCTCTCCCTGCATAAGAAGCATTTAGCACTCCATGGTTATACAACACATATTTAGTATTGCCCGATCTCTTTGCCATATTAGCAACCCATGTCAAGGGGTAAGTGTGCGCTATAAGAAGGTCAAATTTGCGAATTTCAGGAAGATGCTTCATTACTATCCGGAAATTAAGAGGTAGTGTAAGATAGAGAATTCTATCACCGAAAAAACCAAAAGACCGAGATAGGCGGAGTATTTCTGTCCCTCGGGGGGGGCTAAGATCGCCCCCGAGGGTGACAATAACGACTTTGTTACCGTCCTGCACAAGAGCGTTTGCTTGATAACCGATGACTCTGTCAATGCCGGATCCATTGAAGTCGCGTGTCATTATTGCAATAGTAGCCATGATACCACTCTAGTCTCTTAGATGAGGGGGGTCACGCTTAACATCGTAGAAGAAAGCGTCTCGTACTGCTGCGAGCAAGATTGGAACGGTTCGCCAGAAATTATGCTTCAGCCGGATATTACTCTTATTCAAACCAAGAGTCTTGTCGCGTTTCTCTAGCGCCCCCCCGGCAACAACCATAGGTATCCCGAAGAGGAGAGTTCTCCAGAATCCAAAGTACTTCCTGCTGATTCTAAGGCTACTTCGCACTGTCCAGAAGGTTTTCTTCGCTTTGAGCGAATCACCAAACTTTTCAATGGTGTAACTCTCCGCATGAATTACTCTAGCATCACCCCTATAGAATACTTTATAACCATTTTTCCACGCTCTGTAACAATACTCAACATCTTCACCGAACATAGGAGCCAAATGGTAGTCAAGCAGACCGATGCTTCTGATCAGGCTAGATTTCATCATCAAGCATGCGCCACTCACCGTGTTCACATAACCTACCAAGTCGCGCGAGTCCTTATCGTCTATTTTTCCAACGCCAGGATTGAAACCGGCTGATATAATCTGAAACATAAGAGCAAAAACGTTCAGTTCACGCGCCCTCCCGCTCCATTGTACCTTGCCATTTGGAAAGATTAACTTTGGTCCAACTATGCCAATTGCGCTATCAGCTTTGGCGGCTTCGATTAATTTGTAAAGCCATCTCTTTTGCGTAAGAATTGTGTCATTGTTCAACAGAAGAATGTAGTCAGGCGCAAAATGGCTCATGGCGTATTCTATGCCCATATTGCAACCCGCAGCAAAACCCAAATTACACCTAAGAGGAACGATGTCTACTATTCCATGATACTTCTGGTCTAGAATCGTGGGTGACCTGTCCAACGAGCCATTGTCAACGACTACTACCTTCAATTCACATTCCGGACACTCTGTATTAACTAGGAGAGAATTCAGGCATGTTTCGGTGACTTCGTGAGCATTCCAATTGAGGATTACAACGGAGACAATAATCAAATCTTACTCAAGAGGCTCTCGTACTTTTCGACAATAGCGTTCCAGTTGTATTCGTCACGTATTCTTTGAATTTGCATCTTTGCCATGGCGTTTGCAGAGGGGTTAGCTTCAACCTGAATAATTAGTTGAGATAATTCATCTGAATTGCGGAAATATAAAAGTGATTCTTGGCCGACTTCCTTGTTGAAAACGCTGGCATAAGCTATTACAATTTTTTCCATTGACATTATCTCTAAAAGAGAAGGATTGGTTCCTCCAACAGAATGACCATGGATGTATGCAAAGCAATTTTGTCTTAACATGTCTAATAAATCTATGTCGTATAATGCACCTAAAAATAATATTCTTTCTGATTTCAACAATTTAGCATATATTTCGTTTTTATAGACACTACTAGTAAAATCTCCAATAATTACTAAGGGGAACCGTGTTTCAACTTTCATGAAAGCTTCAACTATGATGTGTATGTTATTTTCAGGTTCCAGTCTAGCGACAACTAGCCAGAATGCGGCTCTTGAGATCATTGAGGCAACTTTGGAACCGTACCGAACTGCTAGTTTAGCAACATCCCATTTAACCTGAGCGTGCGCCCTAATCCCATTAGGGATATAGATAATTTTTCTTTGATTCACAATTACATAATTTATCAATTGTCTATTGTCAATGATAACATAATTAGCACTCATTGCCACTAAATTGAAAAATAGATGTAAGATTTTTTTTTCAATAAAAGAGAATTTTTGTCTTTTCCATTCTAATCCATCAACATTCACAATGCTAATTTTGTGAAAAAATCTTGGAAATAATAGAACAATACCTCCTCCGATACCTAAAGCATAGACCATATCACAGAATAAACTACATCTAATAATGAAATAAATGTCATATAAGACTTCATAAAACTTTCTAAATAAATAATATTTAGGTGGTTTTATAGGAAAATAAATCAGGTGCGCTCCAAAATATGAATCAGGTAAATTTAGTTCATCATTTTTTTCGCAGCTGCAATATACGTCATAACCGAGCGTAACAAGCCGAGGTGCTATTTCACTTACTACTGTTTCAAATCCACCATAATTTGCTATTCCCCTTGCACCCACTATCGCGATCTTTATTTTAGTCATTATAGCAATTTATTAGTTGAAAACAGTCAGAGTGCATTTGCAAAAGTTCATTTTCTTAAAATCTTAGATATAAGATACGTTTCTATGCTTTGAACAAGCGAGGCAAGTGAAGTTTTAAATGAAGAGTTATTATTCATGGTTCTTACCTTTTATTTTTTCTAGAATAAAGCTAAGACTGTGACCAAAATAATGATTAGATTCAGTGCCTATCACGCTCGTCATGCCTTTTTTTAAGGCATTTTCAATGCAATCTTCAGATATTGTTAAACCTCGCCCTATTTCGAATAACATGTGCGCATCACTTCCAGCAGTAATTGGTTTATGGCATGTTTTAATAAGCGCTGAGCATTGAGCGTTTTGTTTGCACGAAGATCTTGCATTAAAAATTTCAATTGCATCAACCTTTCGGGCAAGATATTCGGGGAGACGATGATGACGATATGGATGGGGTAATATCGTAATACCCCCCTGAGTGCTAATTTCCTCAAGTACTTCGTCAAATGTTCTACTTTTAATTTCCTCATTTAGAAATAAACCGATAATGTCGCCCAATTCTGTTTTAATTTCAGCGCCAACTATGATTTCAAGATTTTCAGTTTTGATTTTCTTTGTTTCTAATCCACCTTTAATGGTGTTATGGTCAGTAATCGCAATCCCATTAAGGCCTTTTTTCTTAGCTATTTTAAGTATATTATCAGGAGTTGAAATTGAATCATTAGAATATTTAGAGTGAATGTGCAAATCATACCGCATATATTAGCTCCTTTATTGGCAAAAATTTGAAATGCTTTAAGAGTTTTTCCATCTTCTTGAGGGCAAATTTTTTTCCATAATTAGACTCAAAATATGACAAAAACGGTGCTTTAAGATCATAGCTTACAGGATATAGTTCCCACGGATGAATGTAAATTACCGCCGGGCGTTTTTTAACTATTTCATTAAGCCCTATTCTAAAGAGCCAAAATGGGATGAGCCTAAAATAAAAGCCACCAGAAAAGGGAATATTAGTACCGAATTTCAATACAGTCAATGGAACTTCTATGATTTTTCCTTTTGGATCATTCTGAGCAACGTCCAATAATGATGGGCGGTATACGTCAAGAGGTGCACCTGGGACGCCATAAAGCATTGTTCTTGCAGGAAAAACACTTGAGTCGTATTTAAATCCAAATTTATTCAAAATTGTGAATGCCCATCTTGTCGAATTATTAATTGAAAAAGAAGGAGCCCTAAACCCAATTGGATGATATTTACCAATAATATCTAAAGATTTTTTTATTTCTTCTTGAAAACCTTCTTCACCTAATTCGTGTAAAGCTTTATGAGAATAGGAGTGACAGGCGATTTCATGCCCATCGTTGTAGATTGTTTCAACTAGTTCGGGGTATTGTTTTGCCAAATCACCTAAGACAAAAAAAGTTGCATGGGTTTCATACTTATGCAATAAATCCAAAAGTGGAGATACTGACTCTATAACATGCGCTATTCTTTTTTCTGGTAGGTATTTTGTTAGAAATTCGTTGCACCACCAATACTCCAGATCAATAGTTAAAGCATTCATTAATGTTTTATTATCACAATGTTAATCATGGCAAGAATACCATACGGCTATTCATCAATATGTGCATGGTATTACCTAATTATGAATTTCCACATCTCTTTATCAAAGAGAAAACGGATGGTTGCAGAAAAGAATCCTAGCGTAGGACCGAAGTCATTTAATGATAAAATATCGTCAGGGACATCAAATCTTATGATCTCTTTGAAGTTTTTTAATTTATTAGGAGTGCTCGCAAACCAAAGAAGGTCTCCAGGTAACAACCATCTACATTTAATTCCGGCTTTATAATCAGTGATGGGTTCAACATCGCCGTCGGTAAACATCTTATAGAGTAAATAAGGAAAATCAATGCCAGCCAATATTGATAGTTGAAGAGACCCCCAAAATCGGGGATTCACTTCCATTAGTTTTAAAGAGCCGTCTCGCAAATCTTTTCTAAATTCGACCATCGCTACACCAGTCCAGTTCATAGAGTGTAAGAGATTAAAAGCCAATGACATAGCTTTTTTTGAGTCGTCATTCTTTATTGTTTCTCTGAGAGTGCTTGGCCCACCTGCAATTGGATATGATCGAATTCTTCTTTGAACTGAGAAGGCTCTAGGCTTAGATGCGAAATTAAATAATGTATAAACGCCGAGTTCACCCCCATACGGGATGTATTCCTGTATCAATGGGTAAGCATATTCTTTTTGAACTAAAACATAATCTGCCAGCAGATTTTCTGCCGACATACAAATTTTCACGCCACGCCTTCCAGAACTAATTCTGGGTTTAATCACAACAGGGTACGACAAAATATTTTTTAATTCGAGTACATCTTCAATCTCATTGATGAGATATGTTTTAGGACACGGAATGTTATTTTTTTCTGCTATCTTTAGCGTATTGTATTTATCATAACATTTCATAAAAATGTCTTTTGAGGGGATTGCAATTCTTGTGCATCTGGATAATTCGTCTTCAATCTCCATTATTGGTTCGAGCACATCATCTGCAACAGGTATTATTAACGCATAATTATGCTTTTTTACTAGGGTAAGCAAAAATTCTTTAAAGTCGTTTTTATTTTTTATTGGTGAAGGGTAAACCACTTTGTTGTGGCAATATTTTGAGAAGAAACTTGTTGCAAAATTTGTAGTCTCACCAGCAGTAACTTCAATATTTTTACTTCCTAATGACCTGACAACTGCTAATGAACTTCGCATTTGTGCGTCGGTAACAAAAACGCTATTTGAAGTCATTACTAATTCTCACAGAGAAGTAGGACATGTTTTAACATCTCGTCAATATCATACTAATGTTCATTATTATGACAATGTTGATTCAGTTATTCTCGCAAAATCTAACAAGGATCTATCATCGACCCGCGGTACATGTTCTCCAAAAGGAGAAGGGTGCTAAGAACGCCCGTCATTAGTAACTTTTTTTGGATCCATTTTAATTCCACCTTGTTATTTTGAATTATCATACATTGATCGAATACCATAAAGTATGAGGGTCGTCATGATCAGAAAAATCCCGGTAATTAAGCCACCTAATGCAATTATTGCATAAGGCATGCTAAAAGATCGCGACAAATTGAATTCCCAAAGCAACATTACACCAGCTATGAGCCCAATACAAAGCAGGACAACACCGGGCACGCCTAGCAGTAGGACGGGTCTCTTCTCCACGACCAGTTTTAAGGCAGTCTCAATAAGATTGATGCCATGCCTGACTGGGTGCATGTTTGACGGATTTGGCAGATTCTGGTATCTTACGTTGACCGGCACTTCCTTGATCCGGTAACCGTGTTGCACGGCAATCGACAGTTGTTCGGTCTCGATCCCAAAACCGTTAGATTTGCACTCCACCATTGACCCTAGTGCCTCGCGCGAGTAGGCCCGGAATCCGTTCTGGGTATCTTTGACGTCGTATTTGTTTCCGCTCTTGCTAATCGAGTTTATGATCCTCAGCCCGAACCTCCGGTAAGGGGGAGCGTCCGTCGATGCCCCATCCATGTACCTAGACCCAAGGACGATGTCAGCCTCACCGTTCAAGATGGGCTCGATGACCTTTGGGATCTCGTTTGGATTGTGCTGCCCGTCCGAGTCCAGTGTAACTACAATATCAGCCCCCATATCGAGCGCTTGCTGAAACATCCGCTTCAAGGCGTGTCCCTTCCCCATGTTTACATCAGCGCTTATCAACTCAATATTCAGAAGCGATGCCAGTTCCCCGGTCTGGTCCTTGGAGCCATCGTCGTAAACAACTACTTTGTTTACGTACTTCTGGGTCTTCATTATGACGCTCGCGATGGTGTAATCTGCATTATAGGCAGGTATGCAGGCTACAATGAACTTGTTCCGTGGCTCGGCGGCAGGTCTTTCTATTGCCATTTTTCTTGCGGCCTATTTCGAACAGTACATCCAAGCTCGCCGGTTGACCAAGATCTCAGTGCCTAGCCAGAAGACGAAGCTGTCCTCGCTGATCCATTTCCATACGGTGGGAAACATGAGCATCATCTTGGCGTTCTTGATAAAACCTAACGCCCTGTCAAGTCCATGCGAAAAGATCTTCTGGCCCACTGACTTTCCAACTCGCTCAGCTAACGCCATTATCATTCCAATAAGTTTCTGGTTAACGATTGTGCCGACGGTCCTAGCATATTCAAGCGCAGCGCTGAACAGACCCCTTTTCAGCAAAGGCATTCTCCGCAAAGCACCGTTTCTCGAGCCGCGACTCCAAAGAGAGAGCAACTCGGCGTAGCTGATAGATTGCAATAACATCGCCAAACAAGTCATGATATGTGCAGAAAACTAATAAAAGTCTTTGTAATGATTGAGTTAACTACTAAGGAAAACTTGCTCTTGTTCTTCAATTCTTAAACATTCAATGATGCATTTATTCCACACGAAGCCAAAAAGGCACTACGCGCCTATTACGCAATGGTGGTTTTCAGAGGCTTTCATGTATTTGCGTATTCAAGAATTAAACAATGTCTGACCAGTCCTAAGGAGGACTAGTAACGTTTACCCAGATCTCACACCACCTCTGGGTGTAGTCCATTACGCCAGTAGTTGAGTTGAACGACCAGAGCTCAAACACCACGCGCTGGTTGAGGCCGACCTGCACTAGAGTAAAATCAACCGGCGACGTCCAGTTCTGGCCATTGCAGAGCACAATATCCAGCCTTGCTATGGCTGGCTGCTGCATCGGATCCACGGCTGTCGAATTGTCCCCTACTTTGACGAGGACGGAGAACCATGCTGGCGCGCCCAATTGGTCGCCCACGTAAGCGTAAAGGTGCACTGTGTCGCCAGCAACAACCTCATTCTGGTAATCGCTAATCGTCATGCTAGGACTAAGGATAGCAAGCTCGGAGAAGGGTTTTACAACCTGTCCAGAAAGAAAGTACTGCGATACAGCGACTCCGGCAATGACCACAAGGACAATGGCCACAATCAAGCAAATGGTTTTAAGCGTAAGCAGGGTTTCTTCTTCGCCTTTATCCTGCTCCTTTTTACCGTTATCAGTGTCATCATCGCCCCTATTCAGCTTGTTTTTTTGTGCTGCTTTTTCTGCCCCTTTGGCGTTTGCCTTTGCGCCAGCCATTCCTTCTTGGGGCACTTTTACGGTTTGAGTGCGCCTTTTTCTCAGCCAACCTCGCCAGATCCAGTCCGGCCCGAACCTGTAAACCAGCAGGGCAAAGGCGAGGCAAGCCGCAACGAAGACGACAAGTGCGTACAGCGTCATCTGTCCTTGTCTGATTCCTTCTTCCTTGGCAGTCATCATCTCCTGCTGGACCACGAGGGCAATGTTGCTTGCTTCTGATGCCAGGGCCTGCGCCTGGGAATGGTTCGAGCTGTTGAGGCTTTCAGCTAGTAATGCATCGGAAATAGCCAAGTTGAGCTGATCGGCATTGGTTTGCGTGACGTTTCCGCCGGCGCTGGAGGCGTTCGAAAGGGCCGCATATGCCCCCTCTAGGGCAGTCCAGGTATCTGGGAAGGATGAGTTCGGGTATGCCGATGCTTTCACGTTGGGAATCGAGACCAGGATGGGAAATGCAACAGCAACAAGAATGAAGAGAGCGATGGCGCATGGTTTCCCGATCGCGTGCGCATGCCTCCCCCTGCTGGATGCCACCATATTAGTTCGAATTGGGTTTGCCCCTCCTTATCTCTTCTGGAGGGACAATTTTATAGCCCCTCTCGACCATACTTGCCAGCCCGACGCTAAGGTCGGGGTCATCCCTAGCCGCTGAGACAGAAATGATAACAGCAGGCGAGGGAACCCCATCAGCAATGTGCTTCATGGCTTGCCCTGCAAGGCTCTCAGCCGCGAAATTCTGGGTGGCGCGGTATTCTATCTTCAACATGGCACCGAGCATACTAGCCTCCCTCTGCGCGGACGGCTTGAGCCTTCCAGTCTCCCTCTTTACCTTGAGCAGTTCGGTTTTCTGGAGTACCCTCTCGGTGGCGGGCACGATCGAGATCCCCTTGCTCAGCTGAAGCGCTCGCTTGAGCGCATCCCTAGGGTTCCCAAGGCGTGCTGGCGCAGTAGCTCCTTTCCTATTATAGGTGGCTATTGCTGTGGGGACGCCCTCCTTTGCCATGGTGAGCGCGGACGTTATCAGGTCGTAGGCTAGGCCGTCGGCTTCCTCAGCTCTGCTGGCAGTGAGGTCTGCTAGGATGACGGCCGGCTCGGTCTGCGAACTCGAGAACTCCCTCACCACGAGCTCCTGCAGGCGGAAGGTGTGCCTCCAGTCGATCTCCTTTGCCCGGTCGCCCGGCTGGTAGAGCCTGCTCCCGAAGTACTCAATCCCCCTCCTCGAGGGCTTCTGCGCCCTGATGGGGGGTGTCGCCATGGACAGGGAGTAGCCTGGCGAGGTTTGGGCGAGGTACTTCCTCGCAAGCCATTCAGCGTACTTGGCCCTGGGTATGACGTGAAGGTCGACGGGTTCCATCTCCTGCCCCATGGATGTGAGCCCCCACTGGTCGACGAAAGAGGCATTGATCGGCGCATTTGATGGTGCAGCGAGCATCGGGGTGATTGCGAATTCTATTCCATAATCGTCGTGGGGGGACATACCGAAGTCAGTGGAGCTGATAGATGACCATCCATTAGCGGCCACAAGGCAGGCACGCATACTGATCGTAGACTCGGATTTCAACTTGAGGGGCACGCGCTCGGTGTTTCTGACAAGGATCCGTCTCCACGTTCTTTCGAATGAGACCGGGTTTTTTGGGATACCATAGTGCGCTCGCAGGATGAGGACAAGCGTGAAGAAAAACAGCACACCACCTGAAACAGTCGCAGAGGGTTTTGCAAGGACTGCCGATGTAAATAGTGACAAGGCAGAAATGGCTAATATGAACTTTGACGTGCTAGTGAGCTTCCTTCCCCTCGCGAAAGCGGGTGGCGGGGCATTGGAGGCCAAGTCCCTGAGAGATTTCTCGATTGAAATGAGCACGGGTAGGGCAGGTAGCACTGAGAAGATGCCAAGCGCCGGCTCCAAGAAGAGCGGCGAGATTAGGAATGTTGCTATGTCAAGGCTTAGCAGGACGCCTAGTCGAGGCTTTCTGTAGAGTCCCCAGGCATTTAGTGCTGCAAGTATGACGGAAAGGATGGTCAATGGTAGGTAGGTGAGGATCAGCATAACTGTGGTCAGTAACAGGTAGGCTAGGGTATAGACCCTAGCTGCGTTTTCACGAAAGGCATTGGTCAACCCGATCCCCCTCCTTCTTCTCCATCATTTCACGTCCGCTTTCAGCTCAGCGCTTCATCCTTTTTCATTCCAATTTTTTATTTTATCTACCATTTTTCAATCAATAAGTCACTCAGCCTTGGGCACCGGGACCTCTTTCATCGTCTTTTCCGCGAGCGATAGGGGGGTGACGCCGTCGATCTCAGCCTCGGACTTCACCCTTATCCTATGCTCAAGGACAGGTGTCGCCAGCATCTTCACGTCATCCGGGATGACATAGTCCCTCCCCCTCATGAACGCAATCGCCCTCGAGCCCTTGTAGAGCGCGGCTGTAGCCCTCGAGCTGGGAGCCATGGAGACATCTGGGTTCTTCCGCAGGCTGTCCGCGATCAGGGTGATGTAATCCCTCACGCCATCGGAAACGAAGACGGTCTTCACCGCCTCCCTTGCCCTGGCTATGTTCCCAAGCGAAACCACAGCCTTAACGTCCAAGCGGTCTATGTAATCTATGTTCGCCAGAACCTTCGATTCCTGCTCCCGGTCTAGGTAGCCTGACCATGCTCTGAACATGAAACGGTCGGACTGGACCTCAGTGAGCTGTGTGGTACCCTCGAACCCGTAGGGGATCTGTGTTGCGATCACCATGAAGGGCTGCGGCACCTGGTGGGTCTTACCCTCAACGGTAACCTGCGCCTCCTGCATGACCTCCAGCATAGCAGACTGCGTGCGCGCAGTGGTCCTGTTTAGCTCGTCTGCGAGTACGACGTTCGCGAAGACTGGCCCGGGGAGGAACTTTGAGTTGCCGTCTGGGGTGTAGAAGTAGTACCCAGTAATGTCCGAGGGGAGCAGGTCGGGGGTGAACTGCACCCTCCTGAACTCGCCCGCGATGCTAAGCGCGAACGTCTTGGCAAGGAGGGTCTTTGCCGTTCCCGGCAGCCCCTCGATGAGGATGTGCCCCTCGCTGAGGAGCGCTGTCAGCATTAGTTCCTTCACGTCGTCCTTGCCGACAACGACCTTCGATATTTCATTTAGGATTTTCTGCGGAATGCTCACTAGGTCAGGGGATATTGGCATTCATTTCACCTTTTGATTTGTCATGATCTTCATCTTCACGGTTGCGGGGCTTTGGGTTAGGTGCCCCAGCACTTACACTATTTTTCTTTCTCCATAAAGGCAATGTGCTTACCGCAAGGAGCGCTACCAGAATCGCTGCTGCGCCAAAGGGGGACGATGCCACGGAATAGGCTATGTCAAGTGTCTGCTTTGCGTTATCAAGCGTGCCAACCGGTAAATGTGATTGATCGAAATACATTGCCACATGATTACCGTTTAGGTTGATTACATTGTTGATGAAGGCATAGTTGCTGTCTACGCCTATCATGCTGTTGATCACTATGCTGGGGTCGGCCACAGCAATGATCATCCCTTTATCTATTCTCGTATAGTAGGCGACGGGGAACGGGCCCAAAGTGTCGTCGGCGGACTTTACAGAACTACCGTCCTGGCTCAGGAAGCTGAAGCTCGAGGACCACGCCAGCACGCCGCTGGAGTCGTTGGTGAGAAGTGTAGTGCCTCGGTCCATGGCAAAATAGGCAGTGCTGGTAAGGTTGAGGAGAGAAGCGAAGTCGGAGATCCTTGGGAAGAAGTCATTCTTGTAGTGGAAGAGCGGGTCAATCAAGGGTACGCCGCTGAAGCTCACATCGAGCCTGAAGTATTCTAGGATCTGGTTGCCGTAGCCATAGTCGTCCATTAGGACAAGGGTGCCTCCCCCGGCGACAAACTGGCGAATCTTTGAGAGATCCCCCGAAGTGAAGGGAGCGTAAGGCACCTCTACGAGTATGGCACCGCTCGAATTGGCTGGCAGTCCGTTCATTGATGAGAGGGCGGACGCGTTGAAGCTGCTGGAGAACTGGGAGTAGCCATTCCAGAACGGATTACCCGCCCGGAAATCGCCGGTGGGCGGGAAGAACCAGATGAGCACCAGTAGTGCAACAATGGTTATAGCAGTAAGGGCGGGAAGCAGCTTACGCGCTTCCATACTTGAATGCCTCCTCAATCGTTCTGGAATAGGTTTCTGCGAGGGATACATCTTCAAGGACCGGATCGAACTGCGAGTATAGCGATCTCTCAGCTAAGGCAGTAAGACAAGAGAATGGGTCCTTCGCGCCATTGAGCCTGGCAGATGCTATCTGAAGGAATTCATTGATTGTAGTATTGGGTTCCATCAATACACCCGTTGTTCGCTCGACGAGGCGCCAAGCACGAGCATAGGATTGAATGACTTTCTGCCTTTCGGAAGAGAGCAATCCGATCTGGATGTTTTGTATGGATTTGGCGACCGGCAGTGCGAGATCCCCGCCATCGAATGCGGGGATCTCTGAAGGCATTGGCGGTTCCAATGGGGCTTGAGATATGACGGTCCCCTCAGCACCTTGCTCAACAGGGCTACTTGACTTTCTTGACAGTCTATTGCGCCTTATCCACAGGATAGAAAAGGCGACGATTAAGAGAGATGCACCAGAAATAGCTGTAACGGCTATTGGGCTCCACACGAACACATTATTAGAGACCTCGAGGCTAGCATGCCATGGTTCCGCCGGCTCCACTGTGATCGACAGGAGCTGGTTTCCAGCTGGCCAGGGGCTGAGCGGAAGATCGAAGGTTGCACTGAATGATCCATCTACAGTTTTCACTATCTTCGTGGTGTTCCCAACGCTGATTGTAACGGTTGCGTTGTCGAGGCGCCCAAGGGCCGAAGAGACGTTCCCCTCTACGGTGAAAGAAGTGGGCAGATAGACTGTTGGCGGGTACGACAGCGTAAGGTTGAGCGGATACCTATCAATGCTGAAGGTCTCGCTTAAGGATGTGCCAGCGAAAGTCCCTTGCGGCGCGACGTAAATGTTCAGCTGGTGGGAGCCTGTAATGGAATTGGCTGGGATAGCGTAATTTGAAGAGAAATCTCCGTGTGAACCGCTGTAAAGGTCAACGATTGTTGTGTTGTCAATGTAGATGCTTATTGTCCTGCCCTCGAGGGGCGTTCCATTATCGGACGTCACGTTGCCCTGAATCGGAAATGTGAGCCCTGGATAGCCGGTATTGGGGATATTCACTTCAATGTTGGTCGTTTTATAGAGCACATTGAGGTAAACTGGCTCACTTATGGAAGAGATGTAATCCAGTGCGTCGATTCCCTCCGGGATGAAAAGCGCAAAGAGCATTACCTGGCGGACGTAGTCGAAAGGCACGCTGAAGTAAGACGAGTATGAACCGTTTGAATCGGTCACAGCACTTGCAATGATGTTCCCGTCGAGGAGGAGGGTTGCATTCCTCCCAGGAAGCGATGACCCGTTCGATGTTAGTCGCCCATAGAAAGCGACATTGGTGCCTACGGACGCTACCGAGACGTTTAGTTGAAGCATGATCGATGTGGCTGTTGTTCCATTGTCGGATGTTGCATAGTACCTTGTCATGAGCGTCTGAAACAGCATCAGGTAATTATTCAGCTGGTTCTGGACGGTTTTAATCGAGTTCTGAAGACCAGCCAAGGCCTGCCTTGAAGGGCTGTTGGCAGGGGTTGTTGTTACGCCAAGCTGATCCCCGATCGAAAGGGTTGTGTTGCCCAGTTGGTTGAGTATGATTTCGGTTCCGCCTATGGTGATGCTGGCCTCGTATAGAGTCTGGTTGGCTTCTGAGCGTCTGTTCTGGTCCAATAAACTTGAGGAATTTGTCAGGAGCTGGTCGATCTGCTGCATATTCGAGTTCGCGCGGTTTAACTCTGCCGAGAAGCTGTTGAAGAGCCCTTGAAGGGAAGCCGGCAGAAAGGTCAGGTCGTTGCTGGCAAACAACTCTTTGAAGCCAGAGTAGTCGCTTTTCGAAATGAACTGGAAAAGGGATGAATAGTAGTTCATGAGGAATACTGGATCTACATTGACAGGAGCGGACCCTGGATCGTCGTGCGGCGGGAATTGGAGCTCGGCGCATACGTAGGACAGCGGGGAGACCAGCACCATCAGGAAAATGAATATTGCTGTAAACTTTGCTATAGAGAGCTTCACAGGAACGCTCCCCCGAAGAGTATCTCCCAGACTTGTATCGCCACTATGATGACAAATATGGCGAAGAGGGCATAGCCGGTCGCGTCCAGCATCCTTGACGTTTTTGGTTTCAGTGGCGAATGAAGCAGCGTCAGTACGAAGTACTCGATTATGTAGACGGATAGGTACAGGTCCAAGCGATCCTCGTTGAACGCCGCCAGGATCGCCGTTGTGAGGGCGTAAGCCGCCGCCATCGAGAACATGTACCGCTCGTTGAGCCTCACATTGCTCCCTCCCTTTCTGGCATAGACACTAGCGCCAGAGCCCTGAGCTCAACCACAAGCTTGTTCCCACTGCGGGACTCACTGTTTATTGTAACTGGTCCGCCGGTCACCTCTGATATTACTGAGGCGACGATGGAGGCTAGAGGCGATCCGATGTTCTCGAATACCTTGAGGTTCTTATGTTCAATCCGTGGGTTTATTACCTCGACGGTGATCAGCTGCTCGGACTGAACCACCTTGACTGAGTCGGCCAGGTCTGTCGCACCCGTGAGCACGGACGAAAGGGCGCCTTCGATGTCCCCTCCCTGGAGGTTCTCGAGCCCGAAGCGGCCAACTGCGGCTGACCCTAGCGTATTTACGAGCAGCCCCATCTCCTCAGCCCCCTGCCCGTAGCGCACGATGAGGCGGTTCGGCAGCCTCTGAATGGTGGTTTCTGGCTGTGCTGAGGGCAAGATGGGGAGGAGGGCGCGCGGCTTTCCGCCTGCTATGCCCGAGGGGAGATATACAGCCTTTGAGCTAATCCCTAACTCCTCGATTATTGCTGCCGTGTTCTCGAGCCCAGAGTCGAGGAGCATTGAGCTTACCTCTGGGGGAATCCTGGGTTGGCCTCTCCCGAGGGCAAACGAGACAGCAGCCAAGATTACCGTAGACAGCCCCAGCGCGGTCAACGGAACATAGTGGAGGATAAGGTAGGAGGTTGCAGCAAGTAGGGAGCCCCCTATGAGGAGCGATGCCCCCAGCATGTAGAATGGGGAAGCGGTAGCGGTTTTGCCAGCAGGGGCAGGACCAATGACAACGGCGTTGACATCCTCGCTCAATTGATACGCTCCCAAATAATGATGATCAACAGATTAGGTTAATCGATATTTACTATATTTCTGTTTCCTAGTTTCTTAAACAGAATAATTACAGCTCTTTGAATAAGATCGCATTAGATGGTTGTAAAGATCATCTTTGGTCATTCATATTTGGATCTTGGAGGTGCTACTCCATTTTTTGGGCCACCTTACAAGGGCCTGAAGAAGGGATACAAATGCTGTTGCACTCAGGAACCCCCAATAGAGAAAGATCACAGGGATCCAAAGGATTGCCTTGTACCACACCACACGGTCCACATAGGCGATGGTGACGCCAGCCATTATGAGTAGAGATAGAAATGAGAGCATTATGAAGGGGTAGAGCAGGCTTTGCAGCCAGTAAACCGGGATCTGGAGTGACATCAGCGAAAGAGCCAGACCAATTATCGTCAGAGCAGGAAACATGGCAAAGATGAGGGGAGTTAGGAGTAAGAATAAAGCGTCTGTTAACTTTTTGCTCCCAAAAGATCTTGGTATCGAAGGAATTATCAGCTCAAGCCAACCACGGAACCACCTAAGACGCTGGCCAAACAGGGCTCCAAGGGAAGATGGAACGCCCTCCTTGCCCTTCAGCGCAGGCTCGTATTGGACAGGTATGCCCGCTTCCGCGAGCCTTAGTGAGATCTCCATATCCTCAGTTAGGGATCGCTCGTCCCAGCCACCCAATCTTTCCAAAATATCTCGGCGAATGAACTGGCAGCTGCCCGCGAATGGCACAAAGAGGTTGAGGCGCTTCCTTCCCATCATGTAGGCATTGAACCACGCATCGTGCTCGCGGGAGAGGAGGCGGATGAGGAAGCCGCCCTTTGCGTCGGACTTCGTGAAACCCTGAAGGGCAGACACCCCAGATGAGAAGCTTGAGATCACAGGTCCAAGGCACTCAGAGGATGGAATGCTGTCCGCGTCGAAGACACCGATTATCTCGCCTCTAGACTTTTCGAGTGCGAAGTTTAGGGCGGAAGGCTTGCCTTTTGAAGCCCCCCTGTGAAAGAATTTCACGAGATCGGGATGCTCTTCAGCGAACTTGGCGCACAGTTTAGGGCTGCTATCCGTTGAGCCGTCCTCCACGACTATGACCTCGTAGCGGTCCTTCGGATAGTCGAGGGAGACCATCGCTTCTAGGGATCTCGAGAGAGTCTTTTCCTCGTTCTTGACGGCAACTATCAGAGATATGAAGGGAAGGACGAAAGGCGGATCTGAACTCGCGTTGGCACCATTGGGGGAAGGATCTCGCCTTAACCGACGATAGCTGGAGAGCCCGAAAGCGAATATTACGAGAGAGTATATGGTGAGGGCGAAGGAAGCAAGGAGGATTAGAAGAGTAATGATGCTCAACGAGTCGAGCAGCAACGAAGCCATGCCCAATCGCCACAAATTCAGTGATTTTCACTATCTATCTGTTGCATACCTTAAAAGGTTGGGTGGGATCGATGCCATGCGTCGAGTTGCCAGCCGAAAGAAACGCTGTATTGGGGAATCGCGTGCAATCAGTACCCCATTTCGGGGATGCTTGGGCCTGTTTTCTTATTGCTTGCGCTGTTCCTTACTCCATAGTAGAATATGATGGCGGTGCCTAGCGCGATTATAACAATACCAGAAACCAAAAAGACGTCATTATAGAAAGAATAGTAAACTTTGATCAAGACCTGCTTGTCGTTCTGGATAAGATAAGCGTTCCTCAAGAATACGCTATAATAGTCGTTGTTAGGGACTTGAAAGAGAATCGTGCCGGTTCCTACAATGCTTGTTTCTTTGGTGATGTTGTTCATGCCTGTATTCAATACCTGGGCAGATATTTTGCCGTTCCCACCATACACATAAACATCAAGTTTGACATAGCTTCCAACGACGAAAAAGCCGATGTCCTGGTTATAGCTGCTGCCACTTGCAACATTAGGCTTCGCTTCCCAGTAGAGATTTGCGGGAAGAAACGCATACAAAGGCACTATGCTCATAGCAAGAAGAACAGTTCCTATGAAGATGATGATGGTGCCTTTTTCTAAAGACGACCATGATCGCATGTATATATTTTGTAAATTTTCAATTATATAACACTACTCCCTGAATAAAATTTATATTTTACTTTATATTTTTAATATTAAGAAGGCGAAACATAATAGATGGCATAATCCCCTTTTGTAGCTACTACAGAATAATTGTAGCCTCGAAGAATCTGAGCAAAGTCGATGTTGTACCACTGCTTCCCCGACTGCCACCATATGATGTAAACATTGTATCCCTTCGCAAGATAATTGTTTATTGCTGGTTTTGGATCGTCAAAGTGAGACCCATAGTAATAGGTATTGTTGGAGTGCGAGGTTATAGAGAAGTATAACATGGGGTCATTGACTATGATAATACTAGTGCTATTGCTAGATGCAATCATCTGATCAGCTTTAATGAAGAGATCGTTTACTTTTCCTGAGTCGGCTAAAGGAATTGTATTTTGCAACATTGAACTTGGAAAAGCGCTTAAGAATTCACTACGCCACATAACAGGTGTCGTATAATAGGGAAATGGGTATGGATTTTGAAACGCGCAAAATCCAATCGCAAAAATTATTGTAATGCCAATTATCATTTTTCTTTGAGTCTTGTGCTTATCATTTATGTAATATATTATAATTGCAATAGCCGGAATTGGGGCCATAAAGGCAAATCTGTAACCCAAACCCAATATCAAGCTCAATATTATGGACGCGCTGAACCACAATATGGCGGGCATGAGTTTGCTTATTCCAACCTTATCTTTGGATATAGAGATTATTGCTTTGAATAGAAAGGGAATCAGCGGTAATGTGAGATATAAGAAAAACTCCAAAGCTATAAAACCTTGAGGAAAAATGTACAGGTAATTTGGGATAAATAACGTTAATTCATTCAATAGAGTGTCAATGATCCCAGCATTATTTCCTGTCAGGGTATACAGACCAGCCCAAAAAAAGATTAAGGAAATGAATACCGAGAAGGTCGCTATTTTGTCTTTTTTAGCTATTCTTGGTAGCAGAACGACAACCAATATTGGTAGAATTAATGGATCTGCGGTAATGGCTAAGATGGAGAAAAGAGGAAGAATGATTGAACCAATTTTTTTGTTTTGGATTGATTCAAAGGCATACATGCAAAGGAAGAGAAAGCATAAGCCTAGGACATTACGTTGAAGATCCCAGGATATTCTGAGTGTTGAAAAATAAAAGGATGTAATGAGAGAGAAAAATAGCGCATTTTTTCTGTTTAAAAAAGTTGTACCCCATAAGAACATAGATAACCCAAAAAGGCCTTGAAGAGATACTGCAAGTATCTTAATAGTGAGGGTAGGGTCTTGAAGCAAATTTTGAATTAAAATGGCTATTGAATAATAAACTGGTCCAATGTTAATTAGCAGATTGCCCAATGTTGAGAAATGGCTGCTTACGCCAGGAATTAAAGAAACTACTGTGTCATAACCTATTGTGTAAGGTAATGAATAAACTTCAAGAATTAGCCTGAATACAAATGGGATAATAAAGGCAAAGAATGCCTTGTTGCCTTTAAACTCTAATTTGCTGTTCATTTTGCCAATTTTTCCATTCATCTAGTTATTTATTATAAATCCAGCTCCCTTCTACAAAGTAGAAGATTTTAACTACCTTCCAGAGGTAGTGCATGTCAGCATAGCTGATCGTTCTCAATATAATCTTTCGACTGTTTGTCTAAAGGTATTATTATACGTTTAAAAAATAAAAAAAAGGAAAGTTGTATTATTAATCAATGTAGCCAATAGGTTCAGGATAGACCATTACGATCTCTATGCATTTGCCACTTTGAGCTGTTGTGTAAGTACTGTCGCCATCGTATACTGCACGGAAGAAGAAGATCCCTGTGTGCGATGGATAGAAAGGTTGAGAAGTGGCCATTCCGTTGGACAGCGTTTCATTGTCGAAGGTTACCCATACGCCGGTGTCGTTATTCTGGAAATGGACAGTACCTGTTGGTACTGGGAAGTTGCCGCCGAGGCCAGTGACTGTAACGTTGTCATATATTGACTCGCCGATAGTTATGTTTGTAGCGCTGAGATAGGTTGTTACTGTCGGAGTGTCCTGCTGAACTTGTATAAGCTCAACTCCGCTCTCACCAGGCCAATAGTTCGCATTGCCAGTATAGTTAGCCTTAATGAACCAGTTACCAACGATGTTGGGCATGAGATATATGGATGTAAATGTACCGCCAGCGGCATTTGTTACAAGCTGTGGGCTGCCTAAAGGTGCCCATTGACCACCAGGTGCCATGTACCAGAACTGTATGTTGGCCCCTGCAAGCGATAAGGAACCGTAGCCAGTCAGTGTAGCGGTGTCATAGACTGCGTCACCGATGGTGGGTGCACCATTGCTAAGAATTGTCTCTATAGTAGGAAGCGGTGGGTAGACCCTTAGCGGTTCACCGAACGGGCAACTGCCAGTTGGCATGTAGTTTGTATCTCCGTCAAACCATGCACGGAAGAAGAATTTCCCTGCGTGCGTTGGAGTGAAAGGCCCAGAAGTGGCCATTCCGTTGGACAGCGGTTCGGTGTCGAAGGTTACCCATACGCCAGTGTCGTTGTTCTGGAACTCGACAGTGCCTGTTGGGACTGGGTAGCCATTTTGGACTCCAACAAACGTGACGGAGTCGGAGACAGATTGACCAAGGTTGATCCAGGTTGTGTTAAGCAGAGTGGTTATTAATGTGCCTGGACCGACGGTGAATGATTCTGCGTAACTCACCTGGCCAGTATAGTTGCCATCACCAGTGTACCATACGGAGAAGTAGTAGAAGCCTGCAGGGTTGAGTGTTACGTATGAGGAGTATGCTACTCCATCGACTAATGGCTCATTGTCGAAGTTGATGGTTGTGCCGTTTGGACAGTACAGGAAGAACATGACAGTTCCAGTTGGAGTAACTCGTAACTCCGTCAAAGCCTGTAACTATGGCTTCATCATTGAATTGGTCGCCGAGGACGGACTGTATTGTGTCCACTGAGCCGTTGATACGGGTTTCCACTGTTGGAGTGCCTGGACCGACGGTAAGAGTCTCATCTACTGTGATCTGCGATGTGCTGCCAGTGTAGTTGCCATCGCCACTGTATTCGGCGGTGAAGTAGTAGGTGCCTACCTGAGTTGGCGTGAAGACTGGAGATGTTGCCATGCCGGATGCATCGAGGTTTACAGCACTGCCGAGGTTTGACCCGTTAACAATGAACTGAACAGAGCCTGTCGGTATCGGGAAGATGCCGCCTAGGCCCGTCACGGTGACCGTGTCTGTGGTACTCTGGCCAAAGTTTATTGTCAGAGCATTGAGCTGAGTTGTGACCGTTACATTGCCTCGCGCAACTATTAGAAGCTCTGGATTTTGGTAAGCTATGGCGTCAGAGGCTGCATTGTAGTTGCTATCTCCGGAGTATGTGGCGTTGAAGAGGTAAGAGCCAGTGAAAGGTGGTGTGAAGGGTATGGATGTTGCCATGCCAAATGCGTCTAAAGTCACCGGTGTGCCAAGGTTGGTTACAGTCAAGTTAGGCCACTGCACAGTAAACTGTACGGTGCCAGTCGGTACCGGGAAGCCGATGCCTAGACCCGTTACGGTGACGGTATCCGTCACACCAGCTCCCAAGGTTATCAATGTAGCATTGAGTTGAGTGGTGACTATTGGAGTCGCGTTGGTTACAACTAGCTTCTCCAGTCGGGTATCAGAGTTGCCCTGTTCATGGGAACCTGTGTAGTTGCCATCGCCACTGTAGGTTGCATTGAAGTAGTAGGTCCCAGTCTGGTTAGGAGTGAACTCAGCCGAGTTCGCATAGAACCGGTTATTGGATGAATCCCAAGTGCCGACCACATTTCCTAGTGATTCCCACGTGCCGCCGATTAGCTTCACCGAGAAGCTTATGCTCCCTGTCGGAACGGGGTACGGCGGAATCGATACTGGGAATGTAACATTGGCTGTATCGTAAACCGTTGAGCCCAACGTTATCGTAGTCGCGTTGAGGTAGGTGTCTATTTCACTTGTAGTCGCAGTAACAACCAAAGGTTCAGTTGTTATATTGCTGGTTGCGGTTAGATAATTGCCATCGCCATTGTAGGTAGCCTGGAATAGGTAGGTCCCATTTCCCAGCGGGTAATAGGCTGTGGAAGTCGCCGAGCCTGCCACCAGGGGTTGATTTGAATCGAAGGTCACCAATGTACCATTGGGTAGCTGTACACTGAAGGTGACGGTGCCTGTTGGGACTATGCCCAAGACACCAGTTACTGTGGCCGTATCATTTGCGCCCTGGCCCAGGATGATACTCGTTATGGGTGCACCAGTGACAGATAGCAACGCAGTATTAACTGTCGGAGTGGCTTTGTTCGCGGTAATATGCTCACTCGTTACATTAGAGGTGCTGCAGCTGTAGTTGCCATCACCATTGTAGGTGACGTTGAAGTAGTAAACAACACCTGCCTGGGTTGGCGTGAAAGGCTTGGACGTTGCCACGCCACCGGACAGGGTCTCAGTGTCGTAGGTCTTCCATGTCCCGTTATTGGGGAACCTATAATCAAAGGTGACGGTCCCTGTGGGGACTATGCCCAAGACACCACCAGTTACTGTGGCTGTGTCGGTGACATTTTGGCCAAGGGTTATCGGGCCTGTGGCATTGAGCAGAGTGGTGACGTTTGTAGGAGCTTTCAATACGTGCAGTATCTCGCTTTGTGGCACCTCCTTCGAATAGCAGTCGTGGCTGGCCGAGTAGTTGCCATCGCCACTGTAGGTCGCATTGAAGTAGTAGTAACCGGTGCTATTCGGAGTGACGTCGACGGAGATTGCATAGAAGGTATGAGTCGATGGATCCCATGTCCCAGGACCACTACTCAAGACTTGCCATTGTAAGCTGCTATTGTAGGCAATGAGGAATGTAATGGTTCCTGCAGGCTGGGGGTATGGCCCAATCGGGACGGTGAAGGTCACATTAGCCATATCGTGCACCGTTCCACCCAGCGTTATTGTCGGTATATTGCTTATTGTCGTTGCATTGAGCTTGGTAGTGGTGGTAGACGGGGCTTGAGTGATGGTCAAGTTTTCTGAAAGATCGGCGCTTGTTACGCTACTGTAGTAGGTATTGCCAGTGTAGTTGGCCTTGAAGTGGTAAGTACCAACGGCTAATCCAGTTACGTCAGCTGAATTGACCGTTCCGCCATTTGACGGCGCGCTTTGTGCGCTGCCTATCTGGATCCAGTTGACGTCGTCAGTGCTGTAGTAGAAGGATATGGTCGCAGTATTATTCATGTCGTACCCAGAGACGTGGCCGCCCAAGGTTGCGCTATCATGGAACGGAGTCCCCATGACTATTGGGCTTGTGACATTGAGTGCTGTTGTAAGCGTTGATGGCGACTTAACGATCCGTATGGAATCGAAGGCAGGGACGGATATGGACTGCCAATCGTTGGCGATGACATCGTACACATTAGCTGTCCAATTTGCAGTATTGGTTAGAACCGTATTGGCCGGGACATTGTTGATTGTCACGCTAAAGTTGACCCAAGCCTGAGGCATCCCATTTAGTGTTGTACTGCCAAAGTCCCATTTCAACAGATTGGTGCCTATTACGCTGAAGGTAGCTGTAGAACTGCTCCAGTTGGTGCCGGTTACAAAGGTTACGCCCGCTGGAAGGTTATCATAGATAATTAGATCCTTCATTACCGCAGGATTGTTTGGAATTGACGTATTGGACGAATAGACGGTTATATTCCATGAAACTGTGTCACCAACATGAAAAGTGCCTGGCGATCCGCCGGTTGGGGCTGTGATGAGAGTTTTTTTGCAAGCATTATCGTTAGCAATAGTCATTCCTGATGCAAAGACAACTGCAAAGCACAGAAAAATCGCTAAAGTCAAATATAGATACTTTTTTTGCATATGATATTTCCCTCTCTATAAATTCACTGAGTGCCATTTTGTAAACTTAGTAATATAATGATTGTGTCAGGATTATAATTTTCAAAGATAATGATTATATTTTCATTCTGTTTTTTAGTAACTGCTAACTTTAATGTTGCTAACAGGAGCTTAAATTGTTTGAACTATCCATATTATATTTAGGACAAGTGTTTGTTCATTTGAACTTCTGTTTAACAGTAGACCACTTAGACAGGGCGTTTTATGTACAATTTGATGATGAAAAGGGTCAGGAATAGATTGAAAGCCGATTCAGAATAGCATGACACCATCAAGTAGCAGGTGTGTAGCCCATGCAATGGAGAGGATGGCAATGTAGCCCCATTTGTTCCAACGGTATCTGTAGGCGACTATGGCGGCTAGGGCAAAAATCGCCGGGAAGATCCAGTTGTGGAGAAGAAGCGGGGGGCGCGGAACAAACATTCCCGTAAACAGGTCCCAGAAGGACGTAGGAAGGATCTTGTTGACCATTGAAGGCTGCCAGAATGCCAGATGATCGAGATCCGGGAGCGTGAAGAGGCCTGCCATCACGACAAAAACGAAGGGGTTTGAAAGCTTCTTTGGGTATGCCAAGGCCAGCACGCCAACAACGATAATCCCGGAAAGAAGATGGGTCAAGACTATGGGCATACTTTTCAACACGCAGAGATGGTATTTAAAATATGCTCGGACGCGTCGCCATTTTATTCTAGCTCTAAAACCCGCTGATCAGGCAACTTTCACTTGATCAGCAGCCGATCGTGCCCGATCAATTGCCATTATCAAAAAATTCCCAAATCGGTGAGCTACGTGGTTCAAAAGCCCTCTTTCAGGTTCTTATCATCCATCAATTCTGAAAATTGTTGACCACATTTAAGACAAAATACAGCGTCTACGGGATTTTGGGTGCCGCAATTTGGACATTTTTTGTTGGGAGGTTGTTCTGCTACCGGGTATATGCCTGGGCGCAGATCTGCGGGTGGAACTGGCTTATGGTAATAGCCCTCGACAAAAAAGGCAAAAAACAGAACCGCCCCAAGAATTATTACAGATGGGCCTATCCCAAGGGCGAGATGTCCCAGATAATGTAGCACAATGTGCCCCGTTGAAAGGTAATAATCACCAGAAAAGACGAACCCCATCACCCAGCCAATAGCCCCAAGTCCCATAAGGGATATCCCAAGGATAAGGCCACGAGTCTTCAAATCTCTCACTAGTTACTGCTACGTTTGACTTTTCTACAAAGACGTAATTTAGCTTTATCATAAATCGATTTCTATTTTTCCATCGATTACAGGGACAAGCACAAAAAAAATTACGCAAGAACTGATTCGTATACTCTCTCAGTTCTTTCTACCACATTGTCCCAAGTGAAGTACTTTTCCACAAGCTGCCGCCCGTTACTTCCCAACTTCTTCCTGAGGCCATCGTCCGAAAGGATTCGGATGATTCGGTCAGCGCAACAGCTGGAGTCGCCCGGTGGAAAAAGGAAGCCCGTCTCGCCATCGATTACAATCTCAGGGATCCCCCCGACGTTAGATGCAATGACCGGTACTTGAGCCGCAAGTGCCTCTAGGCATACTGTGGGGAGCCCCTCCATGTAAGAAGGCAGCACGAGCATAGATGCTTTGGATAGAAGCTCGGGAATCCTCGAGTGATTTACCTTGCCAATAAAGTCCACGTATTTTTTTATGGAGTTATTATGGGCGTAGGAACTCAGACTCCCGTCACCTATTACTGTGAAGCGCACATCATTGTATTTTTTCCCAACGAGCTGTGCGGCTTCTATAAAGGTGTTGATGCCTTTCCACGGTTCAAGCCGTCCTATGAAGACGATATTAAGTAAGTCGTTGCCCTCATTACTTGATTGTTTGGGAAAATCACTTAAATCAACAGCGTTGGGTACCCAGGACAAGCCTTTGTTTAGTCCCCACATCTTTTTTGCAAGTTCTAGATCCCTTTTTGATACCGATGCCACCAAATCAGCGCTTCTGGCCGTCCATTTCCCGAAAGTCGGGTCATAAATCTTGTCTTTGACATTGAACCTGAAACGGGTTGTTAAATCATTAATTTTTGATGTAAAGTCAATTCCGCCGTGGAGGTGAAGGACAAAGGGAATTTTTGTATATCTCTTTGCCAGAGCTACCTGGTTGGAGGTGAAGAAGATGTACGAGTGGGCGTGCATCACGTCAGCCTTTATCTTGGCCAATCTGTGAAGAAGAAAAGTGGCAGGATTACAATCCCATACATTTGCAAAGCAGGGCAAGCGGTGCACAGAATAACCATCCATTTCCTCCTCCGGGCTTAGAGTTTTATCAAGCAGGGAAGTTAGAACGTGAACTTCGTGACCTCTCTTAGCGAGGCGCTTCGATAACTGTTGGCAGTACCACTCTGATCCTCCAGTAGAAGGCTGAAAATACGGGCTTATCTGGAGTATCCTCATGGCGTCAACCTTGATACCAATTATAAAAGCGATCTTTAGAGTTAATATGTTTTACTTACAGACTGTTAAACATGTTAAAATTCTAATCACAGAATAGTTAAAAAAATATTATTTCATAGGTAACAACAATAATAAGATCTTGTGTTTAATCTATTCAACTATTGAGGTAAAAAATTGATAGGTTTCAGAGAGAAGATTGCAATTACCGGCGGCAGCGGTTACGTAGGAAAGATCCTAGCAGAATATCTCTCTAAAAAATATGATATCAAGCTCATCGACGTTAATTCGCCCTCGAGCTTCTTGGGCGAAGGAGTTGAATTCTACAATTTGGACGTTAGAGATCTCAGCCTTCTGAAAAAGAATTTGGATGATTGTACTTTTGTTATTCATGCTGCTATAATTCAAATTCCGAAGATCATTGAGCAAAAGCGTCTAGGCTACGAGGTAAATATTGTTGGCACCCAGAATGTTTGTGCAGCTGTCAACGAGTTGCCCAATCTTAAGGGCATGATTTTGGCGGGCTCCTGGCATACAATCGGAGAGCGGGAATTTAATGGAGTAATAGATGAGGAATTTGGGTTTAGGCCAGATAAGGTCGAGGAGCGGGCTAGATTATACTCGTTGTCTAAAATTGCCCAAGAGACAATAGTTCGGTTTTACAGCGAGATGTCAGATAAGCAATTCGGCATAATCAGGATGGGCACAGTCCTAGGAAATGATATGCCAAAAGAAACAGCTGCGAACATTTTCATTGAGAGGGGGTTAAATAATCAATCAATAACGCCTTACAGACATAGTATGCACAGACCAATGCTGTTTGTTGATGAAAGCGATATCTGTTTAGCCTATGAGAGATTGCTAGAAATACTTCTGAACAAAAAGCCGGTTGAAATTGGAGATATCCTTTCAAATATAATAAACGTGTATTATCCTGTGCCAACAACCGTTTTTGAATTGGCAGAGATCGTTCAAAAGACGATCATAGAACTCAGTTTGGGCGGACTTTCTCCTCAAATTGAGATTGTCGATAAGGGTTCACCGTTACTTTTTTCCACTAATGAAAAGAATAACATCAAAGTAAGTGTCGACAAGGCAAAAAAGATTCTTAAAATGGAGAATTTTACATCCCCAAGGGACTCGATAAGAAAAATTGTAAAAAAGAGACTAATATCAAAATAAAGCTGACAATTTGGAGATAATCACTATCTTCCAGAATTATTGAGAAGTATTTTGCCTGATTTTCCAAAATTATGAAAACCGAGGAGCTCAGGATTCTTTTTGAATCGCCAAGGTGATAGAATGAACAAAGGCTATGCCAGTAGTTTTGAGAAAACATTTCAGTATGTATCGTAATAAATGACTCTCATAAATTCTGTGAGCAAGTTGAAAATCTATAAAACTGCCTGAAACACGAGAACCAGTTTCAGGTGGCACATACCACAAGTCTATCCTATTCTTGCAACCTAATCGGGATGGCGATAATAGCACGGGTCTACCGCAACCTTCGCGTATAGTTCTAAGTATCTCATGTTCAGTTGCACCGCGTATTCCACGCCGGAGAAGGTGTGCCCAAGACTCATCCATCGTAACACTTTCAGAATATCTGCGGGCAATCGCAAACGCCATTCTATCTGGCAAATAGTTTATCAAAGGCAATCCGGTAGTGTGAATTTCAATAGGATAAAATCGATAGGGTGTTTCATTAAGGAAGAGCGTGCCGCCGGGTTCCAAGATTTTCCATAACTGCTGCAACACTTTTTTTCTTTCATCGGGCAACAAATGTTCGTAAACGGCGTTAAGAACTATGAAATCGAATTTTTCCATTTTCTCTGGAAGTATAGTGCTGTCTGATGCCACGAGAAATCTAACTCGGTCTTCGACCTTGTAGTATCTGGCTCTTGCTTCTGCAATCCTAATGAAATCGTGCACCAAGTCAATGCCTACAATTTCAGTATGTGGAAATCTCCTTGACAATATCATGGTCGAAGATCCTGAACCACAGCCAAAATCCAACATCTTCTTGTTTCGAAATTCATCTTCGGAAATATACGCCAAAATCGATAGCATCAAATGGTCTTCCACGTAATAATGGTCTTCATCGCGTGCTATTTCGT
This sequence comes from Candidatus Methanomethylicaceae archaeon, assembly GCA_015660995.1. Taxonomy (GTDB): domain Archaea; phylum Thermoproteota; class Methanomethylicia; order Methanomethylicales; family Methanomethylicaceae; genus JACTUC01. The sequence continues at coordinate 11,462 of JACTUC010000022.1, read as the reverse complement.
CGCATAAATAAGAAAGCCCTTTTGTTTGCAAAATTAATGAGATTAGGTCAACAGGATAGAGTGTTTCGCAAGATGAAAGAGGTGTAAATTGTAAGGTATTGTAAGTTTGTATTCGACGTTTACCATTTACTAGTTCATCAACGGTTACCGTTCCTTGCGGATGGCGAAGTGTAATCACCCTTTTCCACTTGAAAAAGAATATGGTCATAGGTTTTAATATAAAAATAACTAAAAGTAAAACGTCAAAATGTAGTGTGGGCACATTTTTTTCTGAGTTGCCATAGTGCGCGCGTTTTACGAGAGTAAGAGTACATGATAGATTGATTGAATGAGATAGAGCACTGGCTTGGGGGTTAAAATTTAAACCCCAACCCAAACTATCTTAGTCATTCTAAAACGACTTCGTAAAACTTTAGTATGCCATTATAGAAACAAGTCTTAAGGAAGACGTTCAGTGTCAAAATATCGAAGCCTTGATATTACAACGATCATAGGATGCCCAATACGATGCGATAAGTATTGCCCCCAAGCGGAATTTCTTGAAGCGTATAAAGGCAACGAAAAGATAATGTCATTTGAAAATTTCACAAAGATAATTCGAAATATATCGAAAGATGTTGTAATATGCTTTTCTGGTGCATCGGAACCATTCCTTAATCCACAATGTGTCGATATGGTGGAATATGCGTACAGCGTCGGATATCAAGTATCTTTATTCACGACTCTAGTCGGTCTCAATCAAAACGACATCCAACGCCTTAGCAAACTTTCCTTTTACAGCATTAATTTGCACCTTCCTGACAGCAACAACGTTTCAAAGATACCGATTACACAGGAATACAAAGATGTCTTAGCTGATGCACTTACTAAACTGGAAGTAACTACGTTAGTTACTATGAATAAGAATTTTCCAAACAATCAAAGAGCAGGGTTACGATCTGAAAAGAAATGGTCATGGAAACAACCAGTTACCTGTGAGAGATTGGATGGCAGTTCAGGATTCATTGTTTTGCCAAACGGAGATACTTACCTCTGTTGCATGGACTTCTCTTTAAAGCACAAGGTCGGCAACCTCTTATTTCAAACTTATGATGAAATTGTTAGCTCAAAAGAATATAAAAAAATAAAGAGGGGGGCATACCTTTTCGGGGATGTCATTTGTAAACAGTGCACATTGGCTTACCCAATATATTTGTATGATATGAACAAATTAACGTCTAGGTTAAAGAGACAGATTAAAGCTAGACAAAATAATTTCTAGGATTGTAATATTAAAATTGAAAATATTCATGCAATTATTAGTGTTTCAAGCATGACTAAAGTGTTTTTTGAGGGATGCCCAAGGGGTGTTTAACTATGTTTAAAGTGTGCTCGTATAATGCCTTTATCCATGAAAACACCTAAAAAAATAGGGATTTTTATCTTTAGACCAGATACTAGGGAATTTTGTAAAGGGTATAGTCAGTAAACTCTTTAACAGGAATTATTTTTAGGTAATTGTTCAAATAGGTTATATTTAATATAGGAAGACTTGCACTCAGGTTATTAAATCGATCAAAGTAATTATTGCCAGAGTTGGGATAGAGTAAATACTGAACATTATATTCTAAAAGGGTATTATTGAGCATCTGAGGATCGCTTGAGTTTATCTGTATCAGAGTCATAACCCCATTAAGATTTTCAGAGTCAATTATGGAATAATTAGTAAAGTAAGATATTGGTAATGCGTAACATGTAATTATTGTTGAATTGGCACTGTTGTTTTGGTTAAGATAGGTAATGACTTCATTAAGATTATTTTCCCATCCAGGATAAACGTAATTAACGGAAGTTTCAGTGTGAAGCAAACCTCCAGATAATATCGATGAAGTTCCGATTAATAGAAGTGACGTAAGGATTATCACGATGATTAATTTGATTTGTTTGTTGTTCAGTTTTAAGTTCTTTGGTAATTTGAGATAAAAAATTGCTAGGAAGATAATAGAAAAGGTGGCTATGAGGCCATAGTCTGCGATTCCTAACGATAGAAAGGCGGGACCAATATTCGTTATATTCACATTCTCATTGATGATGAGATAGATCATAGGCAAAAATAAAATAATTAAAAGATATGCCACAAAGCGTGAGATGAAGGTTGAGCATACCTTAGTATATGCTGAAAAAGAGCTGGCACCTTTCACTATGAAGATTGCAAACAATGGTGAAAAATAAAATAGATATCTAACCTCTGACCCTGAATATGTGAATTGAAGGGTGCGAGACCAAAGGACCAATAAAATAAGGAAAAACGAAAGTAAAATAAACGATTCTTTGCTTCTTTTTTGAAGTGTGTCTTTTGCCACCATAATGATCCCAATAATTGAGGGTAGAAAGAATAAAGCACCCAATTGTATGTCAGAAAAGAGTATACCATACTTTGTTACATCGAAAATATTTTGGGGTAAGATCTTCCCACCCAAGGAGTTGGACAATACTATCGAGGCGCAATTTGCTTCATTGTTAGAGACGAACGGGAATGAGCTGGAAATTGCTCCGAACATTAAGAGGTTTCTTATTAAGAAGATGATTACTGGGATAAAAGGTAATAGAAATAAGAATATTGCTTTTATTTTTGGAAAAGTATAGTTCTCGTTTTTAATACCCATGGAAAGAACGAGAAAAAGAATAATGCCTAGAAGTATTGGTACTTGTTCAAGAATTATTTGTGATGGCACTGACGTAGTTAAAAAGTCTTTAATGAAAAGGGTTTCATATGTAGAGACGAACAATAATGACAGAGCTAATAATAAAAGTGGATATGACCTCTTAAATTTAGGTAAAAATGGGATTATTATAATTGTAAGTAAAGCTGGCAGGATCATAAAAGATACATCTTTTGTTAGTATGGCCATAGAAATGCTCATTGACAAGAGAAACAGCCATACTGGCCGCCCTTTACTTGAATAGACTTTTATCAGCGCATAAAGAGACGCAAAGACAAATAATGTGAAGGGCAGATCCAAATATAACGAATAGTTTGCCTCTAAGGAAAATGTTGCGGGTATGAGAAGAAAGACAATTACTGCTAGCGCCGATAATATTTTTGATTTTAAGATCTCTTTTCCTATAAGGAAAACGACCAACGCAATCAGAATTGTATACATTATGGGTATTGTTCTTAGAAAAAGATCAGCTGAAAGTAAATTTGGTGAAAATAAGATTGTAAGGGCATACATTAATGGTATTGCTGGAGACGTAGTTGTACTGAGCGCATTTTGTTGGAAATAGTTCAATTGGTAACCGTGTGTTAGAATAATGGATTTTGCAAGGGGCAAATAATAGAATAATGCGTCATACTCGCTTGAAGTAGAATGAGCAAGAATTAACAAAAATAATAGAATTACGAAGGGTATACAGCATAATAGATAGAAATATTTTGAGAATATTAATTTAGTATATTCTATTTTCTTGAAAGACAAGGATTTTGTGGCAATTAAGTTGTATATGCTGACAATGGATATGATTAGGCCAAGCACAAGAAAAGCAACGAAAAACTCATTGATTAAATTCGAAAAAATACCAAAAACATAGCTCAAGCTTACGAATAGAAAATTCCATAATAAACAACCGAAGACTAGCGATTCCACAGCAGATAGATTTATTTTTTTCCAATTGGCTAACGCTAACCATCCTGGCAGGAATAAAACTAATGGGATTAAATAATAAAGCGGATTCATTGGTAATGTTTCCTTTAGATGAAATTAGATAATTATCTTTCTGACAACAGCTTAAATATCATTTTTCTATTCACATTCATGAATAGAATCATCTAAGCTAACGACTTAAGAAAATCATTTAGTTGCTTCGCGCTTTTTTCCCAAGTGTAATTTTGAGTAACTAAGTCATTCGCATCATCAATCATTTTTTGTCTTTTTTTGTTATCCATACCAATACACATTATAATTTTTTGAAGGAAATCGAGAGGTTCATCACTTGAAAGAATAAAATCCTTTTCAGGCATGGCTCCATCTATTCCTCTAATGCCTTCAACAGTGGAAACGACTGGAATTTCATATTTAAAATATTCCAATGTTTTATTCCGTGCTCCTCCTGCTGCTGCCCCTTCAGGATAGGGAGCAACTGCCACATCTGCTATTGACATAAACATCTCAAAATTCCTAACAAAACCAGTATACGCCACATTTGCTGGCGGAGTCCCTACAGTTGGTCCCCCACCTAAAATTAGTAATTGAAGGTTCACCCCTTTTTCTTTGGCGATTTTCATAACTTCATACATCAACTTGATTGCTATTATGTTTGAGTTGTTGTTACGAGGAGCTGTTAGGATTATTATTTTTTTATTTGCCAATCCCAGTTTAGCCCGCTGGTTCTCTTTCTCTAGATCATTAAGTAATCTAAATGAATTATTGTTGACCCCATTGGGTACAACCACGATTTTACCAGGTCGCACCCCATAAGAATTTTGAAAATATTTTTTTAATTCCTCTGATGGAACAATTGTCATGTCTGACGCATATATGCAAAAACTTTCTATCAATATCAATGCAGGCTTTAAGAGTGAATTACTTACTTCGAGGCCCCAACTTCCATGCATATCAACAATTAGAGGCTCCTTGACAATTCTCAATATTTTCAATAATCCTAATGCAAAACTAGCGGTATGAAGATGAGTATATATGTAGTCGGGTTTTATTTTTTGAACAATATTTCTTCCATATTTCAAATGGTATAAGTATTTTTTTGGTCTAGAAAATTTAAAAATCGAAGAAAGATTGATGAATTTCGGACATTTTGAGTTGATATTATAATTGATACAAGTTGCGAATACATCATATTTCTCGGAGCACAGATACTTTGCCAAAAAAAATGGTCTTATATGGGACCCGTAAGGGTTATCTTGGTCAATTTCAGTAAAAAATAGAATTTTTTTGGTATTAGGCATTATGATAACCTAGTTTTTGATAATATAGTTTTATTTAGTAAGGTTTGTATCGCTTCAATTTGCATTGAAAGAATTCTCTCTTTCTCAAATTCCTTCACGCGTTTTTCCCCATTTTCAATCAATAAATTAGATTTGGCAGCTTTCAGAGCTCCTATAATAGCATTAACTAATTCTTTCTCGGAGTGCACATCGAACAATATGCCATCTATTCCGTCATTTATTAGATCCTGTAGGCCACTACTTTTTGCAGCCACAACCGGTAGGCCACATGCCCAAGCCTCCAATATGACTCGGGGTTGCCCTTCTACCAATGATGGCAAAACAAGAATGTCACTTGCGTTCATATATTCAAGAACCTCATCCTTAAGAACGAATCCTTTAAAGTCGACTTTATCGGCTATATCGAGGTCTTTTGCTAATGCTTCCAAGGGCATCCGTTCTGGTCCATCTCCCAATATTACGACCTTGGAATTAACCTCAGAGACAATGTGTTTATAGGCCTTAAGAAGAAAATCAACATTCTTTACGGGGTGTAATCTGCCAACAAACAAAATCACCTTCAGGGATTCGCCGAATTGGTATTTTTCTCTTAATTGTTTTCTATCAAGCCTATCAGTGACCTTTACATCAACATAATTTGGAATTATTTGAACTCTCATATTTAGTGGCAGAACTTGCGACTTTATTTTTTGACTTAAGGCTATAATTTGATCTGCGTGCGCTATCGTATAACTTTCGATTGCCCAGAAAATTGTGGCAAGAAGCTTCCTTTTCAGGATCAGTTCCTCTTGATAGGAAAGGTAATGGATAAAAAGTATGAAGGGAACTTTAATTATTCCTGAAGCTACAACACATTGCAAAGTAGTTGTGCCTTGAGATACCATCAATTCAATGTCTTTGCGCCTTTTCATAATTTCAAAAAAAGATCTGAAGACGTAAATTATCGAAAAAAGAAAACGGACTATGAAAGAATTACTTCTGACTTTAAAGCCACAGGGGATGTGAATGACGTTGTTGTTGAAAAGAGAGTCATAGGAACAGTAGTCCATGGTTAGTAGGTAGATCTTTGACAAGGAACTGAAATTGTTGATTTCGGTTTGCATTTGAGAGATATTACCCTTCTGGATTTCTTGTTCTATGGAGGTATCTACCCCATACACGACAACAATTGCCATTTCATCCGTATCTCCAGTCCTCAATTTTCACAGGCAATCCAAACCAAACCGAAGATCTGTAATCAATTTCCGATGTTGAACCTCTTCTCCTTTTAATATTAATAAAATTAGTCATTGAAAAGCTAATCAATGAGTTTTTACAAACGATAGAATGACGCTTATGAAGTTTCTTGTGACGGGTGGAATGGGTTTCATAGGTTTCAACATAGCAAAAAGGCTCATTAATGATGGACATGAGGTAATCGTTCTTGACAACATGAGCCTTGGCAAGGAAGCAGAACTGCATGGGGCCAAAACCGTAAGGGGCGACGTTAGGAACAAGGAGCTGATCGATTCTCTATGCAAGGATTTGAATGGCGTTTTCCACGATGCAGCCTATAGCTCCTCTCCCATGTTCTTCCCTGACCCGAGGGAGGGCATAGATGTCAACTTGAAGGGGTTCTTGAATGTTGTTGATGCGGCCTGCTGCCATGATTTCCCCGTGGTTTATGCCACAACCAGCAGCCTCTATAGCAGGTGCCCTCCGCCCCACAGGGAGAGCCTTCCGGTATCCCCTGGCAGCTTCTATGAGTACTCGTTCTATGCCAGGGAGCTGGCAGCATCGCTCTACGCAGATCTCTACGGCCTGAGGGCGGTAGGCCTCAGGTACTTCAGCGTCTACGGCCCCCACGAGGAGCACAAGGGCAAGTACGCGAACAACATCACCCAGTTCCTTTGGGGGATGATGAAAGGAAAGCGCCCTGTAATATATGGCGACGGCACCCAGACCAGGGACTTTACCTACATTGATGATGTCGTTGAGGCGAATGTCTTTGCAATGAAGTCCAACCTCAAGGGAGAGATTTTGAACGTAGGAACTGGCAAGGCCACATCATTCAACGAGATTATTGCAATCTTGAATAAGCAGCTGGGCCTGAATATTACTCCAATATACACTCCCAACCCGATCAAGAACTATGTCATGCACACCCAGGCAGATACCACCAAGGCAGAAAAGGTCTTGGGTTTCAGGGCGAAGATCAAGCTTGAGGAAGGGATCGAGAAGACTGTAAATTATTACACTGGGAAAGATGTCCGAATTCCTATCTAAAACAACAGACACAACGATTACTTTGAATCGACAGTCGAGATTCCAAGAATAAAAGTCGGCGCAAGGCAAAGGATTGAAACCCTGATTAATGAAGCATTACTTCTTGCCAAGCATAAAGGGATGAAACTGCAACATGAAGTCCGAGCTCAGCGAAGTGTGTCCCATCCAAAGATTATAGCAATCGCCATTATTGTCCCCACAAAGAGGAGTGGCAGCACTACGTAGACAACCATGGGAGCGAAGAGCGCGATTGAATAGATGACGATATCTACAGCAGCAAGGACTATGCCCACCGTTCCTCCCTGCGATGTCGACCTCCAGAGCATGAAACCGACGATAATATGCAAGATTGAAAGGACAATGGCTACTGTGCCAAGGACAAAGTTTTTGCCGCTAGTGCTTAGGAGTATTGGCCCGATTAAGGGCGTTGTATACTCAGTACCCTGCAGGACAATCACAGCCACAAATGCGCAAGCAACTAAACCTAGCACACCGGCTGTAAGAGAGGTTAGGGCTGCGATGGTAATCGGCATGGATCTACCAAAGGCTGCACGGGCCTTCACGGATACCCTTGACGAAGACATGATGAAGTTTCCTCTCTCTTCGTCGGTTTATTTTTTCCTTGTATTAAAACATTAGGTAGATAAGCCATAAGAAGTGCAATACTGCCATTAAGATGCGAAGGGAAAATGAGAGACTTGATGGCGCTTAATTACTCGTTTTGTTGCTGGCGATATCTTTTTATTAAAAGATCCACCAGCATTAATATCATGGCTTAGGTCATGAATATGAGTAAAGACCCAAACCCTCTACCTCTTACAATATCCGAGACGCTATTCCGAATGCAGCCCAAAGAGGTGGTTGCATTGAGCGACGTCACGGGCCGAAAGATCACCTATGGCCGACTCCGTGAGAGGGTGCATCAGGTTGTCGCATCGCTCAATAGCATCGGCTATGGCAGAAATGACAGGATTGCCATTTCCATGTCCAACGGGCCAGAAATGGCCGTTGCCATGGCCTCTCTGGTCTCAGGGTTCACAGTCATTCCTCTGAATCCCCAATACACAGAAGCGGAGCTGGAGTCAATTGTCAAAGACCTGGGGCTGAAGGCACTGGTTGTGGAGAAGGGCCAAGACTCCCCTTCGAAAAGGGTTGCGCGTGCCCATGGGATCGAAGTAATCGAGCTATTAAAGATAAATGAGGAGGAGGCAGGCTCCTTCATCCTAGAAGGAATGCCCGAAAGGCCAAGCAATGAACCCAACTATGCGCAGCCGGATGATATCGCCCATGTGCTTTTTACCTCTGGAACCGTTGAGCCCAAGCGGGTACCCTTAACCCAATCGAACCTATGTCACAATATCGATTACTATGCAAAGATCTTCAAGTCGAAGCCCGAGGAGGACATATACCTGAACATGCTTCCCCTCTTTCATGTATTTGCATTGAATATTCTCTACCGTGTTCTACGCCATGGGGGAAGGTTTATCTGTGCACCGGGTTTCATCCCATCCGAGTTCTTCCATTGGCTTGATTCAACTGGTCCGACCTGGTATGCTGGTCCCCCGACAATCCATCAAATGGTGATGGACCTCTCCAAGGGTAACGAGGCCATTGTTTCCAGGTGCAATATCAAGTGGATTGGCACGGGGTCTGCTTCCATGTCTATGAAGCTCATGGCGCAGCTGGAGGATCTCTTCAAGGCACAGGTAATTGAGAGTTATGGCATGACGGAGGCCTTATTCATAGCCTCGAACTCCCCATCTAGGCGTAAGCCCGGCAGTGCGGGAGTTGTTGGGGTGGCCGAGGTGGCAATCATGGACGAAAAGGGTGCACTGTTGGACCCGAAGGAGATAGGGGAGATAGTTCTGCGAGGCCCCAACGTCTTCAAGGGCTATGAGAATAATCCTGAAGCCAATTCCCTAGCCTTCATAAATGGCTGGTTCAGGACCGGTGATCTGGGTTCCTTTGACAATGAGGGATTCCTCCACCTCTGGGGTCGCCTCAAGGAGATGATAAATAAAGGAGGCGAGAAGGTGGCACCCCAAGAGATTGACGACGCGCTCCTTCAGCACCCAGCAATTGAAGAGGCCATATCCTTTGCTGTGCCCCATAAGACGTTGGGCGAAGACGTAGTGGCTGCCGTTGTCCTCAGGCCAGGTAGTTCCATAACAGAGAAGGACCTTAGGGCATTTCTCTTCGATCGCCTTGCCTACTTCAAGGTACCTACCCAAATAATCTTCGTGGACAATATACCCAAGGGACCAACGGGCAAAAACAAAAGATTAGAGATGGCGCAAAGAATGGGCTATTGAGTTGCCAATATATCGCTTGCGAAAATGGAGCAAAAGGAATCTGGGTCCAATTCTGGCAAGTTAATCCTGGCTTGGTCTAGAAATATTGGCGTCCTTATGTAGAAGTGGCGTGATCACATAACAATGAAAGCTGAAGTTGCTTGCCAGTTTTAAAAAATGGAGACCCCCAGAATGTTTACTGATGCCATCCAATGCATCAATGGTGCTCTTCTAGGGGGAGCTGCACTGGCTCTTCCAGCAGCCGCCCATTTTAGTAACCCTTTCTTATTCAGCCTGGCAGGACTCTTCGTCGTCTCGCTCATATCCAACGCCACTCCATTCTTCGGAGCCTCCTACACGCTGATTGCCACAGCCGAGCTGATAACTTTCGGATTCACGCCTGAGGGTTTCCTCCTCATCATTCTCATCACTGCGCTTGGTGCAGCCATCGGGAAGCTCATCATTTATGGCGGTGCCATGGGATTCAGTGGAAAGCTGAAGGAGAACAAAAACGTTAAACTTCTTGGGGCTTGGCTTCAGCGTAGAAGCTTTCTCATTGTAGTTTTCATAACAGCAGTAATACCAGTACTTCCCCTTGATGATTACCTCTACATAGGAGCCGGCGCAGAGAAAATAAGACTCCTTCCCATGTTCTCAGTAACCATTCTTGCAAAGATTGTGAAAAGCGCCGTTGAGATCTGGCTCGAGTTCCTTGGCATACTTCAGATCACCAAGACGGTCCACCATTTATTAGGTCTCACATCCCTCGAATTTTCGATCCTGCTCTCCATAGTGTTCATCTTCCTTGGGATTTTCTTATTCAAATATGATTGGGAGCCACTATTGCGCAGGTTTGGGATTAAATTTTAGTTTTTTTTGTTCTTTTACTTTACAATAATTCGGAGAAAATCTTCGCAAATTATGTCTTTAGCAAAGCACGTGCGAGCTAAAGTACAACAATTCCACTCAACGAGACACCTGGCATTACCATGTTGGGGGGAAGGGCTCTAAGCCTGAACCAGTAGATGGTCTGAGTGTCCGACGCGGTATTATAAGCCAGTTGGACTAGCCCTGGATAGTTGGAGAGGGAGCCTGTGACAGAAACCGTTGCTGGACTGGCATAGTTCTGGTACTCGGTCGCTGTGGTAGAGTTCATGGCTAGCGAGATAACCTGAGGAGTGGTGGTGATGGGACTGGGCGTAATGGCTGTATATCCCGAGGCACTCGCAAGACCGTTGTAGGAGCCCCACCCGCCCTCCGGGGGGTAGAGCCATTGAACGGCACCGCTCGTAAGGGCATAGGACCCATCCGTAGACTGGAGGTTGCAGAGAGAGATGCCTAGCCAATTTCCGTAGGTTCCAACCGAATAGGCGTCGACAATAATAGGACTTGAGTATTGATTATTGAGGGTGAACACATAGTTCGGAAATGCGCCCGAATACATTGTGAGACCGTTGTTAACAGAGTAGGTCCCAGCAGCCCCCTGGGTGTTCCAGGCAGGGCTGATAGTGGTACCATTGAAGTTGTCGTAGAATTGGAAGACCTTAAAGCCGTTGTCATACTGGGCGTAGGTGCCGGTCGCCGTGGGGAACATGCCCCAGTAGCCATTCTGCCCTCTGGTATCGTAGCTGAGGTTGTAGAAGCCAAGGTATATGTTGATGTTACCGTTGGCCGGGATTATGTTTGAACCCAGGTTGACCCAGACCGTGGTCAGGGAGTTGCTGACGTTGGTGGTGCCGTTCTCATCCCAGACGTAAAGCGGGTTGCCGTTGCTGTCGAAGAAGATCACGTTGCTGAGGCTAGAGCTGACGTAGGGGCTGCAGAGGGACCAGTTGATGAAGAGCTGCTGCTGGAAGTTTGCAGGCGTCGCCATGTTCTGGCTATTGGAGAGGGTTATGGGGATGCAGGCTACGACGCCCGGCGGGGCTATGGTCCAGGTAACCGTCAAGGGAGTGGAGTCGAAG
>JACTUC010000019.1 GCA_015660995.1 Candidatus Methanomethylicaceae archaeon | reverse complement strand
GGAGAGAGCGTGCGGGACTTAACCCCCACCACAATGGAGATGTCAACCGCAACTCCCACTTTTCTCTGATGTGTGCCAGCATGCACGCACTCAAGGTTCGTTGGATAAAATTTAATCCCCAAACCCAAACACACACACTCGGGCAAAGACATGGAAGGGTGCCTAACGAAGAGTTCCCTGAGGAGCAGAATTAGTTTTGGATGGGGAATGTTGGGAAAGATTGGATGATTGTAAATTATTTTCCTCGCTGAGTCAATTACTTGAAGAATATCGTATCAGATGCATTGGATTGCCAATATATTGGAGGAGGACCTGTAAGAATTTCATCTGTCTGGTTGTTAAAGGTGTAACTAACTGGTGGATTGAAGAATATTATTGGAGATTGGATGGGCAGATCCGGACCAGTGCCTAATGAAAGGTTCCCCTGATAGCTCAGAGTGCTGACGGGACCTTGGATGTCGTTGACATAGTTACCCAGAGGGGTGACAGGCGCAATGCTGTTCCCCGGTGTAATGTTGAAATTAAAGTCAGAACTAAAATATCTGATCTCTGAGGATGGGGCCTGCTGGTTGGCTGCAATAAAGACAATGGCAACTATTGAAACAAGCGCCAATGCAACTACTGCTGCCTCAATTGTCTTCATCGGGCTCAATGGTACTATCCCATTTTTCGCTTATACTGCTTGCCATGTTCTAGGATTTCGAACACTGGCGGAAAGAAAAGATTCAATGAGAGCTAATAAGAAACCTGATCTCATATAGGAATTGGTGTTAGGCCATGGTCAGAAGAAATATCATGGTCATTCTAGTTGTTGCCTTGATAGTGATTATTGCAGGTGTCATGGCTATTCTTTACTTCTACTATCCTAATGTCTTGGGGATAGAACTGCCAGGCTATCAGTTTTCGCAGATCGTGGACAATGGCAATTACTATTCGCTTCAAGCATTTAACACGTCCGAGAACAATGCAACCTTCATCATTTTCAGCACCAGCCAATATGGGAGGATAAATTGGCAATCTCCAACCATAGCCTTTATGCCAGAATGGCACACGTTTTTGCCTAATGCGGGCACGCTTGTTTTGAATTCAGGCACATTATACTTCTGCTTCGTTGCATACCAGTTCAATTACCCATACATGTCAAACGTAAACATAACATGCAATAATATAGTAGCCTTCAATGCTAGCAGTGGAGAGCTTGAAGGCATACGCCAATACATTATACCCCTAGGATCATATCCTGACTTCGTCCTCTCCGACAACAATACTGTCTACTTTGGAACAGTGTCATCACTGACCAATGGCGATATGAATATTGAAGCCTATAATTTAGGCGACTTCTTTTTTGGCATCCATGGCATACAATTGTGGAATTACACAATTGCTAATGTGTCCAATGGAACTTGGGGTACAAGCTATGATGCTGTTGCGCTGGCAAATGGGTATTTGAATGTCACCTTTTTTATGGGAAATTTGGCAGAGCAGACCTTCCTATTGAATGTTAGCACGGGTGAGTTGATACATTAGGGCTAATTTCTTGTATCCCAGTGAGGAGTTTGCGGATTATGGATGGATTCTCCATATTCTTTAGGTCTATCAATAGTCGCTATCTTGAGCCTACTTAAAATAACATTATCAGACAATATTGGACAGAAGGCAAATGAAAAGAACTTACGTTGCGCTTGTCATCATAATAGCAGTGGCAGCTATTGGAATCGGTGTATACCTGTCGATCACCAACCTCTTTGTGGACTCGCAAGTATCCCAATTTGCTAACAGATTGAATTCAACAGGCCTTTCGGCAACAATAATGGGCAGTTCTCCCGACGACATTCTCTCCCCGTTGGGCTGCAGGCGCCTCTCCGTTGATGGTGAATGGGTGAGCGTCTTTGTATATTCTGACTCTTTTTCAGCTGAAGCGGATGCGTTGAGGTTAAGTCCTGATGGAGGCTGCTATAATGGAGGAGGATTCTTAGGATTTGGCACAACCACTTGTGTAGATTGGGTCGATTTTGCTCACTTCTATATGAATCAGAATCTCATCGTTCTTTATGTTGGTCACAACTCAACCTTGCAGAGTTACCTACAGAACATTCTGGGACCGCAATTCGCAGGATATTCTGGATAACTCCATCCAGCTGCTGAGTATAGCGGACTTATTCTTCAGAAGGGCAAAGACCTGGCTCAAAGGATCTTCAGCTTATGGTTAACTGCTAACTTTATTTTTTACCCAAACCCAAAACCAAAAAGATCTAAAGATAAAGGAAAAATAGTAAGGGTGCAAATACCTAACATTAGAGCTGGCGATTTATGAACAATCGCTTAAAATATTTTCTGGGCATCTTTTTGTTATTAGTATTAGCTATAGCAGTAATTGTCGTAATTGCTCCCTATGTATTACCTGAAAACGTTCAAGCTGTGCCAATCAAAATGACATCTAATTCTGAGCTGTTTCTTGGTTTAGATATCAGAGGGCACTTATCCACTAGACTTGCTGACTTTTCGATGACTTGGCAAATCGATTATCAAGGGGATAAGCTCGAGGGAGGAGGACCAGTCACGACGGACGTCTTTGGAAATTTTGTGACTTCAAGTGCCATACAGGCGCCCCTTTCAAACCCGCTGCATTATGGAACGCCTTTAGAAATTAAAGTCATGGTTAATGAATCTGGAAAAATTATCCAGCAGATCTATAATACAACCTATTGAAGAAATTGCTTCTCAACCGAGCAGAGACATGGCCCAGAAGACCTTTATCGTGTAGTTGACTACCAAATTAAATTTAATTCCTCCATCTTTCCTGGTAACCACCTCAATAAAGGTTCTCTTTCGTAAGCATTCGTGTGTTGGGTGGGACGCGTTGGGATATGCTCATGAATGGGCTGCTATGCAAGATGGAGATTCCCAAATTCGTCATGGATGTGAAGTTTTCTTGGGCCTATTCCTATAAACATAGATGAGAAGCAGCAACTCAATGACGATGTTCCCAGCTGCGAAAAGGAGGTCAGACACCACCATTACTGTTACGATATAGAAGAAAAGGAGCGAAATCAGTATCCAAACGAAGGTGAAATCTCGAATAATTTGGGATATGCTGGCGTGTGTTCGGACGGAGCCAGGGGCAACTCTCCTCCTTGAATAAATAAAGATACTTGCAACAATTAGAAAGACTATGCTCCAACTAATAGTGATGACGTACCAATCAAAGAGAGTAACACCAACCATCTAGGACATCCCCATCAAAACCCACACACCTTATAGAAAAATACCTTCCCAGCGTCCACGAGCAACAGGTAGGTAGCTACCATGAGGGCTACGAGCGGCCAGAAGTTGGCTGGTAGGGAGGTGAAACCGAGGAAACCCCCCAAAAAAGTGAAAGGAAGAATTATACCAAACACACAGCATCCGATTGTGAGTATGGTAAGCCATTTGCCTGGCCTGCTTGAAAAGAACGGAAATCGTCTAGTCCGAATGACGAAGATAATCAGCACCTCCGTCAAGAATGACTCCACGAACCAGCCAGTCTGGAAGAGCGCAGCATGTGCTGGGGTTGAAGCATTGAATATGAATAGCATTATGCCGAATGTGAGGAAGTCATAAACCGAGCTGAAGGGACCGAAGAATAACGTGAATCCCTGCACAAGAGGTATATCCCAGTGGCGGGGCAACCTGGCGTCTTCGGCATCCACATTGTCGGTGGGCAACGTGAGGTTCGCGACGTTGTAAAGGAGATTCATGAAAAGGATTTGCATCGGGAGCATGGGCAGGAAGGGTAGGAAGAGTGAGGCAGCTGCAGCACTGAACATGTTTCCAAAGTTGGAAGAAGTGCCCATGAGCACATACTTGATCGTGTTGCCGAACGTCTTCCTTCCTTCGTTTATTCCGCCCGCCAAAACCATCAGGTCTTTCTGTAGCAGCACCACGTCAGCTGCTTCCTTCGATACGTCCGCAGCGGAATCGACAGAAATGCTGGCGTCGGCTTCGTACAGAGCGGGAGCATCGTTCACACCATCGCCCATGTAGCCTACGATATGTTTGTTCTCCTTGAGCGCCTTTATGATGTCTAGCTTCTGTTCGGGGGTGACGCGCGCGAATATGTTGGCTTCTTCGACGGCCTTCTTTAGGTCGGCCCAACTTAGCTTGAGAAGATCGGGGCCATCCAGCACCTTTGTTACGGGGATGTCGAGCTCTTCATAGACCTTCTTGGCAACGAGAGCGTTGTCGCCTGTCAGGACCTTGGTATCTACGCCCAACTCTTTTAGCCTTTTTAGGGCCGCCGTTGCAGAGGGCTTGGGGGGGTCATTAAATACCAAGAATCCTAGGAGCGTCAGCGCCACCTCGTCCGAGGTTGAGTAGGATGGCTTCGTCCCTATCGTCTTGTATGCTATGGCCAAGATGCGATACCCTGACTCGGACAGCTCGTGGAACTTCTTGTCGGCCGTGGCGAGAACATCGTCATTAATCCCAGCGGCCTTCCCCTCCTGGTCATAGAATGTGCACTCAGGGACCACAGATTCCGGAGCACCCTTGGTGAGGAACAACAACTCCTCACCGTGCTTCACCACGGCAGAAATCCTGCGCCTCTGGTAGTCGAAGGGTATGTCGTCAACTTTTGTGTAAGCCTTCACGCCATCGGCGAGCCCCCTTTCCCTGGCATAGTTCCAGATGGCCGTATCCATGGGGTTCCCCGTGACTGTGTCGCCTACGATCGCGCTGTTGCAGAGGAGGGAGTAAATGAGAGTCCGCTCTTCGTGATCCTTGTCCAGCGAGAAGTAATCCTCTAAGGCTATCTTGCCTTCTGTGAGCGTTCCCGTCTTGTCTGTGCATAGAACATCCATGTTGCCAAAATCTTCCATCGAGACCAAGCGTTTGACAATGACGTCCGACTTAGCCATCATATGCGCGCCGTGGGAGAGAGCCACTGTCACTATGGCAGGCATGAGTTCGGGGACCAGGCCGATGGCGATAGCCACTGAGAACAAGAGGGAATTGAGGAGGTCATGTCCGAGGAGGGCATTGAGCGCGAAGACGCTCACTGACAGGATAGAAGTCAAGATGATGAGCATGTTCCCGTAAGACTTAATGCCCCTCTGGAATTCAGTCAGGGGGTGCGGGCGTGCAATGCTCTTTGAGATGGCCCCGAACTCTGTGTTCTTTCCAGTTTGTGTGACTATACCCTTACCGCTTCCTCGGACGATCGTGGTCCCCATGAAGAGGCAATTGGTAGCCTGATGGGCCACCGGCTCCTGGATTGAGAGAGCCTCCGCTGATTTGGTGGCGGGAAATGACTCTCCTGTGAGCGTCGCTTCATCGACCTCAAGGTCCTTGACCTCGACCAGCCTCACATCGGCTGGCACGATGTCTCCGATGTAGACTGAAACCAAGTCCCCAGGGACGATCTGTGCCGAGTCGACCTCCTTGGTCTTAGAATCCCTGGTTACAGTGGCCTTGATTGAGACCTTCTTCTCAAGTTCTTCCACCAGCTTGCCAGCTCGGTATTCGTTGTAGAAGCTGAAGCTGACGCTCAGGGCTATGATAATCATGATGATGTAGGCTTGCTGCGCCGAGCCTATGAATATAGAAATGATAACCGTGGCGAGAAGGATTAGAATGAGGGGGTCAAATTGCCGTAAGATGATTCTCTCGACCTTGATGCCTTCACGCGGTAAGCGGTTAGGGCCACACTTCTTTAGACGGATCTCGGCCTCATCTTCCGTCAGCCCATTCTTCGTCGTCCCCAAGGCATTGAAAACTTCATCCGATCCGATGGACAGGTAGTCCTTGTGGGTGATCGGGGCTTCCTTTGTGGACTTCACAAGAACCACCATCCATAACTATCAGCCGAGGGAAGGAGGGTGGTATAGGTCTTTCGGTCTGATAGCAGACGGGCGGGTTACATGGGCTCCTTGTGCACTTCTATCATGGCGACCTCGGGGACAGCTGCCCTGACGCTGGCCTCGAACCGATAGATGATGTCGTTGGCCTCCTTGAGGCTGATGTCGGGGTCGAAGCTACACCTCATCGCCACATAGAGCTTGTTGCCAGCCCTGCGTATCTCCGGCTTGCCAATCTCCTTGATCTGGGGGAAACGCTTTTTCACGTGTTCGATGTACCACCTTATCTCGGTGCCGGCTCCAGACCTTTCGCTTTCGACGAGGTCCTCTACCGACTGTTCATGAATGAGAACCTCCGCGATGTTGGGGTCGGCCTCCTTCAGCTTCTTCTCAATCAGCGTGGAGACAGTGTGGGCCTGTTTCACTGTCATGTTGGCGCCTACCTCAAGGTGGAAGTCTATACTCAACTTCCCGTTGATCTTGGTGATGTGAACGTTATGTGCGCCGCGCGAGCCTGGGACGGAATCGGAGACGTCTTTCACAAGTTTCCATAGTTGGTCTCTATCCTTCCCCTCGGGCTCTGTGCGGATGAAGACGCGGGAGTTCGGCAGTATCTCTTTTACTTCTGACTCTATGTTCAGGGCCACCATGTGTGCATCTTCGTTAGAGGACTTCGGTTCGAGCCAGATCATCACCACCACCACGGGCTTCTTGCCGGTCAGGTCAACGCGCACACTTCTGACGCTCTGAACGTTAGCTACGGAACTGACTTTCATTTCTATCATTCGCGAAAGCTCCGTTGAGGAACGTTCGACCAATGGGATGGGCATAGCTCTCCGAACGATAGTTTGCCGTTCCACCTTATATAAATCTTGACTGCAGAAATTCTAGGTCGAGAAGAGGCGCTAATCCATACGCCCGAAAGATACGACAAGAGGCTGGAAGCGCTCGAGCAGGAGCAAACCTCAAAAACCTGAGGGCTAGGCTAGAGACATGCTCGTCGGTGACTTTCTGACGACTAGCTTGTGGTCCGTGACCTCCATCAATACCAAATCGCCAGCTGCCAGCTCTAGGGCTTCAGCGATTTCCTGCGGTATCGTGACCTTGAGGGAGTGGCCATCCTTTCCGACCTTCATCCTGAAAACTGCGGGCATAATCAAAGTTGATACCAAAATAATTATTAAGTTTATTCCAAGCAACCCAGATGGCTTACAGATGGACCGGACCGGACTCAAATCCAAATGGGTTCAAGTCTGCAATTACCAACCCACCTAATCTCTTGTGGAATCATCATGACTTTTAGCGCTTAGATTCCTTGTGATCCTAGGCCAGTAGGAGCTGGTTGTTTTCATGAGCTCGAACGTCTATGTCTGTGTTACACTGACTGTTGGGATCTTGTCGACCGTCCTTTTTTCAAAAACATTTAGCAGCCTTTCTCTCTGAGTTAGTTTTTTAGCTTTCATAATTAATCGCCGAAATCGATAATATGGATAAATCATCATATTTTTATTGTGCATACTTGAGTTGGGCCATTGCCCTTGGGGAAAAATATGGGCGTGAGAATGGGCAACAGCTTACCTCAAATCTTAAGCGAGTAGCTCGCATAAGCAGTAATTGGCCTTTTTTAATCGTGTGCATTGAATATCAACCCCACATTAACTTTGTATTATCGGGGGCAGCGTCTCAGGGTACCGCCCCAGTCTCTTGAGCAGCCCGCATGTCTCGGGCCACTTATTGAGTTCAGCATTCGGAAGGAAGTAGGCATTCATGTAAATGCTCTGGAAGACCGGGTCATTAGCCAACTCTACGTATTTGACATCCCTGGAGATCTGATTACAGGTCTGCCTGGCTTTGCGCGAGACGAGCGCCATCCTTGCGCCAGTCCCTGCAGAGTTACCCACAGCTTTGACCTTGCTAAGCGGGATCTCGGGGTACATGCCGATTATCCTTGCACTGTCTGGATCTATATAAAAGCCGAAGGCACCAGCTATCAGAACCTTCTCGATGTCAGCCTCGGTAATCTTCGCCTCCTTCATGAGGATGGCGACGCCTGTATATATTGCGGCCTTCGCAAGCTGGATCTCGCCTAGGTCCTTCTGGGTCACTACCACATCTTTGCCCATTGCAGTTTCATCTTTCCATGCAATGACAAACTCCCAGATTCCTTCGCTTTTGCGCAGCCTTGGCGTGCTGAGGGCTTGGTTGAATATCCCCCTGACATCAATAATGCCTGCCTTCAGCAACTCCCCGGGTACATCAACAATAGCCGAACCACAGATCCCACATGGCTTGGCGTTGTCAATAGTCTTATAGGTGACCTCTTGTGTCACCGGATCTATTCTCACTCTCTCGATCGCGCCAGTTGCTGCCCTCATTCCATGCTTTATATGGGCGCCTTCGAATGCTGGACCGGATGCGCAGGAACATCCTATCATCCATTCCTTGTTACCCATAATTATCTCGGTGTTGGTCCCAACATCAATTGTGAGAGTAGGCTCGTCATTCTTGTAGATCTCGGTCGCGAGCACGTCAGCGACGCTGTCCGCGCCCACGAAGCCCGCAATGATAGGGAGGACATAGACGTTTCCGTTCTGGTTGATCTTTATGCCCAACTCCCTGGCTTTCACGTTTATCCCCTTCTTAATGACTGGGGGATAAGGTGACAATCCCAAGAACTTGGGGCACAGGTTTAGGAAGAGATGGTGCATTGCCGTATTTCCGACTGCGACTGTTTCGTAAACCTCCTCGGGTTTCACGCCCGTCTTGTCTAGGAGGCGCTCGAGCATCTTGTTGAGCCCCCCGACAACAGCCTCCTGAAGCTCGCCTTGCTCTTTCTTCCCCTTGCCCGCGTGAGTTATTCTCGTAATTACATCCTCGCCAAAAGGTATCTGTGGGTTCATAAGAGACTCGACGGCCATGACCTTCCCCTTTCTGAGGTCCAAAAGGTAGCCAGCGAGCTTTGTCGTGCCTATGTCAATGGCGTAACCGAAGTTACGGTCAACAGTATCGCCACCCTCAACTGCAATCACCTTTTCGCCATTCCACACAACTGCAGTCACTTTCCAATTGTTTTCCCTTAATAAGGACGGCAGAAAAGGTATAACATTATAAGATACCCTTATAGCTTTCAAGCCGAAACCCGACGCCAAGGCTTCCAAGAGCCTGTCAATATCAGATCTGATGTCGTCCATCGTTGGCGCCGTCATTTTTAGGAAAAATTTCCTTACAGTCGGGTCGGGGACGACGCGCGTATCAATGCCCTCGACTTGGAGCCGTTGCTTCCCTGTGCGGCTCTCCTCAGGTATCCTGACTGTGGTTGGCCCATAAACACCTGTGAAGCAGGCCAGCCGGTAGCCCGCGGAGATCAGGTGACCCGGGAGGAGCTTCCTCTCGATGTCGCTCAATGAGCTTATGCAATTCTGATCCTCAATTATGACCTTGCACTTCCCACACCTGCCCTCGCCACCGCAGACGATTGTCAGATCAACACCAAGTAGCTTCACGGCCTCAAGGATTGTACATCCAGACTCTACCTTTGCCCGCTTGCCCTCTGGCTGAAACGTTATCTCGACCTGAGCCACTATTGCATCTCCATCATTAAATCAAAATTACGCATAAAAAAAATAAAAAAAGTGTGGCAAGGGTCGCATTTATTATTCGTTTTTTGTCTTGGAGTAGATCCTGCTATCCGAATCCAGGGAAACAATTGCCCCACATCTGAGCCTCGTTTAAATCTGCTGTCGATTTGAGTCTTCCAGACATGACAGCAACTAAAATGGCTAGTTCCCCCTTGGCTACTTCAGATAGCGTGTCAGCATCTGTCGTCATGACGAAACTGGGATTTGGATGCTCCCCTTCGTGCAAAGAGATCTTCTGATCCTTTATCTCGATATAGAATTTGCCTCCTGGCGTTTTTTCACCAGGGGCAACATCGTACTGAGCTATCCTTGAGTATCCCTTCGCCAGCCTCGGTTCGAAGCAGGATACAAGCTTCTCAAGACTCTCTTTCACGGTCAGGCTTGTCATTTTTTCCATCTCCTTAGCTTGTATTTGTTGTATTTTTACTTTTCATGACTCTCTTTGCTTCCTCTAATGCTGACACCGCGTCTGCAGCGTAGGCGTCGGCGCCTATCTCCTCGCACCATGAGGCGGTTATTGGCCCTCCTCCGATCATAACCTTATACTTTCGCCTCAGCCCTCTCTTCTCTATCTCTTGGACGAGGAACTTCTGCTCTATCATGGTCGTTGTCATGAGCGTCGATGCTCCTATGATGTCCGCACCCACCTTCTCCGCCTCCTCTATGAACTTCTCCACGGGGATGTCCCTCCCAATGTGGTATACTTTGAACCCGGAGGATTCTAGGATGGTACCAACTATCTTGCTCCCTATGTCGTGGATGTCTCCTTGGACAACACCAATGACATACGTTCCAAGTGGCGCGGGAATCTTGTCCTTGGGGATGTAGCCTTTAAGATAGTTCGTGGCAGCCTCCATGGCATCCGCAGACAGCATGACGAAGGGAAGGGCGTATTCACCCTTCTCAAAGAGGTCGCCCACCTCCTTGATGCCCGGTGCCAGCCCTTTCTGGATGGCTTCTAGGGGATCTATCTTCGCCTCGATCGCCTCTTTGGCAGCTGCCAGAGCTTTGTCCGTATCGTAGGCCACAATAGCTTTGGCGAGTTTCTCGAAGATCTTCTCTTTCTCTACCATTTCAATGCACCCTCCTGTATTTCTCATCGGCTTCCTTCATGAGCGCCCTTAACCTCTCGTCGACGTCCGTCGGCAGCGCAGGAACCTCGTGCTTCTCCAGCTCCTTTGCTCTCTTCCTGACGTTGTCCCACATC
>JACTUC010000011.1 GCA_015660995.1 Candidatus Methanomethylicaceae archaeon | reverse complement strand
TGAGAGCCATTTAGCGCTGCCTGCCTTGGCATTCAGGAAGATGGGGAGCGCTATAGCCACAAAGGGGACGTTGGAGGTCACCTGTGAGACGAGGAGGCTCATCCCAAATATTGAAAGCACAGAGGATGAGCCGCTGGCAAAGAGGGTTCCGGTGAATGGCGCGAAGAGGTAGTCGAGGAGGCCGCTGCTAGCGACGGTCCCCATGACTATGAACATCGCCGCAAAGAAGATCAGTGTGCCCCAGTCGATCTCCTTCACTGCCTTTCCCCTTTCAGAGCTTATCAGGAGCGCTGCGAAGCCACCGGCAAGGGCGACCATCGCTATCGGAACCCCTGTTAGGTCTGATGTTAGGAATCCGAGCACAGTGGCGACGGCTATTACACCGATGGCTATAGCACCTGTCCTATTGGTAAGCATCGTCCCAGGCTCCGGGAGTTCCCCACTAAAGCTCCCCCCTACATCCTTGCGGTAGACCCATCTGAGGATGAAGTACGCCGAGCAGATTCCAAGGACGGTTGGCAAAGCCATCCGGGAGAACCAATAGATCGTGTCTGTGCTGGACGCTATCTTGATGAGTATATTCTGGGGGTTCCCGATGGGTGTGAGCGCGCTGCCGATGTTGGATGCCAAAGCCACTGCCAGGAGGTAGGGCACAGTCCTCACCTTGCTGAACGCACACGCGGAGATCGCTATGGGCGTCATTACGAGGACTACGGCGTCATTGACGAGAAATGCAGAGGCAAAGCCCACGAATATGAGCGTAATGAGGAGAAGGCGGGCGGGGGTTTTTGCTGTGCGGAGGAACCTGATCGCAAGGTATTGGAGCAAACCAGTTTGTGCCATGACCTCCACCATCGCGAAGGTTCCGAAGAGGAAGGCGAGGATGTTCATATTTATCAGGCGGAAGGCGTCACCAAGGCTAACGATGCCGAGTGTGAGGAAGAGGATAGCTCCGAGGAGCATAGCAAGCCAGATCTCTATTTTGAACCTGCCCACCCGGCGCAGCACAATCAGTGCGAAGACTGTCACAAAGATTGCCAGAACTTCCAGCTGCACCAGTCCCGTTGTGGCCACTCTTCTCCCCCGCAATTAGCGTTAAAGTATCTCCTGAAGCCCTATTAAATAAAGGTGAAGCGGTGACACCGAGCAAAGGTTATGAGGTCGCTAAAAGAAGTAATGAGATGAATTTGGGAGTCATTATCTGAGGGATCTGCAATGGACTCGGGTTACAAGGGCAAGGTCCTTGATGTCATCAAGGCTCAGAATCTGCAGGTTGGGGACAGGATCTTGGCAAAGAACGAGAAGGTTTCGTTCACAGGAATACTGATGCCCCGATCCGAACTCGATGACGAAATGCACATAATCCTGAAGCTGGATGACGGCTACAACCTCGGTTTAGCTATAGACTCGCTCTCTTTGCAGAAGCTTCCGCAGGAAGAAATCAAAGCAGAACAGCCTGCCTTCGAGGAGAGGTCGGACCCGAGCCTGCCGAAGGTCTCTATAATAAGCACCGGAGGTACTATCGCCAGCAAGGTCGATTACAAGACGGGTGCGGTCAGCCCAGCGCTGACTGCGATGGACCTCTACCAGCTGGTTCCCGAGCTGGGAAAGATAGCCAGCATAAGGACTGAGATCCTCTTCAGTCTGCTCTCGGAGAATATAGAACCTAAGAACTGGGCATCAATGGCGCGTGCCGTTGTGGGCCACGTCCGCGACGGGGCGCAGGGGATAGTGATCACCCATGGCACCGACACCATGGGTTACACCGCGGCTGCGCTCAGCTTCGCCCTGAAAGGGCTCCCCGTCCCGGTCGTGCTCGTCGGCTCCCAGCGCTCCTCGGATAGGCCGTCATCGGACGCCTATCTGAACCTCAAGGGTGCGGTACTCACAGCAGCAAGCGCACCGTTTGCAGAGGTCTGCGTCCTGATGCACTGCAGCAGCAGCGACGGCTGCTTAGTAGCCCACAGGGGGACGAGGGTAAGGAAGCTGCACACGAGCAGGCGTGACGCCTTTGAGTCTGTTAATGCGCAGCCTTTAGCGAAGGTCGAGGGAGGAAAGATAGAGGTCCTCGGGGAGTACAGGAAGAGGAGCATGGGAAGCAGCCTCGAGGCTAAGGCTACCTTCGACGAGGACGTTGTTCTCATCAAATCTTTCCCAGGGGTGCCGACCGACCTCTTTGACCCCATAATACACAGGGATTTCCATGGCATAGTCCTCGAGGGAACAGGCCTCGGCCATTTCCCGTCGAGTAGCTTCGGTCAGATTAAAAGGGCGATCGATGGTGGGATGACAGTTGTAATGGCGTCGCAGTGTATCTGGGGGAGGGTCAACATGAATGTCTATAGCACCGGCAGGGAGCTGCTGAAGCTTGGCGTGATCCCAGCCAGCGACATGCTACCCGAGACGGCGCTGGTCAAGCTCATGTGGGTCTTGGGCCAGACTAATGATCCCGCAAAGATTCGGAGCATGTTCCTTGAGAACATGGCGGGTGAGATCTCGACCAGGAGCGAGTACATCGAGAAGGAGGAGGAAAGTTCTGAATGAATGGGCAGGTCAAGGTCGGGATCGAGATACACCAACAGCTCGACACGAGGGAGAAGCTCTTCTGCGGCTGCCCCACCGTCCTTAGGGAGGAGGAACCGCATTACTCAGTGTGCAGGGGGCTTAAAATAACCTCGAGCGAGCTTGGCGACCTGGACAGTGCTGCCATGTTCGAGTCTGAGAGGAAGAAGTCCTTCATCTACCAGGGGTATAGGGACAGCACGTGTCTTGTTGAGCTTGACGAGGAGCCACCGCACGACCTGAACCGTAAAGCAGTCCGCGTCGCGCTCACTGTAGCCAGGCTTCTGAACATGACGCCAGTCGACGAGATACATGTCATGCGCAAGCTGGTCATCGATGGTTCCAACACCACAGGATTCCAAAGGACTTCAAAGGTGGCATTCAGCGGGTGGCTGGCCGATGGGGACGAGAGGATAGGCATGCAGTCCCTGTGCGTCGAGGAGGACGCAGCGAGGAAGGTCTCAGAGGGTAAGGATGGGATCACCTATAGGCTTGACAGGTTGGGCATCCCTCTGGTCGAGGTCGCGACTGCCCCTGACATCCATAGCGGGGAACAGGCAGAGCGCGTTGCCCGTGGGATGGGGAGCATCCTCAAGGCGACAGGGATGATAAAGAGGGGGCTGGGCACCATTCGCCAGGACCTGAACATCTCGATAAAAGGGGGTACGAGGGTCGAGGTGAAGGGAGTACAGGAGCTGGGGATAATCTCCAAGGTGGTCGAGTACGAAGCAGCCAGGCAGAGAGCGTTACTCCAGATCAGGGAGGAGCTTGCCAGGAGAGGAGGAGGCAAGGTGTCGTTGAAGACAATTGATGTAACGGACGTATTCGCGACCTCGGTTAGCAAGGTCGTGAGGAAGGCGGTAGACTCGGGAGGCAGGGTGAAGGCGGTGCTTCTGCCTGGCTATGCAGGGCTTCTTAAGACTGAACTCCAGCCTGGTAGGCGCTTTGGAACCGAGCTCTCGGACAGGGCAAAGGTGTACGGCGGTGTTGGCGGCATCTTCCATACCGATGAGCTTCCCGCCTATGGCATAACTGAGGATGAAGTGAAGGCGCTGAAGAAGAAGATGGGAGGCGGGGAGCCCGACTGCGTTGTCTTCGTCGCGACAGATGCCTCGGCTGGCGAGATAGCGCTTAGGGCCGTCGTGGAGAGGGCGATCCAAGCAATGAAGGGTGTGCCAGCTGAGGTCAGGGCGGCAAATGAGGACGGGACCACACGCTTCATGAGGCCCATGCCAGGGTCCGCCAGGATGTACCCCGAGACCGATGTCCCCGCAATCGTGGTTGACAAGTCGCTCCTCGAGGGCGTCGAGAGGGAGCTCCCGGAGCTGTTGGACGCCAAGGCTGACCGCTACGTAAAGGAGTATGGCCTTAGCATGGACCTCGCATGTCTCGTCGTTGACTCGCCGTATGCAGCCACGTTCGAGGATCTGGTAAAGTCCGACGGTCTAAACCCATCGTTCGTCGCATCCACCTTTGAGTATACGTTCAAGATGCTGCGGAGGGAGGGAGTGGACGTCGAGTCATTCAACGCCAGGCAGACCAGGGATGTCCTCCTAAAGGCTCACAGGGGTGAGGTGGCGAAGGAGGCGATACCGGCCATCTTCCGATGGCTCTCCTCGAACAGCGGGAGATCGGTGGAGGATGCTGCCGAAGCGCTCTCGCTGGGAACCATTGACAGGAGCGCACTCAGGTCTGCGGTGGCGGAGCTTGTCCAGAAGAACCTCGAGCTGGTCAAGAAGGAGGGTGAGAGGGCGCTGAGCCCCCTCATGGGGGACATTATGAAGAAATTCAGGGGGAAGGTGGATGGCAAGGTCTTGCACGAGATGCTCAGGGAGGAGGTAAAGAAAAGGACAGAAGCGCAGCCCCCATAACTTTTTTAATTGTGCTGTTGATATGGATTTTGTCTGGTGTCCACTGTGTGCGGCATATTCGGGTGCCTTAGCGACACGGCCCCGCAAGCCATCTTTGAAGGGCTGAAAAGGCTTGAGTATCGTGGATACGACTCGGTCGGCATCGCGGTGATCAGGGGAAAGAAGGTCACTGTCGAGAAGAACAAGGGTCGGATAGCCGAATTCATCACCAGCATAGACACAGCCCAGATTGAGAGCGATGTCGGGATAGGTCACACTAGATGGGCTACCCACGGCGCGCCATGTAAGGAGAACGCCCACCCGTTCACCGACTGCACTGGGACCGTGGCGGTTGTCCACAACGGGGTGCTTGAGAACTTCATGCAACTCAGGGAGGAGTTGCTGAAGAAGGGGCACAAGTTCTCCTCGAATACGGACTCTGAGGTGATCCCCCATATGATTGAGGAGGGGCTCGCTTCGGGGATGTCCCTAAAGGACTCTGTCGTTGGCGCGGCAAATTCCATCAAGGGCTCCATGGGCTGCGTTGTGATAAGCAGCAGGGAACCTGACAGGATAATTTGCCTGAGGAGGGAGAGCCCTCTGGTGATTGGAATCAGCAAGAAGGGCACTTTCTGCGCGTCGGACATCCCAGCGCTTCTTCCTTTCACTAGAAAGGTCATGGTAATGCAGGATGACACCATTGCAATCCTGAAGAGGGGCAAGATCGAGATTGAAGACCTCTGCGGGCACGCCATAAAGCCTGTGTTCACAGTAATAAACTGGAGCCAGAGCGTAGCTGAGAAGGGTGGGTACCCCCACTTCATGATCAAGGAGATCTTCGAGCAGCCACTGGCGATAAAGGAGACGCTCAAGATCCCGCTCAACTTCATTGACAGGGCTGCAGGCCTCATGGAGGGGAAGGTCTACTTGACTGGCTCGGGGACATCGTACCACGCCTGCATGTCAGCGTCATACCAGATGGCGAAGAGACTGGGTATCGACGCCCGTCCGATCCACTCCTCCGAGTTCACCGACGCGGTCTCGGAGCTGGAAGGGGCCACCGTTGTCGCTGTCTCCCAGTCGGGTGAGACTGCGGACACGCTGAGCGCCATCAAGTATGCGAAGTCCAAGGGCGCCAAGATCCTCGGGATAACTAACACCCTGGGGTCGTCAATTACCATCATCTCTAACGCCTACATCTGTACCCAGAGCGGACCTGAGATAGGGGTAGCGGCAACGAAGACGTTCCTGACCCAGCTGACGGCATTGGACATGCTCATGCTGAGGATTGGGCTCAGGAGGGGGAAGCTAAGCGAGGAGGAGTACAGAACTGGGAGGAGGCAACTCAACGGCCTTCCCAAGACCGTGGAGGAGATCCTTGGCAGCTCTGAGAGGATCAAGAGCCTCGCCATGAAGTACTTCACCAGGAGGGACGCTTTCTTCCTCGCCAGGGGGGCGAACGTTGCAACTGCGATGGAGGGTGCCCTCAAGCTGAAGGAGATAAGTTACATACACGCAGAGGGATACCCGGCTGGGGAGTCAAAACACGGCCCCATATCCCTTGTGGAGCCGGGGTTCCTATGCATCTTCGTGGCACCGACGGACAGTGCGAGGGGGAGGGTAATCGGAAACGTCATGGAGATGAAGGCGAGGGGGGCTAAAATCTTCTCGATAATCACACGTGGCGATAGCGAGATGGGCCAAGTCTCGGATGACTACTTTGAGATTCCCCAAGTTGCGGACTTCCTCTATCCCATCATAAGCACGGTTCCGCTCCAGCTATTTGCCTACAATGTTGCCATTTTAAAAGGGCTCGACCCGGACAAGCCTCGCAACTTGGCGAAGTCGGTCACGGTACTGTGATCAAGTTCCAATGCCGCGGTTGTGGCGGTGCTGAAAAAAACTACTTGCCTTTCTTTGCAGGCTTCGCGTGCGCCTCTTCCTCTTTCTCAGCCTCAGCTTCTGCTTTTGCAGGCTTCTTCTTGGGCTCCTCAGGCGGTTTCTTCTCCTCTGCTGCCTTCTTTGGTTCCTCGGGCACTTCCCAGTCCGAGCCCAGCACTCTCCTCAACTGCTCAGTCGCTTCGTTTACGGTTTCGCCTTCGATCACGCTGATGCCGTAAATGCCTGCTACCTTTTTGGCGTTATCCTGCAGTCCTGGAACGCATATGATTATGGACTTGGTCGGCATGGTGTCCATGACCTTGGCAGACATCGCGAGGATCGGACCTTCGTTTATCTTCGTTTTTGATATGGCAAGATCTATGGCGACATTCTTGTCGCCTTTGGTGCCTATGATGCCGAAGGTATGCTCGATCCCAGACTTACCTGTTAGTAGGCCGGGCATTGATGGCGAAAGCTTGAACTCGGTGAGGGCTTCGAAGACGGGCTGAACTATCAGTATCCTTGTGGATAGCTCCTCGATGACCTCTCTCTTGAGAACGATCCGGTAAATCCCAGCGATGAGGACGTCCTGTATATCGATCACCTTATTGCAGGTGCGGCAGATGTACTTTGCCTTTGGCGTGTCGAATTGCTTCTTGCATGACTGGCAGCCGTACCATATTCCCACGTTTCGGTAATCCTTGCCCTCCTGCTCGAGCACCTTCCCGCAGCCGGGGCATATCAGCTTCCCCTCCTTCTTCTTGAAGCTCGAAAGCAGCGCCATAACGCCGTCAGCGCTGTGCTCTATCAGGAGTTCCTTGTCGATCTCGGTGGAGTTGCAGAAGGGGCAGTGGAAGCGGACCGTTACGTGGTCTGTGCCACAGGTACCACACCTCAGCACTTGGTCGTAGTAGACCTTCGTGCCGAGGCCCAAGTTGATTATCTTGTCCACCATATCCATGGATTCCTTGGGAGTCACCTCCACGTTCTTGACGATGTCCGGGTAGTAGTAGCCAGTGCCTGGTTCGAAGACAGGGACAAGTTCGGTCTTATCTTGACGTATTAAGAATTCGAAGACCGAAATTATCTTTGGATCGCTGGCAATCAAGCTGTAGAACGAACCAGGAGTCACTTCAGCGTTAGCCAAACTGTATTACACCACGCACCCCAAGGGAAATCGGTAGTCTTTCTCTTTTTGGTGCAACAGTTATTTAAAATTATTTGGTACTTTTAATTAGTGTTAAACACTCTCAACTAAGAATTAGCTTGAACGTGGAGAGCCAAGCAATCAATAGGTTTATTTTTATGGTGAGCAAGACCCCTAAAAGGGGGCAATGAAGAAGAACACGGGTTCAGATCTCGAGATGATGAGCCGGGCTAGTCGAGCTCCCCTCTTCTCAGTCTTCCTTCGTTCTCAAAAAAAGACATAGCTACTAAATACACACTTACAGCGGGCGATGATCGGGGACAAAGCGCGGAACTGTGAAGAAGCCGCTACGGTTGTGAGCCCTTAAGAAAATAAGAATGGGGTTGAGGAACCAGCTATTTAGCTGTATCTTCCTCTTCTTTGCCTTCATCCTCTTCGCTTGTGACGTCCTGCTTCGTGGATTCCACGGCAAGCTCGGCAATGACGTCCTCCGCGATCTGGTCCACGACGGGTGCGACGACGAAGACTTCCTTGTCGAGGTAGTTGTCCTCAACATACATGTTGTCGAACGAGATTATGTAGACCGGCACGTAGAACATGACGCTGCCGTTGGTAGTCCTCTGCAGGTCGTACTTGGAATAAAGATCGTACTGCTCCTTGGTTATCGGCGCCTTTGCTGTGACGGGGTACTGCGGGTCCCTTATTACCGTGAAATCTGCGTTGTCCACAGCCCAGAGGTTTAGCGCCTCGATCACGATCTTCTTCACGACTTCCTTCATCTCCCCCTCAGCTCTGGCTTTGGATACTAAGTTTCCTTCCTTGGCTCTGATTACCATAAATTGGGATGACAAGATCAGCACCTCATGCACTCGAGATGGCTTCCGCAAGCATCTTTATGCCCTTCTCTATATCCGGCATGCCCTTCTCATTGACGGGTGTCCTTGTCATGACGTGCTTCATGGTACCACCTTCGAGCTTTAGGAAGACCTGGGGGATGTCGACGCCCCCGAATTCGTCCTTCTCGCCATAGTTAATCAGCAAATCATAGTCCTCCTTCTTGACCTCGACCAGTATGTTCTTGCTCTTGGCAACCGCTTCGCAAATCTGTATGGCGTAATGGCTTCCTCTCTCCCAGTCCGCCGTGACAATGACAATGCCTTCGACCTTCATATGTGCCACCTTACGTTTTTTGAGTATTCATCTCTATTAAATACCCATCGGTCATCAGCCGAACCTAGGCCTCATGGATAGAAGCGTTGGCAAATAGGACGGTATGCATGGCTTCCCGCCCAAGCTGTCGCCCACGAAGGTCGCAAGACCGTCAGAGGGGACCTCCACAGCATCCCCGCCGCGGACCCTCACCGACAGGACCCCGGACTTTGCCTCCCTCTCTCCAACAACTATTATGAAGGGGATCCACTCCACCTCAGCGTCCCTGACCTTTTTGGAGACGCTCTCCTCCCTGTCGTCGACATCCGCCCTGAGGCCTTTTTCAGAGAGCCTGTCCGCTATCCCCTTAGCTAAACCCAGATAGGTGCTGTTCACGGGCATCAGTCTCGCCTGTATCGGGCTGAGCCAGACCGGCAGTTTGGGCACTTTGCCCCGCTTCTGGTCTATGGCTGCCTGCTCGAGAATTGCGCCCATCCATCTCTCTATGGAACCCAGCGAACTGTGCAGGATTATACAGCCCTTCTTCTGGCCCTTCTCGTCCGTGTAGAAGATCCCGTAGCGGGCAGCGTCCTCTATGTCGAGCTGGACGGTCACGAGCTGGGTATTGCCGCCTGCGGAGTCTATCGCCTGGTACTCGTGCTTCAGCACCCAGTAGTGCTTCATCTCAGGCAGCACCTCAATGAGGGCGGGCTTCTTCACCACCTGTAGGAGCGAGACGAACCACTCCTTATGCTGCTCGTAGAAGTCTTTGACCACCCTGAATGCCACCGCGTACTCGATCTCCATCGAGTTGGTGAGCTTTGTGTACTTCTCGAACAGGGTCTTGTACTCGGAGGTTCCCTGCTCGAGGTTCAGGCAGAAGCAGTGAAGGTCGGGCATGGTGAAGTTCCTCAGGCGCTTTAGCCCAACGCACTCGCCGCTCTGCTCAAGTCTGAAGGAGGGGGAGAGCTCGTAGACCCTGACCGGGAGTTGCTTGTAGCTCATGGTTGCCCCCTTCATCATCCTGAACAGCCCGAAGTCCCCAGCGAACCGGAGGGTGAACTCCTTATTGTCCACCATAAGTCGGTAGTCCTTCTCACGGAACTTGGAGGCTTGCTCGGCGATGTCTGGCTCGTCCATCCTGTATAGGTAAGGTGTCTCAATCTTGAAGGCGTGCAGGTCCTTGATTGCAATGTCGTAGGCAAGCTCCTCCAGGCTGTCCTTCACGACCGTTCCCTTGGGGTAGAACCGGAAGTGGCCGACGTCGGATGCGGGCTCGTAGTCGACGAGCTCGAGCTTCTTCATTATCTTGATGTGACCCGGTGCCTCTCGCTCGCCCTTGACGCCCGCTTCGTTTTTGATGAGCTGCAGAAGGGGAGCATCAATCCTTAGGTTTGAGAAGGACTTCGGTTCAGTGAAATCTATGGAAATTTCCTTGCCCTCGGGTGTCAGCACGAGGAAGTGGCTTGGCTTTGTCGGCTCGGCGCGCTCCTTCGCTTCATTCTCCTCGGCCTCTGCCATCTCAAGGGTCACAGAGCGTGCGAGCTCGCCCAGCGGGTGGCCCTTACACTTCAGATCGAAGGACTTGTACCAGCCGAAGGGTGCCCTTACTACCTCGATGGATCCCTTAAGAGATTCCTCCAGCAGCTGGAGGGTCTTGAGGGCGATTGCAGGCGACGCCAAGTCTGATGCGAGATGGGAATAGGGGTAGAGGACAATCCTCTCAGCCTTCACCATATTCGCCTGTTCCATGATCACCTTGGCAGCGTACCTTGCGATCCGCTCTGGCGCGGGCTCATCGCATTTCTCCACTGTGCAGAAAGTTGCCAGGCACTCATCGATCCTGTGAGCCTTTCCCACCCCCTCGATCTTCTCCGGCTCCTTAACTGCTGGTTCGAGGGCGGAATACTCAATAAAATCGGCGTGGATCATCAATAAGCGCACATGCTTCACCGCTGATTGCGATAACTAACCCACTGTTTTCTATATAAAATGATCTTCCGGTTGGCATTTTTCAGGATAGTCTGAGCAAGCCAGAAAATGGCATAGGATAAGTTTTTAAGCCCTGATCCAAAGTCAATTTTGTGATCCATATGGAGGGCTGCTGCGGGAAGTACAACAACACCAGGGAGGAGATGCTCAAGATGAAGTACGAGTTCAGGACTGAGCAGAAGGATGCTCTCCAAGCGATCAGGCTCTTCGGACTTCTGAAGTACAAGCATGTGGGAATGGCAAGCTAGCTCAGCGAGAGAAGAATTCCAGCCTTTTTATGCCCACGATCTCATCGAACTCTATCCCCAAGGCTTCGAGAACCTGGCCGAAGGTAGACTCTATGTGCCCGACATACTTGTCCACGTCCACCTCGTCAATCCTCGCAAGCTGGACGGGCTTGACTCCTAGACCACCCTGCACCTTGACGTATGAGATTATGTCGCCTGACTTGACGTCCCTTCCCTTGTCTGCGAGCTGCTTCGCCGCCTTGACATGCTGGGGGGTAGTCTTCTGGTACCCCGAGAGCGACCTTGAGAGCATCACCTTGAACGTCAGCTCGTCAAGAGAGAAGCGCCTGTTCTTGAGGCCGGTGTAACAGTTCTGGACGATCTCTTTGATCTTGGCTTTAGCTTTTTCGAAGCCCTGCTCGTTCTTTACTTCTTTGAGAACTGTAGTCATCTCGTTGAATGCATTCTTTATGAAGACGGGGGTGTTACGCTTCTTCCCCATGAGACCCTTTATGTCGACGACCCCGTTGTCCATCACGCCGAGGTAGTTCTTCTTCCTGCCAGAGAAGGTGACGAATGTGTACCTCTTGTCCACTTCGAGGTCTATGCCAAAGCTGGCCTCTGCCCAGTTGAGCAGTTCTCCGATCTGTTCTTTGGTCGGCTGGTAGAGGAAAATGCTGTCAGTATCTCCATAAACGACCTTAAGACCCGAATCAGTTGCTTTGTTAATAGTCTCTGTAATTATATGCCTGCCAATGGCAGTTGTGCTGTCCGCAAGAGGAAGGCAGTACAGGGGAAATATTTCAGATCCGAATACGCCATAACTCGCGTTCAAAATCACCTTTAGCGCCTGCTGTACGACCTTGTACCAGTCTCTCTGCTCCTTTGTAAGCGAGGGATCCTTGGCCATCACCTTGAACCACTTGACCCTGATATCCCTGAGGAGCCCGATGAGTAACCCCTCCATCCCAATGACCTTAGTGCAGACCCAATGGTTTGTCTCTGGGACAACATTAGACTTGCACGAAGTGTGAGGGCACCTGACCGTTTCGTAACTGAGGTTCCACTTTGCAATTATGCTCGGATACAGACTTGCAAAGTCCAAGACGACGACGTCGAAGTAGACTCGGGACTCGGGCTTGATCACAAGTGCGCCCTGGTACTTCTTCCCCTTGATTATAGCCGTTGTGAAAGCCTGCCCCTTCATGGCCTCGATGTCCTTCTGCTTCGGTATGAGGCAGTTCCTTGCTCTGTGCTCGGAGAAGAAGAGGCTCCTGATCCAGCGCGAAACCCCCTGCCTTGTTACGTCCTCCATGGACTGCCTCGAGATCCTCATGATCATTGTGACCAAGTTCATGATCATGCTGGAGTTCTCTGTGGTCAACTTCAACGTGATGAATGAGTCCCTAAAGCAGTAAGCGGCGAGGTCAGAGTAGTTCAGCTCGTTCACCGTCTTCCCGATCTTGATCTTGCCGATGTTCAAGATCGCGGTCGAGACGGCGTCCAGCGCAACCTCCCTGTAGACATTGCCGAATGCATAGATCTGGATCGCGTGGTTGTGGAAGAACTTGTAGAGGTCGAAGTGGACGCCTATAGGGAGGAGCGCGATCTCTCTCCCCATGAGTATCGGGACCTCCTCCTTGCGCATCCCAAGCACCTGAGCGCGCCGCCAGAGGTAGTGGAGGTCAAAGTTGTCGCCATTGAAGGTAAGGAGGATCGGGTAGTCCACGATGTACCGAAAGATCTCTTTAATCAGCAGAAGCTCGTCTTCGAAGAAAGTGACTTGTGCATCTTTGGGAAGCTCCGGGTTCTTTGCGCCAAGCTCCACGCCAGTCCTTTTAAGGACTAGTACCTTTTTTAGCCCATCCGATCCGACTAAGGAAGCACAGATCACAGGGTTCCTGCCGACTCTTGGATCGGGTATCCTGTCTAAGGCCTCTGTGGCGACCTCAATGTCCAGGGCGACGCGCCGGTAATCTGGCACAGGGTTCAGAAACATGGGCAGCCAGCCCTCGAGGGCTTTTATGAACTCTGGTGATGATTTCTTGAAGATCTCCTTTACAGAACGAGGGGGGGCGCCAGAGTCCACCCTCACGAGATCCCCATCCTCGATCTGGTAGGTGTACCCGGGGATCAGACACCTGTCGTAGATGTAGCAGTCGTGGTACCTTATGTTATCCTCCCAGGAGTTCTCGAGAATGTCCCTTAGGTTCCTACCGGCGCCTCCAATGGAGAGGGGATCCTTGGCCACCACCTTGGTCATCTTGATCTTCTTGTCGTGGAGAAGGTCAAGCTTCTCGACCTCCCGGGTAGCCTTTCTGTCGAAGCCCGGGTGGGCGGTTATGTTCCTGTCATTAAGCACTTCACCAACGGAGAGGTCCGTAAGGCAATAGGGCTGGTGGCCCGTGTTGTCGTACCAGAAGATAACCTTGCCAGTCCGGTGATCGTATAGCTTCACCAAGGCTTTGGCCTTTGCGCCACTGTAGGTGACTGAGAGAAGGGTGCAGATCCCAGAGTCCTTCGGAGTCTCAGCCTCGAATATGGTCCTCTCGACTATTTCGTCCTGCTCGGGTATTTCCCCCTCACGTTCAACCTCTGTCGCGCCAAGCTCTTCGTCCTCGGAGACTTCATCTTGAGACTCAGCAGGTTCGTCCTCTCCTGGCAATAGATCTGCGTCCTTTTTCTTTTGAGACACCCCTTCCGAGCCTGCTTCCCGCTTAGCCCCTTTCTGCCTCTTCTGGTCGGGAAGATACCTATCCAGTCCAGCCATTAAACTGCTTACCTGCCTGATTGCATCGAGATCTAATAAATGGGAATTTTCAGCCCGAGAACCTCCAGCGCTCGAGCCGTTCCTCTCCTGAATGGGCTTTCTTGAACTTTTTGTAATGCTCCTCGCACAGGTAGAGCCTACTCGAATCGCTGATTTCCAGACCAGCTTTCTTCATTGTGCTCACGTACGAAGGAGATAAGGACCTTACTGCAGCGTTTTCGCAACCCTTTACAGAACATCCTTCGCCTTTCTTGATTTTACCCACGGTTTGAACCCCAGTCATATTATTATATCCTAAAGCTTTAATTTACCTTTAGGAGATTAAACCAGCGGGGCCCGTCGTCTAGTCCGGATCAGGACGCAGATCTCGCGGATTCCTGCGAGAGCGCACGCCTGCGGAGCCTGACATCCAGGGTTCAAATCCCTGCGGGCCCGCCATTGAAACTTTTTACAGAAAAAGTTTCATCAAAAGGCGGCAATTCTGATGGCTCTGTCGATATATAGTATTCTTGTTATGGTTTTTAATTGGAGCCTCCATGGAGTGGCAAGATATAATAAATGTTGTGAACAAAGTCCGATAGAGTCAAGAGAAAATGAGGAAAAAATGAGGTGGAGGTTTCAAGATGGAGGATAGCCCCTTCGGTTTGTTCAGGAAGGAGTGCGTCGCTTTAATTACAGACGCCCTTAGACAAGAGGGGCTTCTAGAAAAGGAGATTAGGCTGACGGTGCCGTCGGACTCTGCATATGGGGATCTCAGCTTTTCAACATTCGCACTTGGAAAAAGTGCAGGAAATGACCCAAGGTTGATAGCTGAAGGGGCTGTGAAGAGGATCGAAGCATCTCATAGAGAGCTTGTAGGCAAGGTCGAGTCTGCTGGGGGAGGTTACGTCAACTTCTTCATCGATTTGACACGTTTCGCGGAACTGACCCTGGGGGTCATCGGGGAGAAGGGAAGGAGTTATGGCTTGTCCACGACCAAGAGGGGTAGTGTGATCGTGGAGCACACGAGTGTGAACCCTATACACCCCATACATGTGGGCGGGGCGAGGAACGCCGTAATTGGAGACTGCCTTTCTAGGATCCTCAGGGCAGCAGGGAGGGAAGTGAAGGCGCACTTCTACATCGATGACGTTGGCCTTCAAGTGGCTCAGGCAAGCTACGGTTTGGGGATGGCTGGCTCCGCTCGGGCGAAGGAGAAGAGTGACCATTTCATCGGTTTCATCTATGCTGTTACCAGCTGCGCCATGAGCATTAAGAGGCTGCGCATGGAGATAGAGGAGCTGAAAGTCGGCTGCAAAGACGAGGAAGCACGGGGGAAGATTGGGGAGCTCGATGACTGGATAGGGGCAGCGGCAGACCTGAGAGCGAAGGATGAGGAACTCTTTGACAGGATATCCGACGGCATCTGTGCCGTTCAGGATCCGGATTCAGAGGTGAATAAGCTCCTCAAGAGGTACGAGGAAAAGGATAGCGGAGCGGTCAAGCTGATCAGGGGGCTTTCTGAGCTTGCCCTTGCGGGTTTCAGGGAGACGCTGGACAGGGTAGGGATCGGGTTCGACAGCTGGGACTGGGAGAGCGAGATTACATCATGGAGCGGCAGTGCCGAGAAGGTGGTCGATAGGCTTGCCAAGACTGAGTATGTGGAGGTCGAGAAGGGCACCTACGTACTGGACTCAGAGCTTGTGGCTACCAAGCTGAAGCTAAAGGAGAAGTACGGGATAAGGACCGAGGTCCCGCCCCTGACGCTCAAGCGATCGGACGGAACTACGCTCTATACGACAAGGGATATCGCCTACACGCTATGGAAGTTCGAGAGGGCGGAGGAGATCATAAATGTCATATCCATCGAGCAGAAGTTGCCACAGCTCCAGCTCAAGCTGGCGCTCTACGCCCTTGGGGAAGGCAAGCTAGCAGACAGGCTCGTCCACTTCAGCTACGAGCTGGTCCACCTCCCAGGGTACAAGATGTCAGGCAGGAGGGGGAGGTTCATAGCCTTCGATGATGTGCTTAGCGAAGGCGTTGATAGGGCGTTCAGGGAAGTCACCGAGAGGTCACCACACCTCAGCGAGGAGGAGAGGAGGAGGATAGCGGAAGTCGTGGGCATAGGCTCGGTGAGGTACGCGATGATCGCTGTCGCCTCTAACAAACCTATAACATTCACTTGGGACAGGGTTCTAAACTTCGAGCAGAACAGCGCCCCCTTCATACAGTACGCGCACGCCAGGGCGAGCAACATACTGGCAAAGGCGGGGAGTGATCCGGCAAAATGCGGTCCGCCAGACTATTCAGGGGTCCAATCTAATTATGAGAAAGACCTCATAGTGATGCTGAGCATCTTCCCCGAAGTTGTCTCGGATGCCGCAAGGACCCTAAAGCCTGAGATGCTGGCTGAGTTTGCGAACAATCTTGCATCGAAGTTCAATCTCTTCTACGATAATATCCCTGTGCTCAAGGCTGAAGGCGGAATCAAGGCTGCAAGGCTCAATCTTGTCGAAGCCACCAAGCTTGTCATTGCCAATGCACTCTCGCTAATCGGGATAGAAGCGCCGTCAAGAATGTAGGGATGGGGCAATTGAGCTATGACATGTTCCACCACGATGAGGAAGAGAGGAGGATGTGGCAGAATCCGGAGCAGATCCTTGCCGAGATCGGGCTGAAAGAAGGTGACACATTTGTAGATGTAGGCTGCGGTGAGGGATTCTTTGCCATCCCAGTTGCCAAGATCGTTGGGGGGAGTGGGAAGGTCTTCTGCGTCGATGTTCATGGCGAGTCAGTCGAGAAGGTGAAGCAGAGGGTGCAGGCTGAGGGTTTAAACAATACTGTGGCTAAAGTTGGAAGGGCGGAGGATGCCATCTTTTGCGAAGGTTGCGCAGACGTGGTGTTCTTCGGAATAGACCTACATGATTTTGATAATGCTCCCAAGGTTCTGGCGAATGCCAGGAGGATGCTGAAACCCAAGGGGAAGCTTGTTGATTTGGACTGGAAGAGGAAACTTATGGGCAAGGGCCCGCCCTTTCATATAAGGTTCAGCGAAGAGAAGGCCGTCGGGCTAATTAAGGAGGCTGGTTTTGAGGTGCAGTCGGTCAAGGATTCAGGCAAATACCATTATCTTATTGTAGCTAGGCTAAAATGAAATTATATAGTAAGTTGCTTGAACCCAAAGGGCCAAGTTTGGGCCGTTTTTCCACAGAAATAACGGACTTTAGGCTAATTCAGATCCCAAAAAAAATAGAAAAGGGAGGATCGCTCGAATTTTTCAATCTCTAGGCACTACCATTTTTTTGCGATCCTTTGTTGCTCTAGGCCTAAGTCTAAACCTCTTGTGGTGGACGGGGCAGTATTTCCCTGCCTCGTCCGGATACCATAGGTGGCACAGTTTGCACCATTTCCTGCCTAGCAGGTAACCAAAACCTATTCCGCCATCGATCATCAATTTTTATCACTCAGCTTTGTTTTGGCTCTGTTTATTGATCTCACCAAGCTTATCTCGTAAGGTATCTCCAAGAGAGCACAATGCCTATCACTGCAAAGATCCCTGCAAAAGCCACTAGGTACATGAAATCGAATGTCAGGGTGGCCATGCCTGTCGCACCGAGCAGCAACTGCCTGCCGGCGTCAGTTGCGTAGCTGATCGGATTAATGTTCACAAAAGCTTGAAGCCAGCTAGGCATGAATTTCGATGGGAATAGGGCGTTGCTTCCGAAGAGCAGGGGCAGGTTGACCAGGTTGATGATCGCCATTTGGGTGTTCTGGTTGCTAGATCGTAGCGCAAGCATAATGAATATGGATGAGAATCCGAAGCATAGCAGGAAGAGGGCTGTGAATGATCCCAAGATGCCCAAAACGCTGAGATGCGACACGTCCATTCCAAATAATACTGCAATCACGAGCACTATCCCAGCCTGTATCAATGACCGGATCACGCTAGAGAATACCTTTGAAACGACAACGTTTCCCCGTGCGACTGGCGTGCTGAGCACCTTGTTCAAGATCCCAAGCCTGCGGTCCCACACAATTGACATGCCGCTGAACATGGCGGTGAAGAGCACAATAAAAGACAGCATTCCAACTGCTAGGAAGGAGAAGTAATCGGTAGTACCAAATGTATTTAGCATGATTGTATTGGAGATCTGGTCCAGCACTGCCTTCGGAATGTTTAAGCCAGGTATGTTGAAACTGCTACCGCTGAAGATGGATCCAATGTTAAATGCTTTTCCAAATAGGCCTAGCCAGAGTACTGGCTGGACTAATGTCATAAGCACCAACACTGGCGTCTTGTACCATTTCTTGAGCTCCTTGTTTGTAAGAGCCCAAAGGCCGTGGAACACGCTCTTGTTCAAGCCATTAGTTGGTTCCATTTTGGGGAGCCCAGCAGCCGCCTTATTTGAGCTTTCTGCCTGTCCAGTTCCGGGAGCTGTAGTCTCTTTGAAACCATTTTTCTGAGTGTTATTTTTCTCTAAATCCGTCTTCCAGGTCATGATCTCGCCGTCCTCATGGTTCTACTCTGCATCCTTACTTGCATCTTGTCAACATTCTCTTCCCGCAACGATTTACCAGTCAATTCGAGGTAGACCTGATCCAACGTTGGCTTCGTGAGGGATATCCTATTGACGTGATAGCCCTTTGTTCTTATCTCATCGATTATCAGCGGCGCCACCTCTTCGCCGCACTCGGCTTTAATGCGATATTCGCCTGGGGTGACCTGCTTCACTTCTTTGACTTTGCTAACCTTTGATATTGATTCTGAGAGATCTTGATCGGTCTCCACGATTCCCAATTCTATGATGTCACCGCCTAGGTTGTCCTTAAGCCCCTTAGGGGTGCCTATCGTGATTATCTTGCCGTTATCGATGATGGCTATTGTATCGCAAAGGCTGTCTGCCTCCTCAAGATAGTGTGTTGTCATGAAAAGGGTCATACCAAATTCATCCTTCAGTTTGCGGATGTACTCCCATACCGCTGTGCGGGTCTGGACGTCAAGCCCCAGTGTTGGCTCATCAAGAAAAAGCAACCTTGGGTGGTTAATCAGCCCACAGGCGAGTTCCAGCCTCCTGCGCATTCCTCCTGAATAGGTGTCCACCTTGCGCTTCTTGGCGGCTTCAAGCTCCACGAGTTTCAGCAGTTCTTCAGCTCTCTCCTTCGATACGCTCCGTGGAATTCCGTAGAGGTCTGCACAGAGCATAATATTTTCATATCCTGTCAGCTCCTCGTCAGCTGTGTACTCCTGCGGCACGACGCCAATGTTTCGCCTGACTTCGTTGGAATCCTTAAGGATGTCATAGCCGCATACAGTAGCCGTGCCAGAGGTTGGCTTTAATAGCGTTGTGAGCATGTTGATTGTTGTGGTCTTCCCGGCACCGTTTGGCCCAAGAAATGCGAAGATCTCTCCATCTTTGACGTTGAAAGAGACGTCGTCCACTGCTTTGATCTTTCCATCGAAAGATTTGGAGAGATTATGCACGTCGACAATAATTTGCGTGCCACTATCTTTCTTTGTCATGTCAATTTCTTGAGCTATTGTCATTTATCATCAACTCCATTCATTTTTTGGCCAACGAATTATCATTCAATTTGCATTCCGATTTCTTTTTAACTTCTTCCAAATTACTCATGGACCAGTTGAGCTGTCTTTCGAGGATCAGGGCATATTCTCTCAAGACATATTGAAGATCGTTATAAGAGAGCGTGCTTTCCATAGATTTCACGATTTCTTGGTTTATGGTAAAATACATCTGTGTTCCGTTGATTAAGAAATTGGAAACATTCTCTGGTTCTATGAATTCTATGAAGATCCGGCGCATTGAACTCCAACGTCGCCCTGCATCCTTAAAGAAATCTTTGGTCTTATGCAAAAAAGCGCTGCCCTTCGGCGTAATCCTGTATACGCATTGGGATGTTTCTCCTTTAGCACAGTCATCTGTTTCAATATATCCATGATCTTCCAGCTTTTTTAATACGGGATATATTGAGCCAGCTCCAGGCCGCCAAGTCCCATCAGTTTTGTTCGTGATGTCTTGAAGGATCTCGTAACCATGAGTTGGCTTCTTTGCGATACGGTGTAGCATGTAGAACATGAGCAACCCTCTAGGAGCGCCCTGAGGGCGAGACATCGAATCAATGCGCACTTGTTTTCTCTTTTGCGCAGCCACCTTTTTCTTGGACAATTTTGGTCGACCATAGATTACAGTATTGGGATATAAACATATCGGATACGATATAGTTTTTTATATAATAAAAAAGATTTCAGGATTAAAAGCGGGTCCGGAGGGATTTGAACCCTCGACCACCGGCTTTCTCCGTCGCCTCCGGAGGCCGGCGCCCTGATCCAGACTGGGCCACGGACCCCTTTGCACTATTAGTAAAAAGCTCTATGAAAGATTAACGTATGTATATCAAGAGCACGGCGAAAATGACGATTACTCCGATCGCATAGGCAATCAGAAGCTTCAGCATCTTGTTGGACCGGCCTATTTTAGACTGCTCCTTCTGGTACTCTGGTTTGCACTTGAGGCAGTAACTCCTTCCCTGTACCTCTATCATCCTTCCGCAGTACAGGCAGTGCCTGTGGGGGAATATGTACGGTCTCCTTGCCTTCTCTGTTCCCGACACCTAGTTTCAGCTCCAGTATCAACTCATGCCTGCTGTGGTCTGAGCCATTTCCTTAAGCCGGTCTATTCTCTTCGAGGTTAAGGGATGAGTGGAGAAGAGCTCCAATAAGGCATCCCCACGGAAGGGGTTGACAATCCATAGCGGGCTCGTCGTGGGATTGACTTTCATCTTGACGCCACTCTTTGCAGCACGCTCTATCTTACCGAGGGCACTCGCAAGAGCCAAAGGCTTCCTGCTGAGCATCGCCCCTTCCCTATCCGCGCCATACTCCCTGTCCCTCGATATTGCTGTCTGAACGAGCATAGCTGCTAAGGGCGCCAAGAAGCTGACAACCAGCGCAAGGATGCCTGCATTGTTATTCTTGCTGTTACCGAAGAAAGCGCCGAATCTGCCCGCCAGTGCCAAGTAGCTTATTGCGGCAGCTATGGTGGCGGCGACTGATGCTATCAGTACGTCCTTGTGCTTTACGTGGGATATTTCATGGCTGAGGACTGCCTCGAGCTCGTTTTCATTAACAATTCCCATCAATCCTGTCGTTACTGCAACCACTGAATTGTTTGGTCCTCTGCCAGTGGCGAAGGCGTTAGGTGCGGGTGAATTGATTATTGCAACCTTTGGCGTAGGTAGCCCAGCGCTGGCTGCAAGCGAAGAGACTATGCGATAGAGCGTAGGCTGCTCGCTCTCGCTGACTATCTTTGCGTGGGACATGGAGAGCGCTATCTTGTCGCTGAAGAGATACGAGAAGGCATTTAGGAGCAATGCAATGACCAGCGCCCCCAAGGCCCAAAGCTCAGGGTCCCCGAAGAACAAGCCGATGACATAGCCTACCCCCACGAACAGTGCGGATAGGACTGTCATCATCAGAACAAGCCGGATCATTTACAAACCTCACGAAGGACATGCAGAATTTCGCTTATAAAAATATCGCACTAATTTAGTCTTCTTCGCCGCCGACCTCGGCGTAGTAGTACTCGTTGATCTCTTTCTGGTACCTGTCCAGCCATGAGTCCTTCTTGTTTACCCTTGGCCTGCTGGTGTCAGGGTCACGCCTGAAGGTTATGCCGAGCCCCTTGAGGAACTGGTTCATGCCCTTTCTCAGGCCCTGTGGCGGATGGGCAACACCTGACCTACCGGGCTCGCCAGAGAAGACCATCACGCTATCGGCAAGCAGGTCGTTGGCGACGATGTCGTGCTCGACCACGAAGGCTGCGGAGCCAATCTTCTCAGCCACCTTGCGCACGGACTTCGAGACTGCAAGCCTATGCTCAACGTCGAGGTGTGCAGTGGGCTCGTCCAGCAGGTAGATCTTTGCTTCGCGGGAAAGGCATGTGGCTACAGCTATCCTCTGGAGCTCACCGCCACTGAGCGAGTTGGCTGCCCTGTCCAGCAGGGGTGCCACATCGAGGGGGGTGTATATTTCTTCATTGTGCCAGGGGTCTGCAAGGAGGGCGGGGCTTATGGAGTTCAGTATCTCTCGAAGAGATCTGTCTGTGTTTGGCACAATGTACTGTGGCTTGTAGCTCACTTTGATCCCACCCTCAGCGATCTTGCCGGTAGTGGGCTTGGTGATACCAGCTATTACCTTTATGAAGGTCGTCTTGCCGGTTCCATTGGCGCCAACTATCCCAACGACCTCCCCTCTGTGGATCTCACCTGTTTTCGCCTTGAGTGTGAAGTCGCCAAGCACCTTCGTGAAGTTAGGCCACTTGAGCAGAACATCCTCGGATCTCCACTCGGTGGGGGCAGGTGAAAGGTGGAACTTTATGGCGTATGGCCTGAAGCGAACGTTCTCGTCCGGAATGTAGCCGTTGATGTAAATATTGATGCCTACGCGGACACCATGGGGCTTGGACACTATGCCGTAGACACCGGGGTTGCCATAGAAGAGTGCTATCTGGTCGGATATGTAGTCAAGCACCGCCAGATCATGCTCCGCCACCATGACGTATTTCGAAGCCTTTGCTAGGCTCTGGACCAGGGCTGCCATCCGCATTCTCTGGTACACATCGAGGTAGCTGGATGGCTCGTCAAAGATGTAGACGTCAGCCTCCCTCAGTGCGACTGCGGCGATAGCCATCCTCTGGAGCTCACCGCCACTGAGCGCGTGAATGTCTTTGTCCCATATGGCACCCAGCGAGAGCATGTCCGAGACTTCGCCGATTGCCCTCCTCTCGTCAATCTTC
Source organism: Candidatus Methanomethylicaceae archaeon (assembly GCA_015660995.1). GTDB lineage: Archaea > Thermoproteota > Methanomethylicia > Methanomethylicales > Methanomethylicaceae > JACTUC01. The sequence continues at coordinate 37,853 of JACTUC010000011.1, read as the reverse complement.
GAGAGGATCTCGCGGACGGTACCGGTTATCCTCTTTGGCGCTTCGTCAATGTACTGTGGCTTCGTGACTACGTGCAGCTTGTTCTCAGAGAGCTTCCTGAAGTACTCATGGAGCTCCGACCCCCTGTAGAACTTGAGGATCGATTTCCAGTCGGGAGGGGCGTCGTAAAGGCCCAGGTTGGGCATGATCTCCCCGCTCAGAATCTTCAGCGAGGTGGACTTGCCGGCTCCGTTTGGTCCGAGCAGGCCGACTACCATTCCTTCCCTTGGAACTGGGAGGCGATAGAGTTTGAAGGTATTAGGACCGTATCTGTGGACGCAGAGCTCTTCAAGCTCATCTGGAAGGTTTACCACCTTCAGAGCGCGGTAGGGGCACTTCTTTACACATATGGCGCAGCCAGTGCACAGGGTTTCAGCAATTATTGGAACAGTCATGGATGGATCGTACTTGATTGCCTCGGTGCCTGTTCTTACGATGGGGCAGAAGCGTATGCACTCCTTGCTACAGTCACCGGGTTTGCAAAAATCCGCATCCAACACTACTATCCTAACCACGTGCATCACCCGGCAGAGGGGGACTTATTCCATCTCGTTCTCTTCTGATGAGCCTTCCTCTTCCCCACCCTCTTCCTGGAAGTTCTCAAGGAAGACCTCGTAGTAATCGGCCATGAGCTCGCGTTCCTCTTCTGTCTTTTTCTTTCCCTTCTTAATCTGCGGCTCCTCCACCACCAGCGTCTTCCTCCTCTTCCCCTCGTCCACGGGTTGGACGATCTTGTAGCCCTTGGACTCGCTGGCAGGCTTTTCATAGCTGCAGTTCCTGCAAAGCAGGAATATCTTTCCTTCCTTCTTTGTAGGTATGAGAAGCTTGCCGCACTTGGGACAAAATTCCACTAGTTTACCCCCGACATGCATAGAGGAGCTATTACCATTCTTCTTCTTCCTCGAAATCGTCTTCGTCCTCTGGCCACTCTTCCTCTTCCTCGTCCTCTGGCCATTCCTCTTCCTCATCTGTCCAGTCTTCGTCTTCTTCTTGCGCAAGATAGAACATAATGGCATTTTCCTCCAGAAGAGCGATCGGATAACGGTATGATTGGGATATTTAAGGCTACCGATGAGTATGGTATTATAGGCAGGGCTGGTCAGTGCGATGAGGATCAAGATGGCTCCGTGCGATGTCGCGAGGATACAGCGGGTGGGGGAGGCTGTGAGGGAGGGGGGCGTGATCATCTACCCAACAGACACCGTTTACGGCATCGGCGGCGACCCATTCAACGCGGTGGTTGTGAAAAGGATATTCGAGATTAAGATGAGAGATGAGAAACCAATGCCGGTTCTCGTCTCTGATCTGGAAGCTGCCAGAAGGCTCGTTGATGTGGATAGGCTTGGAGTTACATTGATGGAGATATTCTGGCCCGGCGCCCTCACGGTGGTTTTGAGGGTGAAGGAAGGTCTCCCGCCACAACTCACTGCTGGGAGTGGTAAGCTCGGCGTGAGGATGCCCAACCACGAACTGGCGCTGAGGATAATCGTGGCATCCGGGGGGGCGCTGATAGGGACCAGCGCAAACGTCGCGGGAGGGCAGCCAGCCAAGAATGTGGGGGAGCTTGATCCGCGGCTGGTACGCGGAGCCGACGTAATTGTGGACGGGGGAGGTTCGACATTGGGGGTCTCCTCAACGGTTGTCGAGGTAGTTACAAAGCGCGCTAGCCCATCGGTGAGGATCTTGAGGGAGGGAGCGGTCAGGACCGAAGTTATTAGGGAGAGCCTTCTCAAGGCAGGCATTAGGGGGGAAGTAACAGTTGCATAATTTCAATCTTGTGGTCACAACGCAGAGGGGTAACGAGAGGGCCTGCATCAGGGAGCTCGTCATGCTCGTTGACGAAGCAGGGGGGCCCGATGTCAGGTTGAGGAAGACCTGGTATCCGGGCCTTATTGCAGGCACGGCGGAGGGCGACCCAGTCGAGCTGGTAAGGAAGATCAGGCCTCTGGTGGAGGAGGACCCATGGGACTTGAGGTTCATGCTCAAGCTCGTCCCTGTCCAGAAGATCGTGCAAGCTGACGTCGTGAAGATAAAGGAGGCTGTGGGGGAGCTCTCTGGAGCGATACCAGCTGGATCCAGTTTCAAGATTTCTGTTAGCAAGAGGGGATCGGACCTAAGGACGGCGGAGATAATCAAGGAGGCTGCGTCTGTGGTTGTCAGGAAGGTTGACTTGGAGAAACCTGACTGGATAGTGCAGATCGAAATCATCGATGACGTAGCGGGCGTCTCGGTTTTGCACGAGGACGAGATACTGTCAGTGACGAAGCTGCAGGAGAAAGCGATGGATGTCTAGCGGTAGACCTCTGAGATCGCCACTCTCTCCATGACCAGTGACTGCAGAGCTTTGATAGTCGAGCGGAAGAGGGGTTCAACAAGAGATATCTCTTCTTTGGATATCCCAAATTTCTTAATTATGGTTGCGACCTTGTCGCCTGTTAGCTCGAGCAACGTGTTATCCGTTATTCCGATCTGTCCGAGCTTATTGGAGAATGAGGCGAGCCTTGACGTTGAGCCGGAGAGAGCGATTACTATCCAGCCCTTCGAGCGAGCTGTTACCCCGAAGCCTGCTATGGCTTCCTTGATCTGCCTCTTCCCTGATGCATAGAGCAGCACCTCCGTTGCGGGAGTGTGGGAAGTGTTTCTCTTCTCTGACCAAGCCCTTGCAGCAAGTAGAGCTGCTGTGGCAATGTGCTCTTGCCCTGCAACTGATCTTGCGTCAAGCAGCTGGGCACTCACACCTGGAAAAGATGAGATCATCTTGATCGCTTCCTGAAATGCACCAGGGTTTTTGGGTCTGATCCCTGCTACGAACAGGTGCCTGAGCTCGAAGCCTTCTCCCAGATCGAGGACAGGCATTACACCCTTCTCTCCGAGTTTTTCCCGTTCAGGTACCTTTCGACAAGGTCTGCTGATATGCCTGTTGAAACCAGTCTCTGCTTCAGGTCAGAGGGGTCTGTTGTCTCGGCCTTCCAAATAGCTATGAGGTGTTCAAGAGTTTCTCTTATCTCCCAAGGGTAAACCACCCAATTGTCGGTGGTGCTCACGTAGTAATCGGGGATTATCTTGGACCACGGCTTGAGGTGGATAGTCGCGATCCTTAAGGATCGTGCACCCTGATCCATAATGTGCCGCTTCGCAAGCATAAGGCTCTCACCAGTATCAGCAACGTCGTCAGCTACAAGCACCAACTTCCCCTTTGGAGACTCTGATATGGGTTGGGTTATCTTCGGGGTCCTGCCCTTGTCGTCTACACCTTTGTAGAATTCGATCTTAATAGAGGCAAGATCCTTGACGTTGAGCAGGTCGGATAGGATCCGCCCAACCACCCAGCCGCCCCTAGCTATGCCGACGATCATCTCGGGGGAATAGTCGCTCTCGTTGATCTTGTCCGCAAGCGTGAGCAAGGAGCTCTGTATGTCGTCCCAAGTAACTGCAAGGATCTTCATGTTCGTGCCCACCTAACCGCCATGTACCGACGGCAGGAACGTGACCTCGTCCCCTTCTTTGAGTTCGGCTCTCATCCCACCTATAAGTGAGGATTCGACATCGTTAATAAATGTGATTACGTCGGGCCGGATCACGCCATTGGCAAAGAGCCTCGACTTGAGCTTGTCGCTCTCAGAACGATTCAGGCGGGCCATGAGGTCTGCCAGGGTCTTGCCCTTCAGGTCCACTTTCTTCTCTGGAGCATCGGATAGCCCCTTTAGGACTGCAAGGTACCTAACCTTTATCGCGATCCCCAGAGTCATGACCCCCTCCAAAGCTTCCTAGTTCAAAGATATAAACCTCCTCCTCATACCGCCTCTCGTTGACGACGGATCCAGATGGAAGGTGCCTAAACGTTCCTCGAGAGATTAGGCTTTTCAATCTCTTCTCCGAGCTTTTCGCGCCTTGGCAAAGCCATTCCAGGGGAACGTTGAGCCCGATTGGGCGGGAGTTAATAATATGCCTCGAAGACTTAAGCGGGAAGAGTCTGCCGGTTGTCCCAGCCAGAACCACCTCTTCTTTCCTAATGGGGGGCGAGGCCAGTATCGCACCGATCTCGCCGGCTTCCAGCTTCGCCATTGCATCATTCTCGGTGGCATAGGTAAGCTTGTGGCCTCTGCCCCTTAACCCCTGCTCAAAGAATGAGAGCAGGCTATAGGCCTCGAATATGTCAAAACTTTCCGAGATGGCTGCGTAGGAGGAGTCTTCGTATACCATTGCAAAGAGCGCCTTCCTCTCCCGTACAGCCCTGAGCCCCTCCCGCTTTGAGATCTTCCCACCGCGGACAAAGCTGGGTAAGTTGAGGTCTGGCGCCTTGTCCAGGCACCTGTACCAGCAACCGATGTCAACCTGGTTGGTGTTGTAGTCATATATGGCGACGGGCACCGATTTGCACCCCAAGCGTGCCAGCGCCCAGTAGCGGTGGGTCCCATCCAAGATTACAAAGTTGTCAGAGCTGACGAGGAGAGGATCGTGAACAGCTTCCTCAGTCAGTAGTGAATTTGTTATCTTGAGAAGGATCTGAGGATCGTACTCCTCATGCGGATGAATCTCCTCCAGCGGCAGCATGGTTATAATTGATGAAGGGTTTGGCAAAGGCATAATCCGCTCTCCATAATTACCTTTGGTGGTCAGTGGAGGTGCCGGTTCTTCATCGTTCCCTCAGTGCAGGTCAACCACTTCATTCCAAACTCTCCTTTAATTAAGGCGGTATAAAAAATACTACCCACAATAAGCTAAAAATACTCCTAAAGAGATTGTTTGAAATTAGGCCTTCTTAGCGGGCTCTTCACTTTTTTCTTCCGTTTTCTCTTCAGCCTTCTCTTCGACAGCGCCTTCTGTTGATTCCTCATCTTCGGCTTCTTCATCGGCCTCGACTTCAGCTGCTTCCTTTGATTCAGACTCAGCTTCTGCTTTGCCCGCTGCAGTAGCTTCGGCAGCAGTTTCTGCCGCTGCTTCTGAAGGCGGACTCTCTTCCTGTGCGCCCTCCATGACGGGAGCCTCCGCGGACTGTTGTGAAGCCAGCTCTGCCTCTTCAAGCTTCAGGGCTTCTTCCCTCGTCTTCTGCGACACGATGAGCCTTGTGACATAGCCTGCGACCCTGTTGTTGAGGTGCTTGCTGCGAATGTCAGTATACTGGTAGATGAGCTTCTTGTTAACGTCAAAGTCGGTTGAAAATGCGGCCGGATACTTGCGTACGAGCTCGCCTGAGACACTTTTTACCTTGCCGATACGTACTTTTCCCAAATCGTTCACCGATACCACTCACCCGATGCAAACACAGCAATTTATAATTTGTGATGTAATTGTCAGCATGATGGGTGCCACCATTGATGGGGAAAGATTTTATAGTGTATTCAACAAGTCTCTAACGGCGATTACCATGACGGATATAGCAATCTCGCCGATTGATAGGATTATGAGGAAAGCTGGCGCTGAGAGGGTGAGCGAGGAGGCGGCGGAAGCGCTGAGGGAGGTAATCGAGACCCTAGCGCTAGAGGTCTCTAGAGAGTCTATAGCCCTCGCGAAGCATGCGGGCAGAAAGACGGTTAACTCTGAAGACGTCAAGATGGCGAGCCGGAAGCTGATTTCGCTCACGAAGCTCGGCGTTTGATCCTGCGATGGCGAAAAAGCTCCACTCCTCCTTTCTGAGCCATCCCCATAGAAATGAATATATAGAAGTGTAAAAGTTTTCTCTGTGAACATTTAGGTGATGGATTCTATGGCTAATGCAAATCTTGGCGGAGTTCCAGTTTTAATTTTGAAGGAAGGAACCCAGCGGACGCAGGGTAAAGATGCCCAAAGGGTCAATATGATGGCAGCCAGGGCGGTTTCAGAGGCTGTGAGAACTACATTGGGTCCCAAGGGCATGGACAAGATGCTCGTGGACACCCTCGGCGATGTCACCATAACCAACGACGGAGCCACTATACTCGGAGAGATCGAGTTACAGCACCCCGCTGCGAAGATGATGGTCGAGGTCGCTAAGACACAGGACGAGGAAGTGGGCGATGGAACAACCACATCTGTAGTCTTGGCTGGGGAGCTTCTTAAGAGAGCAGAGGAGCTGGTGGAGAAGAACATCCACCCGACTCTGATTGTCCAAGGCTACAAGAAAGCTACGGACAAGACCATAGATGTACTCTCGAAGATAGCAATTCCAGTTCTTTTTGAGGACGACAAGATGCTCCAGAAGATCGCGTACACCGCAATGAACAGCAAAGCTTCGGCTGGTGTCCAGGACTTCTTCGGTAACATCGCAGTTAAGGCGGTGAAGCAGGTCACGGATAGGAGGGGTGAAGGGTATGTGGCGGACATCGACTACATACAGATCGTCAAGAAGCAGGGCGGCAGTCTTACGGACAGCAAGCTTGTCTTTGGTGTAATTGTTGACAAGGAGATCGTTCATCCGGGCATGCCGAAGACCGTGGATAAGGCAAGAATAGCCCTGTTGGACGCCCCACTAGAGATAGAGAAGACAGAGTTCGACGCGGAGATCAGGATAAACGACCCGACTCAGATGAGGGCATTCATCGATGAGGAGGAGAAACTTCTCAGGGATATGGTCACAAAGATAAAGGATTCCGGCGCGAATGTAGTCTTCTGCCAGAAGGGCATGGACGACATAGCCCAGCACTACCTCGCAAAGGAAGGGATAGTAGGCATCAGGAGGGTCAAGAAGTCTGATATGGAGAAGCTCCAGAGGGCTACGGGTGCAAAGATAATCACTAACCTCGACGACCTAAACCACACCGACCTCGGAGACGCAAAGGTCGTCAAGGAGGAAAAATACGGCGAGGACAAGTTGACCTCCGTAGAGGGCTGCAAGAACCCTAAGGCGGTAAGCATCCTTATCAGGGGAGGCCTGATGAGGCTCGTTGATGAAGCAGAGAGGACGCTGCACGATGCACTATGTGTCGTCGCCGATGTTGTGGAGGATGGCAGGGTGGTCGCAGGCGGCGGAGCCCCAGAGCTAGAGGCTGCAAAGAACCTCAGGGACTATGCCTCCAGCGTGGGTGGCAGGGAACAGCTTGCAATCGAGGCGTTTGCAGACGCCCTCGAATCGATACCGAGAACCCTTGCTGAGAACGGAGGCTTGGACCCGATAGACATACTCGTCGAACTGAGGTCAATGCACGATAAAGGCGAGATCTGGGCAGGAGTCGACGTGCTCCAGGGCAAAACAGGCAACATGCTGACTGCAGGCGTAATCGAGCCGATAGCAGTGAAGCTCCAAGCGATAAAGTCAGCAATGGAAGCGACGTCGATGATCCTGAGGATCGACGACGTAATAGCTTCTGCGAAGGGTGGCGGAGCGCCCAAGATGCCCCCGAGACCGGGCGAAGGCGGAGCTGGCGAGTTCGATTAAGCGAACCCCATTTTCCCTTCTTCTTTTTTATTTTATTTTATTATAATCTGATTCTTGTCTTTGTTTCTGGGATTTCTTGACAGCCCTTCTTGATTCAGGCAAGGGTTAAAACCAACTTCCACCCCATCATTTCTTGATCAACAGGACTGGCAGGATATGGCTGGCGGAGAAGCGATTGTAATAACGGGTACACCTGGTGTTGGAAAGACAGAGGTAGCCAAAATGCTTTCCAGGGAAACTGGAAGGAAGCTCATAGAACTGAATGCATTGGCAAAAGAATCCGGTGGGATCAAAGGCAGAGATATCGCAAGAGAGACCAGCATAGTGGACGTAGCGGCGGTCAGGAGGGCGCTGAGGAAGGCTCTCAAGGGGAATCAGAACGTAATAATTGAGGGTCATTTTGCAGAAATTGTCCCCGGTGCGTTCGTGAAAGCAACTATTGTTCTTAGGTGCAACCCCCTTGTTCTCAAGGAAAGGCTCATCGGGAGGGGGTATCCCGACTCGAAGGTAAAGGAAAATGTGGAGGCGGAACTCTTAGACTCATGCCTTATTGCGGCCGTGAAGAGCTTCGGGGACAGGGTAAGGGAGATAGACACCACCGGCAGGGAGGTTTCAGACGTCGCCAAAGAGGCTGAGAGGGTTCTCAGGGGCAAGGGAGGACTGCTGGCTGGAAGCGTCAACTGGATTTCAGTGCTGGAGATCGAAGGCAGGCTGCAAGATCTGATTCATTGAACTCGACAATTCTTAGGATGTACTTACGATAATAACGCGCAGTGGGTGGTCTATTGTGATTTCGCCACCAAAGGAAATATTAGATATAAACATTTACTAAGAACGGGTAGGTGATTCGGGGATGAGCGTAACTACTGGCGGACGCCGTTACTTAGGCGAGCTGAACGGCTTCGTCGATAAAAATGTAAGGATCTTGACAACTAGAGGCACTGCTTACGATGGCAAACTTATTGCTTTTGACCCCTCCACTTTGAGCATATGTCTAGAGGATGTTGCTCTTGACAAGGAGAGGTACCCCAGAGTTATAATCCGAGGGGACTCTGTATCAGAGATTCTCCTCAAGGAGAAACCATTCGACATAAAGGGGCTTTCCGAGAGGCTTTCAAAAATGTTCCCTAACATGGTAAAGTACTATGAAGACGCTGGATTCATTACGGTGATGGACCGGATAAGGGTCACGCCCGAGGGTGTGGATGGAACTGGGCCTATGGTTGACAGGGTAAAGAAGGTCTACGATCAGTACGTTATGGAACAGAGAGCATAGATCGTAAAGACCTTCATTTTTTCATTTTTTGGGATGAATTTGATGAGTTTTGAGGTAAAGGAAAGAGATCTAGCTGGCCGGATTGGGGAATTGCACACACGGCGGGGAACGATCGAGACCCCATACCTCATGCCAGTGGTAAACCCTGTCAAGAACACCATCCCTCCCAGAGAGCTCAAAGAGAATTTTGGCTTCGGGATGATCATCACCAACTCGTATCTTATCCTCAAACACTTCGGCATGGAGAGACCCGAGGTGCACAAACTCACCGGCTTCGACGGCCCAGTAATGACGGACTCTGGTGCCTACCAAATCCTCGTCTATGGCGGAGTGGACACCAGCCCCGAGGAGATAATAAGCTTCCAGGAAGCCATAGGGAGCGACATCGCGGTTATACTCGACATACCCACTGGCGGGCGAGCTGCCAGGGAAGAAGCGGAGTTCACGGTCAAAGAGACCATAAAGAGGGCGAAGCAGAGCATAGGTTTGAGGAGCGACCCAGCTATTCTTTGGGCTGGCCCCGTGCAAGGTGGAAGGTACCTCGACCTTGTGGCAGAGAGCGCCCGGAGCATGGGGAAGCTGGATTTCCATACGCATGCGCTGGGGAGCCCCACCCAGATCATGGAAGAGTATGACTACGCCGCGCTGGTCGACATGATAGTCACAGCGAAGGTCAACCTCCCACCCGAAAGACCCCTGCACCTCTTCGGGGCGGGGCATCCGATGATGCTCTCCCTTGCTACTGCGCTGGGCTGCGATCTCTTCGATTCAGCAGCCTATGCCCTGTTTGCGAAGGATGGCCGCTACATGACTACTACTAGAACCATAAGGGTGGAGGATCTCACCGAGCTACCCTGCAGCTGCCCAGTCTGCACGTCGCATGGCCTTGAGGAGCTGCTGGCACTCCGCAAAGCTGAGAGGGAGAATCAGCTTGCGAGGCACAACCTCTATGTTACGATGGCTGAGATCCGGACGATTAAGCAGGCAATCAGGGAGGGGGCTTTGTGGGAGCTGATCGAGATGCGGTGTAGGTCCCATCCAAAGCTCTTCGAGGGCTTCAAGAGGCTGGCCCACTACTCAGATTACCTAGAGATCAATGATCCCGTGATGGGAAAGAGCGTTAGGGGGCTATTCATCTTCGACGAGCTGTCTGGTGCAAGACCTGAGGTCTTGAGGTACAAAAGGAGGATCTCTGAGAGGTACAAGCGCCCCGATGGAAAAGATATTCTCGTCCTTCTTCCCATGCCCTCTGACAAGCCATTCAGCCGGTCAAGCTCTTACTGGGAAGCGCGTAGGGCAATGAAGGTGGAGAGAGTGCACTTTTGTTTCTACGGGCAACCCTTTGAAATAGTCCCAGTTGAGCTGGCAGAAACGTTTCCGCTTTCGCAGTTCGAAGGCTGCGGTGGCGTGACGACGATGAGCCAAGATTTCCTGAAGGGATTCATCAAGAGGAACCATTATACAAAGGCGATAATTGTCGGCGGCGCAATAAAGAACGAACTGAAGGGGTTAGTGAGAGTAGATTCAATCGAGGATGCTGCTGAAGAGGTCAGGCAAGATGCGCATAGTATTTGATCCCCACATCCACACCAACAGTTCCCCGGACAGTTCGATAACCGTCACTCAGCTGAGGGACGGCATGTTGGCATCCAGCATCAATGCAATAGCCGTGACCGACCACGACACGATGGAGGGCTACAGGAGGCTAAAGACGAGCAGCGCGTTTAAGGAATTCTTGATCGTCCCAGGGGTAGAGGTGACGACCGACATGGGAGATCTGATCGTCCTAGGGCTGGATGATCCGCTGATCGGGAAAGACCCAAATCAGGTAATAGAGATGGCTCATATGCGGGGCGGACTCGTCCTAGCGCCTCACCCGTTCAACGGCAGCAGGTCATCCCTTGGGGAAAGGTGTGGGATGCTCAAGGTCGACCTCATTGAAACCTATAACGGTAAGTGCAACAGCGGCTCCAATAGGCAGGCGAAGGAGTTCGCATCGGTCCTAGGATTGCCGGGCATAGGCGGTAGCGATGCTCACGAGAGAAGGCAGATCGGGACTGTCGTGAATGTGCTCGAATGCGAACGGTCCGTGAATTCTGTGCTTGAAGCCCTCAAGAAAGGGGTAAAGATAGTAGTGAAGCAGAGAAGCACTGCAGTCTAGCCATGCGCAGAAGGCTCTTGCCTAAATGTATAGCGTCCTGTGGTCGGTCTTGGTCCTGTCCTGTCTCTGCTTCATGAGCTCCTGTATCTCAGCTTCGATCTTCTGGGCATCTGTTAGGAGCGGCGAAACATCGATATTCAGGTTCGCGAGCTTGTTTAGGTACTCGATAGCAACCGAGGCTGCCATCGGATCCGGCCTCGTAGGGTTCGCGTAGGGCAAGAGAGCAATTGCGGGGAAGTTGTTGATCTCGAAGCATGCAAGCATCACGGCGAGCGGGCCGACAACGAATAGACCCTTTTCAAGCTGTGGGATGTCGAGTTCAGGCGGACCTTTGTAGGTCTTTGTCATTGTGCACCTCAGCTTGTCGCCCTCTGTAGGTTTGAGCCTGTTGTCCAGACCACCTATTAGGTATGCTGCGCTGAAGCCCTCCTTAATCACCCAGGCTGTCAGTTCCTTTGAGAAGGCCTGGCGCTCCCGCGGGTGTGGCGGTACATTGGTGATCACAAAGACAAACTTGTCCTTTTTATAGACCTCGAAGGGCAGCGATAGGCGACCCTCGTCCATCGAGACGAACGGTGGGATCTTCTCGGTCTCTATATAACCGATGAGCTCAGCATTCAAGGAAGTCACGGCATGCTTTACTGCTATATAGCCGGTTGCGCCCAGGCCGTGAAAGCCTGTCACCAGTACGCAGTCTTTGAGCGGGGCTTTAACATGGAATGTTATTGACACCTTAAGCAACTCCAAATTTGCTATTCGCTTCTGCATAATAAAACAGGACGGGTAAATATATTGACTAGATAGGGCCGTTGGAATTTCCAAGAACTAATTTATAGGAGGGCTTTTAAGGGAGATTAAAGGTTTTAAAAAAGTTCATTACGGAGGTTAAGTTAAAATTGGTAAACGTCACAGTTTTTGGCGCAGGCAGGGAGGTCGGAAGATCCTGCTTTGAGGTCAAGGGACCCAACACCAAGCTACTCCTTGATTATGGGGTCTTGGTGAGGGAGGACCGGCCTGTGCTTCCCCTTTCTTCCTCGTCAAAGGATATGAACGGACTGATCATAACGCACGCGCACTTGGATCATTCAGGCGCAGCGCCATTCTTCTACACGTCGGGGACACCACCCGCGTACATGACAAACATGACGATGCAATTAACGGATATCCTGATACGCGACCTGCTCCACCTCTCAGCATATTACATTCCCTTTGAGGCGCTCGAACTCAAGACCATGATAGACGGCTACACGGAGATAGATGGCAAGCCCGAGAGGATGGGGGAAGCTGAGGTAGAGTTCAGCAGCTCTGGGCACATACCAGGAAGCGTGAATGCCTTAATCAGGCTGGATGGAAAGAGCATATGGTATTCTGGCGACATCAACACCATTGACACGGCTCTACTGAAGGGGGCAAAGATCGACTTACCGGAGCTTGACCTTGCAATCATGGAGAGCACTTATGCTACTGTCGACCACCCTCCGAGGGAGGAGCAGGAGAAGAAGCTCATGGAGGTCGTCAATGATGTCGTTGAGGGAGGGGGACTTGCACTCATCCCAGCATTCTCAGTGGGCAGGTCCCAAGAGATGCTCTGCGTCCTGCAGAAGCACGGGTTCAAGTACGACGTTGCGCTGGATGGGATGAGCAGGACTGCCTCAAGGGTGATTTTGACCAGACCCGGTGAGCTCAGGGATCCCAAGCTGCTTAAGGACGCCATGTCCAGGGCAAGATGGGTCTCCGGCGAAAAGGACAGGAAGAAGGTCATGAACAGACCGGGAGTAATAATAAGCTCGTCAGGGATGCTCACGGGCGGAGCCTCGACGCGCTACATGGACAAGATCAAGAACAGAACGAGGGACTGTGTCATCCTTGTCTCCTACCAAGTTCCAGGCACGCCAGGAAGGATACTTCTGGACCAAGGGAAGTATGGTCCACCCGGAGAACTGAGGGACGTCAAGTGCAGGACAGAGTGGATAAACTTCTCGTCACACTGCGGGAGCAAGAGCCTGATGGGCATTGCGAAATCCCTGAAAGGTAACCCCAAGATCCTCTGCGTCCACGGCGAGGCAGCTTCGTGCATAGCACTTGCCGAGAACATTAAACGCGAGACAGGCCACGAGGCACTTGCCCCCTGCATAGGCGAATCAGTTAGGCTCTGACTTTTTCTTTCCTTTCTTTGTTCATGGCGAAGCATCTTAACAAGAAAAACAGAACAAGGTTAAATAAGTCCTATAAAACTCAAATATAAAGTCCAAGGTGGAATGATTTGAGCTCCAAGTCTGTCAATATTATAAAAAACATAGTGAGGGAGCATACTGAATGGAGAGGCTCGTGCATTAACCTCATCGCCAGCGAGAATGTTGTTAGCAACGCCGTGAGGGAGATGCTGATCTCCGATCTGGGAAACCGCTATGCAATAGGCTTCCTGCACAATAGGTTCTACTCCGGCACAAGGTACGTGGATGAGCTTGAGGGAGTCACGACGGACTTGGCGAAGAGGGTTTTTCAGGCAGAGCACGTGAACTATGTCCCGATTTCTGGGACCATGGCTAACTTGGTTCTCTTCAATGCGCTCACCGCACCAGGGGACGTTGTAACTGCATTAAGTGTCATAGACGGAGGGCATGCTAGCTTCAGGGAATGCTCCAAGATACATGGTGTGAGCTTAGTCCCGTTGCCCTTTTCCATGGAGAATATGAATATTGATATTGATGAGGCGGAGAAGGTGATCGTCAGGGTTAAGCCGAAGCTGATATTGCTGGGCGCGAGCGAGATCCTTTTTCCCCATCCAGTGAGAGAGATAAGAACCATTGCAGACGAGGTAGGCGCCATCGTTGCTTACGACTCTGCACATGTGCTGGGACTGATAGCCGGCGGGAAGTTCCAGGATCCGCTCAGGGAGGGAGCAGAAGTTGTGACTGGCAGTACGCACAAGACATTCTTTGGTCCTCAAGGGGGGATAATACTTTGCAAAAATAGGTATGCCAAGGATATAGACAACGCAGCGTGGCAGCTGGTCAACAACCATCACGTGCACCGCGTTGCAGGGCTCTCGATTGCCTTGGCAGAATTCGAGGCGTTTGGAAGTAATTATGCGGATCAAGTAGTCAAGAATGCTCAGAGGTTAGCAGAGGAGCTTTACAGCAGGGGTCTGGATGTTCTCGGCTCAGACATGGGATTTACGAAGTCGCACCAGGTGCTATTCAAAGGAACAAACAATAATGGTGACGCGACAGCAAAAAGACTTGAAGACGCAAACATAATCACAACAAAAACTCCACTCGCTTACGATAAGACCGAAGAGGAATGCTCGGGGGTAAGGCTTGGGACGCAGGAGATAACCAGAGTGGGAATGGTCGAGGAGGATATGATCAGGATCGCTGAGCTGATCAAGAGGGTAGTCATTGATAGGGAGGATCCATCTATGGTGAGGGAATACGTGAAGGAGCTGACCAATGGCTACAGGGAAGTGAAGTTCTCCTTCGAAAGTGGCGACCAGGCCTATAAATATGTCAATCTTTAACCCTTTTTTGTTTTTTTCAATATTGTTTTGGAGTTAAGGGTTCTCGACTATCCAAACCATTTCCTGCTTGTACGATGTCAAAGGGCGCTTGTCAAAGCCACCATAAACAAGCCACTTGCCGAAGCCAGTTAGCCTCAGAAGAAGCTCGAACTCTCTCTTATATATCAGCGCGAGGCGGTAGGCTCCCCTCCAAAAGAGTTCTTTGTCCTTGAAGAGTGCAGCGACTGTCTCTATGGTCTGGTTGACTTCATCGACGAAGAATGACTTCTCCCTGAGAACATACCTGCCATTGTCCATGACAATTAAGTCTTCAGACTCCTTACCGAAGCTCATCATCCGTTCTATGTCCGGATAAAAGAAGTTTAGGATTAGTCTTCCTCCCGGAAGTAGGTGCGTTTTGAAATTGAGGAGGGTCTTGAGCTGATCGTCGGTAGTAAGATTGTAGAGGAAAGACCTGAAAGGAACTATGATAATTGAGAACTTCTCATTCAGGCGGAAATTGCGCATATCGGCGACATAGACTTCTGGATTAAGGTTATTCTCCCGTGCTTTCTTCTTCAGAGTCGTGATCATTTCTTCGGAAATATCGATCCCTACTGCGCTCATCCCCTGTTTAAGCAGCTCAATGTAAATCCTACCCGTTCCGCAGGCGACCTCAAGGATCTTACCATTGGTCTTCTTCGCCTCCTCAAGGTAGAACGCAAGATCGTCCTTGTAATTTCCATAGATCATATCGTATACTTTTGCCCATTCGTCATACTGCGAGGACAATAATTCCTCCCTCCAGATACAGTTATACTGTGCGGATTGGGTATATTTGAACTACCCCGCAAAGGAACTTGGGGTTAATTGTGAGAATCGGTAGCAGTGGTGGGCCGGACCGGACTCGAACCGGTGACCACTGCCGTGTCAGGGCAGTATCCTAACCAAACTAGACGACCGGCCCAATGCCTGAGTAAAATAAAAGGAAGGTTATTAAATTATCTTTCGACTTGGCTTAGGGTGATATCTTTATGTTCGATTCAATGAATCGGCGCAGGTTAACCTCGTCGAGGATCTCGTCGCCGGTGATGGTAGCATTTCCGATATTTATTGTTGGTGTATATTCGATGTTCAGCATCATGAGGTCTGCCAACACATCAGTGTCATCTATGTCTCGCTCAACGACGCTTGACTCGTAGTTCAGCCCCATCTCAGGGAGCAACTTCAGCAGGACGGCCTTAACTTTTTTACAGTTTGCGCATCCTTTGTGGGTGTAAAGCTTCATCTTCAATGTCCATCACGTTTTGGTGATAAGTATTTTTGTGATATTGCCTCTTGAATTTATAGCTTGCTTAATAATAAAACGACCTTTGGATCTCTCCTCGGATATTGGAGGTTCACTGAACTACCTGAAGCTGCTCAAGATACTGAGTATATTTTGGTCCCAAAGTCTCCTTTAGAAGATCATCCCTTCTGCTTAGGTATTCATCCCTCAGGATGTCGAAGTGGAAGCTGTCCCACTTCCTTCCGTTTACTAAGACAGTCTGCCTTATGGCACCGCCCTTCCTGAAGCCACATAACTCCAACACCTTGTGGGCGCGTTCGTTGAATTCAACGCTCCAAGCATCGCACCTCTCCATATTCAGCTGGTTGAAGGATATCTCCAATAGTGCAACCGTGATCGTGCGCCCGAGGCCCCTCCCCCACATCTCCTTATTCCCTATGTAGGTCCCCAAGTCTGCTGCCCTGATATTTCCCCATTCCTGAAGCTCTATGCGGGCTATTCCAATTGGCTCTCTCTGGGGCATGAGTTCGACGATGAACCGGTGGGTTTTCTCGTCCTTTATCCATTCCTCGTACTGCTTCTCCAACTGCGCCATGCTGGCGAAGTTCATTGGCTTGCTCCTAGAGAACATCATGAGCTCGGAGTCGTTCTCCCATTCGTGGAGCAACTTTAGATCCTCCCTCTCTACCGACCTGAATCTGATATTCCCAAACTCAAACACAGACACCACTCCTCGGATTGGGCCGCAGTTGTTCTATGGTGGAAGGTTCCAAATAAGCTTAGACAGGGAGTTGGCGCCAGCTTGTTTAAATCCAGAATCGCGGTATATAGCTTGGAGATATATTTGACATACTGTTCTCGATGTGGTAAAGAATTGGCTCCTGAGGCTTACTTCTGTCCCAACTGCGGCGTAAGGACAGAGGGCGGTGTACGAGCTGGGGTCAATTATCCAGGAGTAGAGGACCTTAGGCAGACTTTCAACAGAGTTGGCGAGGAGATGGAGAAAGCATTCTCGACGGTAGGATCGGAACTAAGGGAAGCATTCAAGACCACGAGTCAAAACGTGAAGGAAGCCTACTACGGGGAACCTATAACCTGCCCCCAATGCGGCGATAAGAACACAAGGGACGCTAGCTACTGTAGGAAGTGCGGCAAGAAGCTCTAACTCTGCCTGTCTTTCTAGAAGCCACGCGGAGAGCTGCCATTGGTCGGTAGCGTCTCCTTCTCTTTTTTATCGATGGCCGTCTTGAAGTCATCCATGGTAAGCCAGTCCCTAGTTGAGCCGCCCACGGACTCCGCAATCAGTGCTTTCTTGGCAGAATTGACGAGTTCGTTTATCTCCGCTCCGCTGTAGCCATCGGTCATTTTGACAAGGTCGTCCACGGAGAGATCTTTCGAATTCACGCCCTTCAGGCAGATGTCAAGGATCTGCTTTCGGGCGGATTCGTTGGGTGCTGGCACGAGAAGGTGCTTCTCAATCCGGTTTGACCTGAGCAGAGCTTGGTCCACGCTATCTGGTCTGTTGGTTGCTGCAAGGACCATAACACCTCTCAAGTCCTTTATGCCATCCAACTCGCCAAGAAGTTCAGTTGTCACTGAGACAAAGTCGGAACCCTGTGGGTTCGACCTGTCAGGTGCCAATTGGTCTAACTCATCAAGGAAGATTATCGAGGGGGCGTTGTCCTTTGCTAGGTTGAACATCTCCTTGACGGTAGATGCTGCTTGGGTGGCGCCGTTCTTGGCGATATCTGCTCCGCTAAGGGTGAAGAAGTTCGCGGAGACTTCGTTGGCAACAGCTTTGGCGAGAAGAGTCTTGCCGTTGCCCGGCGGGCCATAGAGAAGTATGCCCTTGATCGGCTGGACGTTCAGCTTCTGCAGCAGGTCGCCCTTCACCAGCGGCAGCTCGTAGGCCTCCTTCAGTGCGCTCTTCACATCTTCAAGGCCACCTATGTCATTGAAGGTAATGCTAGGGATGCCCGCTTCCCAACCCTTCACTATCCTTTTGTCCCTCTGGAACTCGAGTCGGAAGAGATCGTACTCCTCGAGCATCGAGAGATCGATCGAGGGCCTTGTGGCTTTGATTGCATTCTCCAGGACCTGCTGGTCGACCCTCTGCTCCTTGTTCTCGAGCACCTTGTTGTAGAAAGCGCTGGACATTACCAAGTTCACAAGGTTCTCTATGTCCGCTCCCGTGAACCTTTCGGACATTTCTGCGAGCCTGCGATAGTCGATGCTCTCATCGAGGATCTTCCCCTTTCCCCCCAAATAGAGCCTGAAGATCTCCTCACGAGCTTCTGCATCCGGAGGGCCGACGTAGATGATCTTATCGAAACGCCCGGATCTCAGCAGCGCCTTGTCCAGCAGCTGGGGCTTGTTGGTAGTGGCCATCACTATGACATCTGCATTGCCCTGGAAGATCTTGTCCATGGCCATGAGCAGGACATTGAGAACCCTAGGCGTCACATCGTCGTGGGAGTAGGCAGTCCTCTCCTTTCCAATGCTGTCAAGCTCGTCTATGGCCAATATGGAGGGGGCATCCTGTATCGCGGTCTCGGCAACCTCCTTCATTCTGTGCTCGCTCTCCCCATACCATTTTGAGAGAAGGGAGCCGGGATTCACCTCCACGTAGGTCATCGGCAGCTTTGAGGCAAGCCCTCTCAGCAAGATGGTCTTGCCTGTGCCCGGTGGGCCGTAGAGGAGTATGCCCTTGACGGGCTTTACGCCATACTTCTCTGCCTCTGTTCGCTTGTTCATGGGCAGAATAACAGATTTGAAGAGGTCTTCCTTGACGTCGTCAAGACCCTTCGCCCTATCCCAGTAGCTCATGGTGCTGAAGGCCTTGGAGGGGTTCCGCTCGACCATTACTGCGCCGTTTTTGGCTCTACCAGCTTCCATAATTGCGGGCTTGTTAAGCAGCTGAGAGACCCCCCTTGCCGAAAGCTTCGGCTTGGAACCCAACAGCGGGTTGAGGGCGGTGAAGGAAAAGCCCAAGAGGAATACGATGCCGACGGAGATCAGGAGGGGATAGAAGGTCCCGTAAAGCAGGGCACCAAGCGCAGATCCTATGACAGCAGCAGTCAGTTTCGACAAAGCAGGGTTCAGAGACCTCCTTATGAATGTTGCCAGGTAGAATGAGGTTGGAATGATGACGGCTGCCACAGCAAGGAAATAGATCGGCGTGTTGTTCAGAACAAAGGCCGAAGACCCGACGTTCAGCGACTGCTGCCAATTGGATCCGAAGAGGTAAAACAGAAGGCCCGAGGCAAATGGGACTCCTGAGATGGTGCCGATCGTCGGAAAGAAGGTGGTGTAGAAGAGGAATTCAGGCGGCAGCGCGATGCCGATCAGGCCAGCGTTCATGAAGATAGCTCCAAAGATCGAAAAGATTACAGCTGCAACACCTGCCTTCTTCATGCCACTGTAGGCAGAGAGGGCCACTATTATGGGTATGACGAGGAATATTACGTAAGGGGAATACAAAGCAAGGCCAAGCCAGATCCCTATAAGGGAACCGAACCAGTCGATCATGTTGAGCGTCAGAACGGCGAGGAAAGCCAATGCGACAACCATGATAGGTACAGGAGCGCTTAACGGCTGAACAGAGGGGAAGATGGAGAAGAGCGGTATAAGCAAGAATGCTAGAAGCACCGATGAAGCGAAGCGCGGTCTCAGGTAGAAGACGGCTCCGACAGCCACAGCGGCCAGTATGACCATGCCTATCGCGAAGTAGTTGAAGAAGAATAGGATGATTCCAGTAATCAACCCTGCCAGGAATGCGCCTACGGGAGAACGCTTAGCGCTGCTGCCTTCCATTTAGTTGCACCGTGGCAAGAAGCCTTAACTGATAAAATAGCACGCACGCATTATAAAAGTGCCGATAGGCAGGATTGACGGTCCTCTTGGATACGCTACGGACGGTCGCCTAACCTTTTTTAATAGCTAGTGCCTATTTTTTTGTAGGCGATCCGGTTGATTCTCGAACAGATCAAGCGGAATGGTGACAATTTTTCATACGTGATCGCAGATGAAGGAACGGGGGAGGCTGCAATAGTGGACACCAGCTACAATGCAGACGAGATAATCGCGTTCGTGAAAGATCGAGGGCTCAGAGCGAGATACATAATCTCGACACACTACCACAGCGATCATACGGCAGGCAACAACGAAGTGAAAGCTGCGCTTGGTTCAAAGATTGTTGCTCACAGGCTTTCAAGGATCAACAAGGACATTGGAGTGACTGACGGAGACGAGTTGTTGATAGGGAGTTTGAATATCAGGATAATGCATACGCCTGGGCATACCCACGATGGCATATGCCTACTTGTCGGAGGTGCGGTCATAACTGGAGATACGCTGTTCATCGGCGAATGCGGCAGAACAGACCTGCCTGATGGCAGCCCGGAGGAGATGTTTGACAGCCTTTTCAATAAGCTGATGATGCTGGATGATGCCACCCTAGTTTATCCAGGTCATGACTATGGTCAGAAGAGCCACTCCACGATCGGCGAGGAGAAGCGGACGAACTATACGCTGAAGGAGAGGTCCCTCGAGGAGTTCGTCAAATTCATGAAAGAGCCCTAGCCCGAGCGAGGTTCTGGTACCAAAGCCTCTCGCAGGCAAGTAAAGTAATTATTGCGGATCGTTTATCTGTAGCTCATGGGAATCCAAAAAGCTTCGTTTGGGATGGGCTGCTTCTGGGGGGCTGAGGAGGCATTCAGCAAGGTTGACGGCGTGGTCTCTACGGCCGTGGGCTATATGGGGGGGAACCTAGAGAACCCGACCTATGAGCAGGTCTGCACTGGGAAGACCGGGCACGCCGAAACAGTACAACTGGAGTACGATACTGAGAAGATTTCCTACGAGGAGGTCCTAGAAGTATTTTGGGATTACATCGATCCCACATCAATCAATAGGCAGGGCCCGGATTACGGGACACAGTACAGCTCGGTAATCTTCTACCACAGCGAGGAACAGAAGATGCTGGCTTTGAAGTCCAAGGAGGAGCTGGAGAAATCTGGGAAGTACAAGAAGCCAATAGTGACCCAGATCGTCCCTGCTTCGACGTTCTATAGAGCGGAAGAGTATCACCAGCGATACTTTGAGAAACATGGCGGCAGCTGTCACGTTTGAAGGGTGCGGCCCTAGAATCTGTTTTATTCTTGAAAGTTTTCCCTTTTTTTAAAGTTTATAGCTTAGGTTTTCGAAGGAGTAAATGGTAGAAATGAGTTCGTTGAATGGAGACGACGTGGACGCAGGCGAGGAAAAGATCAGTCATGCTGACGAAATCGCTAAGATCAAGAAGTATCTGAAGCCTGGCGAGCAGGTTTTGCTGATAGCGCGGCAGAGTAGGGTGCTTCCGGGTGGCACCATGATCAATCCGAACACAATATTCGCCACGGACCGGAGGTTGCTGATAAGGAATCCGAGGAATTTGGGGTTGAGGTCAAACCTTCACGAGATATGGTACAGCGCTATCACTTCTGTGAACATTGAGAACGGAATGCTCTCGAGCGAGGTTGTGATAACCGGACCTGGCGTCACCGAGGACCTTGGAGATCTCTTCCACCTCAATGCGAATGGACTTCCTGGAATTCCCGCAATACCAAAGGAGGAGGCTACAAAACTTGTCAACATCATTAACGACGGGATAGAGAGGGTGAGGGGAGGCTATGGCGCGTCCGCGAGATCTACCACACCATATGATGAGCTCAAGAAGCTAAAAGAGCTGCTCGATCTGGGGATAATAAACCAATCCGAATTTGATGCCAAGAAGAAGGAATTGCTTGAGAGATATTGATGATTGGTTGAGAGAAGATCATCGGTGTCTCGGTCTAGGAATAAGTCCTAGTCAACGGATGGGCATAAGTTTAAATACAATGACTCCGACTTGAACGGGTCTAAAGTACGAAGGCCTTGACAAATAGCGTTAGCCAATCATGCTAATTCTATTGCTTTTGTGGCTTTACACAGCAACAATCAAAAAAATGAGGTAATGGATTACGAATTTCGAAGATCTGAATATAGAAGATAGTATACTACAGTCGCTGGATGAGATAGGCTTTAAGGAGCCTACCAGGATCCAGTGCGAGACGATACCGTTGATAAAGGAAGGTCACGACGTCATCGGTCAGTCTGAAACAGGCTCCGGAAAAACAGGGGCTTTTGGGATTCCGCTTGTGGAGAAGGTGCAGCGTGGGGTTAAGACCCAGGCGCTCATACTTGTACCTACAAGGGAACTGGCGTTGCAGATAACCAGCGAACTTGTGAAGTTTTCCCGCAGGAAAGGGCTCCGCATTCAGTGTGTCTATGGAGGCGCACCGATGGGGCCACAGGTGAGCGGGATAAGAAGCGCTGAAATAGTCGTTGGGACTCCCGGGAGAGTCATGGACCACATGAGGCGCGGCACCCTCGACGTGAGGAATGTCAGGACGTTCGTGCTTGACGAGGCAGACAAGATGATCGATATGGGCTTCATCGACGACATCCAGACGATCGAGCGCGACATCCCGGAGGACAGACAGACCCTAATGTTCAGTGCGACAATGTCGAGTGCCCTAGCGAGCGTCCGGGACAGGATTACCAAGGACGCCAAGAAGGTGAAAACTGCCACACAGGTCAAGGAGGAGGATCTTAAGCAGTACTACTGCGAGTGCGATCATAACATGAAATTCTCGCTGCTTGTTCACCTCCTTCGCAAGGAGGACCCAGAACTCGGGTTGATATTTTGTAATTCCAGGAGGGACGTCGATCTGGTCACCCAGAACCTCAGGAATAACGGAATAAACGCAGAGGCGATCCACGGTGGCCTCGCCCAGAACAGGAGGGAGCATGTCATCGAGAGGTTCCACAACGGCGGCATTGATGTCCTCGTTGCGACGGATGTCGCGGCAAGGGGGCTGGACTTCAAGGACATAACGCACATCTTCAACTACAGCGTTCCGAGGGACCCGGAGGATTATGTTAACAGGATCGGAAGGACCGCGAGGGCGGGCAAGAGGGGGAAGGCGATCGTACTCCTCAGCAGGGAGGACTTCGATTTGCTGTCCCGTGTCGTGAACACCTTCGATTTCAACCTCCAAGAGATTGAGGCGACTAATGTCGAGGTACTGCCATTCAAGAGGAACAATTACAGAGATGGAGGGAATGGTGGGCGTCAATTCAGAGGTAGCGGCTACGGAAGGCGATCGGAAGGAAACGGCTCGAACTCATATGGGCGTCGGGATCGCGGCTATTATGGAGACCATTCTGGTAGAGGGGATCGTCAGGGATCCGAGAGCAGGAGCAACGACCCAGCGCTACTTAGCCGCGGATACTCCCCGAGGAGAAACCAGTATGGTTCATCCTCCTACGGTAAGCGGTATAACTGAAGCGTAAACTCATGCAGAACGCCGGTTTGTTGAGTCAGATAATCTGAATGAGGCGTGTGGGATCGTCCCACTTTTCCTTTTTTCTGAATTTTAGATCGTTACGGACTAGAGGGTCACCCAACTTCTTGAATTTAAGTAAGAGTTATCTTAGGCTAACAGACCATATTTGGGTCAAACAGCTTCGCTCTTTTCGAAGAGAAAGGTGCCAAGTAAGACCATAAATATGCAGAAGGCAAGCAGTACGCCGAAGTCCAAAGTCACTGGGAGGGCGGATAATCCGATCAGGACGCCCCTCATGCCGTCAACACCATAGGTCAGCGGGTTCAGGTAGCTTGCGTAGATTATGAAAGAAGGCATATTAGTGAGTGGATAGTATGCGCCGGACAGGAAAAGCACAGGCAACATAATGATATTCATTATCATACCAAAACCCTGCATGTCCCTAAGCCTAGATGCTATGGCCAAGCCAAGACCGATAAACGCGGCTGACATCATGATCATGAGGACTATAGATTCAAGCACAGATACGACGCTGAGAACTCTGAAGCCCACAATTATGGAAATTAGCAGAATCGTGATACCCTGGATTACGGATGTAGTAGTTCCTCCCATCATCCTACCGAGGACAATTGATACCCTACTCACGGGGGTCACCATAATCTCCTTCAGGAAGCCGAACTGCCTGTCCCAGAGGACGGACATTCCTGCAAAGGTCGAGGAGAAGATCATCGTTGTTCCCACCATGCCAGGAATCAGGAATTGCAGATAGCCAATACTCGCAGGTATGCCGGGTATCGTTGCGCCTCTCAGACCAAAGCCAAGGGCGCCGAGGATGATCAATGGGGTTAATATGTTCGCCAAGATCCTCGACTTAGCCCTTGTGAAAATCTTCATCTCCCTGAGCCATAGGATGTAAATGGCTTTCAGATTTAGGATTCTCATTGGCGCGCCCTCTGTATCGATCTCTCCCTCCTCCGGTCAGCTTGCGTCGCCTCCCTCTCCCTCAAGGTCTTGCCAGTGAAGCCGAGGAAGACATCTTCAAGGCTGGGTTTCCGAAGGTTTACAGAGTCTATTGAGAGCCCCCTCTTTTCAGCGGCCAGGAATATCTCGGGGACATGCTTGTCTGCATTAGATACCTTGAGATCTAGTGTTCCATCATGCCTGTCGAACCCCTTAAACCACTGATTGCCCTTCAGGTCGGCAATTAAGTCGTCGCTCCCCTGGTCCTTGATCTCCAAGGAAATAATATCTCCGCCAAGCGAGTCCTTAAGATTGCTTGGGGCGTCCATGGCGACGATCTTCCCGTGATCCATAATGGCGACCCTGTCGCAGAGGTAATCCGCCTCCTCCATATAGTGGGTCGTCATGATGATGGTGACATCCTCCTTGTTAAGCTTCTTGATATAATCCCAGATATGCCGGCGCGTCTGGGTATCAAGCCCCAGAGAGGGTTCGTCCAAGAAAAGAACCTTGGGATGGTGGATTAACCCCCTGGCAATCTCCAGCCGGCGCTTCATTCCACCCGAGTACTTAATCACGAGCGTATCGGCTTTGTCTCTGAGCTCAACGAGGTCAAGAACTTGATTTATCTGGTCAATCCTGTCCCGCTTGCTCATTCCATACATCACCGAATGGAACTCTAGGTTCTCCTTACCAGTCAGCCTGTTATCAAGCGCGGTCTCCTGGAAGACAATACCGATGCTGTTCCTAACGGCATCCCTCTCCTGCACGACGTCGTGCCCCGCAACCTCTGCGTAGCCCGACGTTGGTTGGAGGAGGGTGGTGAGCATATTAATTGTGGTCGTCTTGCCAGCACCGTTCGGACCCAACAGCCCGAAAAGCTCACCTGTATCAACGGTGAACGAGATATGATCCACTGCAGCATTCCCGTTGAAGTTTTTTGTCAGATCGTCAACCTTAATGGCGTACATGATTGTTCAACCTGCATCATAATCCGGGCTGATGTTTTGACAGGGATCCACATGCTTTTTCAGCATTAAGAAATTCACGCTTATAGCTCTTATCATATGCAATTATTGTTTCAGATTATCAGACTGAAGCCAGTTTTTCGATGCTGTCCATTACGTGATTCATCCTCTGCATTGTCAGTTCGAATGGGATGCTACTGAGCATGTCGATTCCAAGCTTCTTTAATGTCGGTATCCCATAATCAGAACCGCCGCTCTTCAGAAAATCAATATAGGCAGCCACCACATTTTCGTCCCCCTTCAGAATCCTGGAAGCGATAGCCTGAGCTGCGGTGAAGGAGGTGCTATATTGGAAGACATAGAAATTGTAGTAGAAGTGAGGTATGTAAGCCCATTCGATCCCGTAGAGATCATCTATGGTGCATATGCCTTCCGCGTGCCCAAAGTGTTTTTTCAATATATTTTGATAAAGCTCCGTAAATTTGTCTCCAGTCAAAGATTCTCCCTTTTCAACCTCCAGATGGATTTGCAGCTCGAATTCTGCGAACTGCGCTTGCCGAAAGAGCGTCGTGCGAAATCCTTCCAGGTAGTTCCCTAGAAGGGAGAGCCTCTGTGCCTCGTTCGTGACGCGGTTCAACTCGTAGTCCACCAATAATGCCTCGTTGACCGTTGAAGCAACCTCAGCAAGGAAGATCGGATATCGGGAATTGACGAAGGGCTGGGTCTTGTTCGAGAAGTAGCTGTGGGCAGCGTGCCCTAGCTCATGCGCAAGCGTTTCCACATCGTCGAATCTGCCTTTGAAGTTGGTGAGGATGTATGGATGCACATCATATGTGTCCCCCTCGGAATAAGCTCCTGAGCGTTTGCCTGAATTGGGGTATAGGTCAATCCAGCGCTGGGAAAATGCTTTTTCCAGAGTGTCGCTGTAAGTCTTCCCCAAGCAGGAAAGGGACTTCTGGATTACTTCTTTTGCTTCGGAGTAGTCATATCTGAGGTCGATCTCTTTTACCATTGACGGGTAAGAATCATAATAATGCAGTTCATCGAGCTCGAGCATCTTCTTTCTAAGTACCAAGTATCGGTGAAGGTTAGGGAGGTTGTCGTTTATGTTCTTTATCAGATTATGATATACCCCTATGGGAATGTTGTCCCTGTGTAAAGCACTTTCCAAGCAGCTATCATAGTTCCGCACGTTTTTATAGAATGTATCCCTCTTTATCTGACCATAAAGCTGGGTGCCAAGAGTCCGCTCGAAGCTTTTCAAAGAGGAAAAGAAGGATTCGAATACCTTGATGCGGTCATTCTGGCCTGGGCTCGCCCTGTAAAAGACGTAGTTGGTCGGGTCGACTCTCACTTGCTTGCCATCGGAGAGCATTATGGTTTTGTAAGGAAGATCAGCATTCGTCAGAATTGAATTGACTTCTTGAGGGGTATCGGACATCAATCCAGCTTCCGCGACTATCTTCTCCTCTTTTTCGTTTAACGTGTGCTCTCTTCTGCGGAAGACATCGGCCAAGTAGTGGTTATAGAGCCTCAAAGGAGGCTCATCTGCGCAGAAGGCTTGCATGGTACCTTCGGGGATCTGCAGAATCTCGGGTTCTATGAAAGCCGTAAGGCTGCTCAGCCTTGTCTCCAACTGGGAAATTTCTTGTTTCATGGATAAGGGTACAGACTGCCGTGTGTCTTGGTCGGAATACATGGACGCGTAGGCAAAGAGGCGAGCAATCTCCTTCTTGAGCTCGAAGTAGAAGTCTAAAGAGCTTTTGAGTTCCGAAGCAGAGTGGTTCAGCGTGCCTTTGAAATCAGACAATAAGAGGAGCCTGTCGGACAGTTCGTCTTTGCGACTCTTCCATTCCTGATCGGAAGAGAATAGGTCTTTCAGATTCCATTTATAAGCCTCCTGAATTTCCTCGCGTTCTGCATGTGAGCCGTTCCCATTTTCCATAGCAACACCGTCTCAATATGTCAATCTCTCAGCCATAGTAACATAGGGGCTGATTTCGCTCATTTCCCCTTACACCCCACAATATTGTGGAACTTCATTTTCTCGGAGTTACTACCTATATAGAGGACATGTTCGGTCCTCTGTTGGTAAATTCCGGAACAATTAATGTTAAGTCGTCTAAGGCATTCTTGCATTAGTTCCAATAATGCCCTATTTTTGTTGCAAAGTCTGATGGACTTACTGTTAGAACATCCTTCGGAATCGTAAAACCCTTTGATTAATGCCTTAATGAACACCAAATCTTCATTGATTATTAGCCCATTCAGAACCTTTTCTTTCATCGCTTTAAGGATCAAATACCAAGGCTTACAATGAGTGTCAACAGTAAATTCCCTATAATTCCAATCATATGTTTTGCTTCCTTGATTCCAGATGCGCCTTCTTTCCTTGTGGTAGAAAAAAACCCTCTTCTTAGTAATGTTTTCCAAGGAACTCTTGAAATGAAGAGCAAATGATTCATCAGTTGTTTTAAGTCTAATGGTGTAATGTGAACCAAATTGGTTAAGATTTCCATCCCCCAAAAGGACGCCTAGAACATAGCCTAAATCATTCATCTGCTCCCCTGCCCCCAGAATGCATATTGCGTCATTTAACGAGTAAGAATACAGGCAGTGATAAATTAGCATTTCCCATAGAAGGATCTGTTAACTGTGAGGGAGCTTTGCGCAAGGTGGGAGTCATGCTCTACCGACAGATGAAAGGATGCAAGAGGGAGCTTTCTATACTTGGGTTTGGGTGCATGAGGCTTCCAACAAATGATGATAGCACCATCAATGAGACTCTTGCAAAGAAGATTATTCGCTATGCAATTGACTGTGGTGTCAATTACATCGATACTGCATATGGGTATCACCGTGGTCAGAGCGAACCATTTGTCGGGAGAGTCTTGAAGGATGGGTACCGCGAGAGGGTTAATCTGGCAACGAAGCTGCCGAGCTGGCTGATTAGCACGAGAGAGGACATGGACAAGTACCTTGGCGAGCAGCTTGAGAGGCTTCAGACGGATCATATTGATTTTTATCTGGTGCACGGCTTGAACAAGACCTTCTGGGGCAAGCTTGAGGAGTTGGGCGTCAGTGAGTTCCTCGATGAGACGATCCGAGACGGCAGGATCA
Source organism: Candidatus Methanomethylicaceae archaeon (assembly GCA_015660995.1). Lineage (GTDB taxonomy): Archaea > Thermoproteota > Methanomethylicia > Methanomethylicales > Methanomethylicaceae > JACTUC01. The sequence continues at coordinate 9,821 of JACTUC010000011.1, read as the reverse complement.
AACATGCAGGATTCTCATTCCATGATGACATCAAAACTTTCAAGAGGATTGTAGACTCTTATGATTGGACATTCTGTCAGATCCAGTACAACTTCTTGGACGAGGGTTTCCAAGCAGGAACCGCGGGGCTTCACTATGCTGCCTCAAGAGGACTTGGGGTCATCGCAATGGAGCCTTTGCGTGGCGGCCTCCTCTCAAGAGATCTCCCTGGGTTGATGGAGATATGGTCAAAGGCATATGCCACCAGGACACCCGCGGAGTGGGGACTGCGCTGGGTCTGGAACCATCCTGAAATCACAGTTGTACTCAGTGGTATGAATGCCATGCAACAGGTGAAGGAAAATCTGGGGGCTGCAGAAGAGGGATTGCCTGAGTCGCTTTCCAAAGAAGATCTCGAACTTTTCTTCAAGGTCAGGTCTTTCTACCGCAAAAGAATGAAGATCGACTGCTCTAGATGCGGATATTGCATGCCATGCCCTAACGGTGTAGATATCCCGGAATGTTTCAACCAATATAATAATGCGTTTGTATTCGACGCTGCAGATGGTGCTAAGCGCGTTTACACTATGTTCTTGAGCAAGGAGGGCTACGCATCATCCTGCAAAGAATGCGGGGCTTGCGTCAAGGTCTGCCCTCAACACATCGCTGTTCCCGACAAGCTCAAGGAAGTAGCTGATTTTTTTGGCAAATAGTGCGATAACAGGAAACAGAAATTACATACGGAGAATATAGAAAAAATAAAAAAAGGAAAAAAATTATCTACTTGATTGCAGCTCTGAAGAAAGCTCCACAGCTTGGGCACTTATACAGGCCTATGTTGATTGCCTTTTTCCCCTTCGGGGCGAGTTTCCATGTCTTAGTTGGCTTGGCTACATCTTTTCCGCACTTTGGACATTTTACCAATTTTTATTCCTCTGTTATATCATCGAGTCGATGATCTTTAAAAGACTTATGGTGATGGAGGGCTTATGAAGCGGTATTAGCGACTCTTCATTGCTGACTTTTGGGTTTTGCGCACAGATCATGGCCAGATCAAGCAGTATTTGCGCAAGAGTGTGCAAAGCGATGCTGCATAAAAGCCAAGAATCCTTATTATGATAATTCGATAATGGTAAATAAGCTTCGGATGCGGGCACAGATGATCCTACCATTCAGCTCTTTGAACCTGTCATCGGGAGGCAATCCACAAGATTTTTTTTGGGGCTGCCTCCCCTTCGTGGCGACTCCTCCAGAAGTAGTCCATAGAATGCTCAAGCTGGCAAAAGTCAGCCCATCAGACATAGTAATGGATCTCGGTTGTGGCGATGGCCGTATCCTGCTTTCAGCGCTGTCTGACTTTGGAGCTAGGATGGCAGTCGGTTATGAAATACGCGGGGATCTGATCAAGGAAGCCCTGGCCATGTTCGAGTCAAAAAACCTCATCGATAGGGTGAAGCTTATCAAAGGAGACCTTCTGAGCGCAGATCTCTCCGAGGCGTCGGTAATTGCCATTTACTTGACAGGTACTGGCAACGACAAACTGAGATCAAAATTCGAGGAGGAGGTAAAGCCCGGAACACGGATTGTTAGCCACGATTTTGGCGTGGACGGATGGAAGCCGGCTAAGGTTGAGTGCTTCGGTGGGCACAAGATATACCTTTACATAATGCCTGAAGCTTTGAGAGAAAATAACAGAAAGCCTTCGTTGGGACTTCTGAAGTTCTTGGCCAGAAGGGTTGATCGCTCGGGCTTGTCTTGAGGAAGGCGCTCCAATCGGAAAGAAGCATCAGTGCAGTAATGAGGCAAGTAAGCGGATAGCCATCGAGGCTTTGAAAATGCTAAATGCCAGCAGGCTTGATCCTGTAAACCTCAGCCTGTAGTTCTGAAGGCTCCAGGTCCAAGTATATCGTTCTGTATCTTTTTTGCGAAGTGTTCAGAGGTTCTATAGAAGTCAGGTCCGAAGTGCCTGTTGAAGTCCGAATACTCCCTATTTATTCTCTTGTTCACTTCAGGCGTTAGGTATCCCTCTATCTTGGGGAAGATCAAGAGTTCCTCCTTGTCAATGTGTGAGGTCATATGCTCCACAAGCTCAAGGGATGCTTTGCAAAATGCTTCTGCAGGCTTCCTTTTGATTTCTATTTTCATTACATTCAAGAGATCTTTTGCATGCTGATGGTCGCGGATAAGCTTAGGAATCTCAACACTCAATAATGCAGAGGCTCCTATAACGGGAGGAAAGAGGAATTGCTCTTCTTTTGCGTGGTGGAATTGGTCCAAGTATACGTCGAGGAACTGTACGATCTCCATAACATAATGCCTATGCTTATCTACAGTCTGCTTCTCCCCAACTTCCTTCAGTACGTCGATCACCTGTCGCAGAATCCCATGCTCGTAAGAGAGGAGGTTGATAGAAAGGCTCATGGTGGTGAGTTTATGCAGAATCGGTATTATTGTTTTTGCTCTGGTCAGTGTGACACAGTGGATTTGAAGATGCTACTGGCTAAAAGCAGCTTTTTGCATTCCCACAATATTTTTATATTTTATAACGTAAAGACCAATTAGGTTGCCTCTGGAGAGCAGCATATCAATCGAGGGAGGATGGTTCATTAATGATTCTCCTTAGAGGTAACAAAGCCGTTGTATCGGATGTGTTACTATATGATGGAAACTGAGGTAGAATTGCTGTACTTTACGAATGACGTGAAACGCATAAAGGGAATAGACCTTAGCAAGGACAAGATAAATGAGATATGCGCCAAGAGTGATGTCAGTGTGAAGTTCAAGGACAAAACTCATGATAACATGCCGCAGCTCTCAATCGATATGTACAATATCGACGAATCCGTTCTGAGGGTCTGCGTCAAGGAAATTCTAACCTTATACGGAAAACCAGATCTCCCTGGAGGGCTGTTCCTTGGTCCTGAAAAGAAAAGAGGAAATGAGTTGGTCAAATCCCTCATAAAGGAACTATCGCTGTAAACTGCGATTATTGATAATCGATTATATGCGTAATCCCTTTTTTCAGAATGGGTACTCATTATCTCCATTTATTCATTATTTGAATTGATGGTTGACTCGTATGCATCCAGACAAGAACAGGCTGGGCACAAATTTTTTGTGATATGCTTATGATGTTTCAGCATATTCTATTTATTATCAGTCGGGCTAGCCAAGAAGTAGCCGCCTAGCGCCATGCTGAATGCTAGCTGAGGGTACGTTATCATCCTCTCCATCCCCCCTGGCCCCAAACCCAGCCAAATTCCAGTTCCAAGGAGGATCAGTGCCAGTAGTGATACTATGCCAAATACTAAACCAAAATAACCCATGAGCCCCTTCAGCCTCCTCTTGAGCATAATCCCTGCGAACGCACCTCCGACAAAGGTCATGAATGCAAAGATTATGTGGGGTGCACCCGTCAGCTCATTGAAGAAGCCCACGCCGACCGCACCCAACCCCGATATGCAAAGTAGCGCTCCCTGGCTGCGCCATCCCAGCCTTGAGAAGATGAGATAACCTGCCACTAGCGTCGTGATTCCTGAAAGGATCACCGAAGGGTTGAAGATGTAAGCCGAGGTCTGGCTCCAGACGCCTAGGTCGCTTATATAGTTGAGCGAGACGCTGTAACCCGGGTATTTGGTTTCAGCAATGGTCAACATTACAATGAATTGGATTGTTCCGATTAAGAGCGATGCCCCGATAATCTTCCTAGCGTCCATGAGTCAAATGTCCCTAGGGTGAGATATATGACTACCCATGATTGTAGTTGCAGAGTCTTTGCCTATGGATCACCTATGATCAATTACTTCCCCGGCTGCATGCAGGACTCACTAAACAAGGAAACCTATTATCACACCGATGATTAGTCCAACGCTGAGAGGCAGGATGCCCAGAATGAGGACGGCGTATTGCGCTGCGATTGGTCCGTACTGAGCGACGAGATCCTTTAGGCTGTCAAAGCTCAGATTGAAAAGCCCGAAGTAGGTGATAATGAATAATATTATGGCGGCAATAATGGCTATCTTCAGAATCTTTCTGAGGAGAAACCCAATGATGAGCCCAAGCACGAACGGGATGGCCATGACCACGATCGCTGGCAAGCCAGCTACAAATCCTTGCATAATAAATTGAAAGAGACTATCTAGTAAAGCCATTTTTTTACTACCTGAAGTGATCTGGGCATCCTCTTTTTTTAGTCTATCGGGAAAACAAGTCTCTATCTGCTTCTTATGGGATGCTATGATTGATAGTGTGCCCTCCATATAGTAGATCTGAAGGGCGATACGACTTAATAGAGCCTTAAGTATTTAAACTAATAAGCTTATAAGAGGATATACTTTTATTATATTATACGGATAAGTAACTAGAAGGAATTAAGAATGACGACAAAAACAAAGATGTTCGTTCCGAGCACGCGAGACAGGGAAGCAGCCATTCGAATAATGAAGGCCAACGAGTCTGACTGTTATGCGAGGGTTAACTAGTCCTGTGGGAGTGTCGGTGAGCTAAATTGGGCCGTATTAGTGTGGAGCTCCCGGATGAAATGGAGAAGCAACTTAGATTCAAGACCGTTGAGAGGTTTGGCGGCAAAAAGGGGGACCTATCCCGAGCTCTTGAAGAGGCAGTAAGAATTTGGATTGCCAAAAAATAATAGGTTTTGTAATAGCGTAAATTAAACCAAAAAAACTGATTAAAGAGGTGGAAAAATATGGCAAATAAGGTTTATGACTCTTATCTGAAAACGTGGTTCTACGACCAGGACGGAAAGAAAACATTAGTACCGCCGTTGGAAGCAAAGGCGGAAGCTCCAAAGGTTGAGGCACCCAAGAAGAAATGGTGGCAGTTCTGGAAATAGCTAAAATGATCATCTAATTAGTGGACCGGACAACCCTAAGCCACTGATCTAAAGAATTTTTTATTAAATTGGATAGGCACCACAAATACGGCAGAAAGTTGATCGCTCTGGGATGTCAGAGTTGCATTGTGGGCAAGCCTTTCCGTGTCTAGCACGGTGAGGTGTGCCTATGACAGACCTAAAGATCTCATAGTACGCTAGATGCTCCTTGTCTCGTAATGTCACCTTATCTTTTTCCATGTAGTAACCCTTCTTTTCGTTAAACGCTTCATCCGAAATCCGTGAGGCGAAGAGCTGCGATAGAGTTGTCGTTCCTGAGCCATACTCGATAGGAGTTTTCGTGCGCCAGGTGATCTCCTGCGGCAGAATGCCTTCGTAAGCCTTATGCAGTATCCACTTGCCATAGACTTCGCCATCTTTGACCCATATTTTATATTTTGAGTCGAGGGACATTGCGTAAGATTTGAAGTCTGGATCTAAGAAGGGTATCTTCGCCACTAGGCCCAGTGACTTTGCGAGCGGTATTGCAGAGAATGACATTGACCCCCAAAGCTTTTGCAATTCAAGGTCAAGCTCGCCTTTCTTCAAGTTGAAGAAAAAGCTGTAGCCTGCCATCAATTCATCCGAACCATCGCCTGTCAATATGATTTCAATGCCATCCTCCTTGGCCACGCGCATACTGGCGAAAATGGTTAGGCTGTTGCGGATCTCCATAGGATCGAAGGTACCCAGAGCCTTTACCACTGGCGTAATCAGTTCATTCACCTCGGCCTCATCAAGGTAATGGACCTTGTGGTCGAAACCAAGTTTACGCGCAATGAGAGAGGAATACTCAACGTCCGGAGCAGGCGCGCCCTCGAGTGCCACCGTGTATGTGCGGAGACGGGTGTACTTACTGGAGATAGTGGCTATGATACTAGTGTCAAGTCCGCCAGAAAGCAATATTCCGATCTTGTTGCTTGTCAGGCTTCTGTGCACTGCCTGGTCAAGCAGACGGCGTATATCTGAGCAGATCTCTTCTATTTCATTATCTTTACACAAAGGGCTCAATTCCTGATCAAAGAGCTTTAGTTTTATGCTTCTCGATAAGGCAATCGACTGCTCCATAACGCTAGATCTTTATTCGAATTCCGTATGAGCGCCTCGCAAAGTAGCCAAATGGCATTTTAAGCCGATCTCCAAAAACCTGCTTCAGAAGGTCAATACTCTCGCTGTAATCGTCCATCCGGAAGCTCTGCTTACCCATGGAAGATTCAAACTCAATCTCCAGATCAGTATCCTCATGGGAGGCGCCACCTTTGCTGGTTGGCTTGATTCTAGCATTCACTTTGCTGATGGTATTATTGTCAACAGCATAATTGCCCGGGGTTTCTGACAGCATGTCGTCTGGTGCCATTGAGATATACCTTGTCACGTAGGCAGATGCTGCATTAAGCTGAGCACCCCATTGGCCAAAGAAGCCTTTACCTTCAGCTTTGGCCTGTTCCTTTGCGCTCATGGCTGCGTTTTTCAATATGGAAGCGGTAATCTGCAAAGCAAGAACCCTCCCAGTTGTGAGAACGAGATTAAACTCATCATATCTTCCTAGAGACTTCATTTTCCTGACGCTGGGTATTACACCGATAACTGATTCGCTTTTCGTTGCGGGTGTAATTTGTGGCTGGGACACTTTCTGCGCCTGGGGCATTGTCTGCGCCTGGGGCATTGTCTGCGCCTGGGGCATTGTCTGCGCCTGGGGTACAAATTGAGGTGACTGGGAGGAAATGGGCTGGACCAAAGACTGCGACGGCGCAGCAGTCTGTGGCGGAGTTGCAGGTTGCTGATCATTAGGTGGGGCATCAGCCTTTGCAAACTGTGAACTGAAGGGTCTCAAATCTCTCCCACAGTAAAGGCAAAAATTTGTGCCGATTATAAACTCCTTTCCGCAGTTGGGACAAAAGGGCATGATCTTTCATAGCTTCTAGTGATAATTAAAACTAGCTGCATTTTAAGCTAGTACTGATTAGACGTTCCATGACGAATGGAAAAAACGGTAAATCAGAGGCTAATATCAATCGGCCTCGCAACTTTATATATTATTGTTGTTGTCCTTGACCGTTTTTTATCAACGCTTCTTTGATTAGTTTTGCATTTGTTGCCTCGTCCACCCGCAGCACTGTCTCGCCTATCACGAGCACCGGAGCATCTATAGAGTTCAGCATCATCATGTCGACCATGGCATTGGTGTCGGTGTCCACGAACCTCTCTTTCACCTGGCTGTCATAGGGGATGCCCATTGACTCAAGCGTCCTCCCTAGGATAAAGCTGGCGATCTTGCACTTTTCGCACGTCGTTGTTTTGAAGAGTGTAATTTTGTCTTGTGGCATTTCTATCACTCGAACAATTTAAGTCGGAAATACCTAATTAGGCTCACGGCATATTTGTCTATTTCCATATTTGCCTGCCATGTCTCAAGACCCCTCTTCTCTGCGAACATGGCTGCCTTCTCTATGCGCTCGTTGGACTTTTCCATGGGCGGTGGGCGGAAGGGCGGCGCATTGTATTGGTAGCATAGGAGCACAATGGCCCGTGATCCTTGGTCAATGGTCTCTGCCAGATCGTGAAAGTGCTTTATGAGGCGGTCAAAGGATGCCATCGATGGTCGCTTTTGGTGTCTTACATTGGTGGAAAAGGGCAACTCAGTAAGTGGGCTCTTAGCCTCTAGGAAGGCATTTCCGACCTTGAAACCCAAGCTAAAATCAATCCTTGATTTGCCAAGCTTGACCTCCCTGTTAACCTCGGTTACATTGCCAAGCATCCCATTAAACTGCCCCGTTCTCAGAAAATGCTCTAGATAGCTGTTGGTCTTAGCTTGGTTAATGCCAATCCAAGATTTTGCTTCCTTCTGGATCGGGTCCAGCGATATGGCCTCGACCGTGTACTTGGTCTTCCTTTTTGGGGTATCTGCCTTGGAAAGCAGACAGGGTACATCCTCGAAGACTATGTCGCCTATCCTACCAGTGGTTGGGCAATGGCATTGGACTATGGAACCACCAATATCCACATTCATTAAGAACCGATTTGGTCTTGATTTTATGATCGCTTCTTCGAGCGCCTTTGCAAATTTATAGCCAGAACCAAAAGCAGTATGCATAGGGATTAGTCACTTTCCGTCCATGAGTTCTGTCAACTCTGCGACCAGTGGAGATAACACACGCCATCTCCTTTTTGTTTATTCAAAAAAATGTTGATGATTAGGGGGATGATTCTAAAAACTTTAATTTAATTATCCTTTTACCAATCACATCAACAACCTTCTCTCTTACTTTTTCACCCTCCAAGGGCATTTTTCTGACTTTTGCTATTTGCATAGCAAGAATGTTGTCCCCAAGGTATCTAATCCACTTTTCGAAGTCGCCCCTTTGAAGATGGAATTCTATAGACTTGATCTCAACGGTTTTTATCATTTCAAATAGCTGGGATAGATTCTGCGCACTATTTCCAGTGGATATGCCTTCGCTTAGATAGAAGAGGAAGGCATTTTCCGGTTTAACCTCTGAGAGTATTTGAGTTGCTCTCGCCTTGTCAATTTTATTCACCATTATGAATCACCTCATATTATAGTCTAAATTAGCCAGTTCTCGATAGACTCTCCTCTATAAGAAAGCATCGATTGTTGAAGATGAGGAAAATATCGATTGGACGCTAGTTAGAAGTCTGCTCTTTCCGTAATCTCGGATCCTTCGAACACGAATAGCCTGGGTTTGCCACCTTCCAGTCGCACAAAGGTATTGTGGATGGGTTCAGTTTTAATCCACGAACCAGTATTTACGAGGTTCTCTGCTTTGTTTATGAATGGTCTGTGCGTATGCCCAAAGATAAGAACTTCCCCTGGCTGAACCGTAGAACGAGCCTTCCTTTCCACACCCTTCAGGGTTTCCTTCAGTCTCTCCTGTGGGTCGAGCTGCAGCATCTCGGCGGTTTGACGTAGTCTACCCCCGTGTATTATCGCGGAGAAGAAGCGATTCAGATCACCCTCATCGCGATTGAGGGCAGCCCAGATGTTTGTGTCGCGGTCACCCTTATGGTCAGACATAGCATGACAGAGCGATTCCATGAAGTGCGGCATCTGCATCTCGTCGAACTCCCAGCCATGAACAAACTTGCAATTCAGACCGTCTTGCTGCAGCGTGAGATCTTTAAGGAATTTGATCGGGTATCCTCGGCCCTGCAATTTAAGGACATGGTATTCATGGTTTCCCGCAATGTAGTAGATGCGCATCTTCTTCTGTAAGAGGAGGATAAGGTCAAGGACGTCCTTGTTCTCGAGGAAAATGCCCGACGCATCCCTCCTCCACATGTCCACGATGTCACCGAGAAGGACCAGGTCCGTGACGCTGGCGTCGGATTGAAGTTTATCGAGGAAGCGGATAAACGCGTCCTTGTCGGAATCTTCGAATCCTAGGTGCAGGTCCGAAACCGCAATAATTGCAGAGTGATCCTCTCCCAAATCAGACATATCGCTCACATCGTGCTTATTCCTCATCTGAGAAATATTACCTTTTTTCAGTTAACTCCAAACTCCAATTACTTTTTCTTATATATTTAATCTCTCTTTCCCTTTGATTGTTGGCATAGCAAACATAAATACCCAAGAAACAATACTCCGATTCATGGCAAAAGAAAATGTTAAGATAATGGTTGCCAAGGACGGTCCCTACCTTGTTTCTGGAGGGTTGCCCATTGACAAACGGATAATCGGGATCGGGAAGGAGAACGAGCCTGAAAAGTGGATCAAGGGCAAGAGGGTGCCGTCCGGCGAGACCTGCGCACTCTGTCGCTGCGGTCAGTCGAAGAGCAAGCCATTCTGCGACGGGACTCACGCAAAGGTCGGGTTCAAGGGCACCGAGAAGGCGAGTAGGAAGCCCTACGACGCCAAGGCACAGCTCAACGACGGCTCCACGCTGAAGCTGAAGGATGCGACCGCCCTATGCGCCGCCGCTAGGTTCTG
>JACTUC010000018.1 GCA_015660995.1 Candidatus Methanomethylicaceae archaeon | reverse complement strand
TCGGTCGTTTCACCCAAGGTTTCAGTTATTTGCTGTTGCAGGCCCTTTTCGGTCTCAACTGCGGCAACAGCATAATGGTCGGGGTCGCTATTAACCTAACACACTCTCCCCTGATGCAAGTAGTTGGATAATTTCAACCGAAGTTGATGCAAGCACCAATTTTATTGCATCCGACAATGGGTGATCGTGCCACATTAGAGCTTTATTATTGATTATAATGATTTAATCAAATCAAGTTTGCATGGTGATCGAAAAAAATGGGCTACAGGACACTAAAGATAGATTCACCTGTTGCCCTCGCTTAATTTTTTTATGCTCATAGCGATAGGAAGAAAGAACGCGCAGTCAAACTGCGCTCTCTAAGCCAATTGAATTACAGAACTAGAGATTATGGCTAAGCGTCATTCTCAATTCTTGACATCTCTTCAGGCATCCTGATCCTGCGGAAGAAGGAATAGAATAGTGCTATTGAAATTGAATAGAGTGTCGCAGCTATGTAGAATGGCGCTGAGAGCAAGTTCTCGTTTAGGAGCCATGTTCCGATAGAGACACTGAACGAATTGGGGAGTCGCCACAGGGCAGAGCTGATCCCGGCGGCTGCCCCCCTCTCATCTGGAGAAACAAGGCCCATTATCATCGATGACTGAAGCGGTCCTGCCATGTTCATCAGGAAACTGCGGAAGGTGTAAGCGATGCTAGCTGTCGAAAATTGGGGGGAGAGGGGCGTGGCGATCATGAAGAACATTGATAATCCCTGAGTGGCGACAATCGCCTTGACGATCCCCAGCCTGCGTGCCAGCATCGGGGCGGCCAGGCTTGACACCCCTATGAGTATGCTCGATATGCCCAAGATGGGGACCGAGATCGAGTCAGGTATGCCGTATTTCAGGTAAAACCAGTGTGACATTATGGGAACGAAGAGGCCAGCCCCGGCCGCCAGTATCGAATTAGCAACGATGTATTTTGCAAGAACGCCCTTAGATTTTTTGAGAAGGAAGACCTTCACCCCGCTCTTGTGGTGCTTCACCTTACCTATTTTGAGTACAAAGACCGTAGATATCAGGCTCAAGGCTGCAACGACGACATAGATCATGACGTGCGCTTCCTTGCTGCTGAGTCCAAAAGCCTCAAAGACAACAACAAATGGTATTATGAAGCTCCCTACTCCTGATGCTATGCTGCCGACGAAGCCTGAGAGGGAGAATGTGCTCGTCCTTTTTTCATCTCCAGCCAAATCAGCCATAAGGGCGCTGCTCGAGGCTGAGAACGCAGCATCGCTGACGCCTTCTAAGACAGCTGCGCTGAAGAGGAACACCAGGTTTGTCGTGAAGGCAAATAATGCTATTACCACACTTGCAACGACGTTGCCTATTATCCAAATTCTCTTCCTGCCGAAATAATCTGCAGCAATCCCCATGGGGATGCTTGTCAGCACCATCGACAACCCCATCACCGTAAGGATCCAGCCCATGTAGGTGCCAGGGATTCCTTGGACATCTGTCAGGAAGAACGAGAGGTCGTTATAGAGCATTCCAGACGCCAGAGCGGGCAGGATCCCAGCGTAGACTAGGAATCTTGCCTGTTTCGGTATGCCCCTGTAATCCTCTAACATTGCATCTGCACGCCTACTATCAAAACGATAAATTAGCTTTATCTAAATTAGCACTGGTTTATTTATCCAACCGTTCCGTTGCTTAGCGTTGACTGCTGCGCTTCGATTTTATAGTGCTTTGAGCTAACTGCTCTATCGAACGGCGGTCAATTTGTGGCCCATCTTTGATGGGGTCTTTCAGGATCAGTAATAAAAGGGAATGCTACACTCACGCAATTTCCCATCCGTCTCAGCCTATCTTCTTTATTTATTCTTTAATTGAGCTGACAGTTTATGGTTCTTTTCTTTTAATAGGATTAAATCGTTCCAAAAATCTACAGCCAACAGCTCTACCTGTCTTTTACTCAGAAATTGGAAGTATTCCTCCCAATCGGGCATCGTTCACCCTTCACTACCTTGATCTTCTAAGATGTAAGCTTTTCTGCTAGTCATTTGAAAAAAGTGGAAACGCGCATTACGCTGCCTCTTAGAGTCTTCTGACTTCAGATAAACCGGTAGTGATTTCCCTAGAATCTCAGCGTCCAGCACCGCAGTGAGGGCATTTGTCCAGGGACCCGTCATAGAGATTGCCACAGTAGGGGCAGCGTATTTTCACTATCTCCTTCTCCTTGATGATCACGGTGCGATCTACTGGCCAGCCAGCATTGCTTGTAATCTCCTTCAGCTTTGCCTCATCCAGGTAGTACTTCCCCTCTGAAACCTCGATAATGACACCCCTCCTGCCTCCCCGCCGTTCCATGAATTCGTCAAACATTTCAGGGAGACCCAGCTGTGCAGATGTCATTGCCTTCTCCGGGCCTATAGCTCCGTGCTGTCTGAATATTGCTATAACCCTCTTTGCCCTTTCTCTAGAGGCAAAATTCCGTCGGTACAAACTAGGTCACCGTGTCGAATATGGCTCCTGTTGATTTAATCTTTATCGAAAAAAAGAAAATACGAATTGTTGGAAATTGAAATATAATATAACTGGGGCCCGTTAGGGCACCCAATCTTTGGTTATAGGCTCTGCTCGCTTCGCTTAACCGAACAGAGAGCCAAGTCCTTCTGCTGTCTCTTCTTCAGAAGCCACTTCCTTCTTCTCTTCCTTGGCTTCCTTCTTTGCCTCCGCTGCCGGAGCTGCCGCTGCGGCTGGGGCTGCTGCTACGGGGATTGCAGCTGCTTTGATCGCCTCGTCGATGTTGATCTCGCCCAGTGCCGCCACCAGTGCCTTTATGCGCGACTCATCCGCCTTGATGCCGGAAGCAGTTAGAACCTTCTTCACGCCTTCCTCGCTTATGGGCTGCTTAGCGTTGTGAAGAAGCAGACCAGCGTAAATATACTCGATCTTAGTCACCCCCAACCAAAGTGTGTGTTATACGACATTTTTGATACTTAAAGCCTTCGCCTCGGTCTCTCCCTCATCCTAGAGTTGTATCTCCGGGTGCTTCTTCTTCACTGCGTTAGCGACCGCCTTGCCCTGCGACTCTGCAAGTGCAAGCACCTCTCCCATCACCTCGGGGATGGGCATCCCTGACTCTATTGCGACGCCCTTGGCCTCCATGTACGCCTTCGCTATCAGCAGCGGCGTGGTCTCCTTGGTCGGATATACCGCGTTGATTGACAGGCCCATTGCCTCGTGTATAGCCCTTGCAAGGTTCGCCTTGTACTCGTCTAGGTTTATCGCTAGCACATCGCCTGGAATGATGCCGCCGTCGTAGCCCATCCTGAGCTTCAGCCCTACCATGATTGGCTTCAGGCCGAGTTTGCCCAGCAGGTCAGCCACGTCAGCCGAGATAGCATCGCCCTTCTTCACCGCAATGGTGTCTTTGGCGATCCATACCGAGCCGTCCTGTATCTTCGTCTGAATCTTTGCAGCGCCGAACTTGCTGAGGATAGGTCCCGGTTGCATGCCTGTGTTACCAGCCGTCACAACAATGTCATTTGGGGCGATGTCGCCTGCCGATGCCTCCGACTCCACCTTGTTCCTCTCGAACATGAGGTACAATGCAAACGGGTTCTTCCTTGAGAAGACGAATGCGTTCGGCCCGGCTAGGTACTCATTCAGCTCGCCGATGTCCTTGTGCTTCTTCTTTAGGTTCAGCAGTGCCAGCTTCACTAGCCTATTCTTAGCGATGTGTATCTCTAGCTCGTCCTTGAACTTCTTCTTGAGCACCTGTAACTGCGAAGCCTTAAGACCCTTCAGGTCAGCTATGGCGAATATCGGGTATTTGTCGAATAGCGCCTGCAGATCTTTTACTGCCTGTTCCTTCTCTGGCGATACATGTTTCTTTGGTGTAGCTGTCATGGCGATCACCTGATCTTCACCGGCTTGCCCATGGTGGTCTTGACCACGATGGACGAGAGGTACTGGTCCAGCTTGATCTTCCTTTCAATTGCAGCTAGGACTGCCTGGATGTTCTCGGCTATGTCCTTCGATGCCATGTCTTCGGAGCCGATCCTGCACCTGACGGCGAGCTGGTCGCGTATCTTTACGCGGACAGCATTCTTGTACTTCTTCACAATAGGTTCGATGTTCGCCTGCGGCAGAATTGGGTCTGGCATCTTGCCCCTTGGACCCAAGATTGAGCCGAGGGTTTTGCCGACCGTCGCCATCATGTCTGTCCTGGCTGCGAAGTAGTCGTACTGCGAAGCAAGCTTCTTCACGGCTTTTTTGTTGCCGGCGTACTGGTCGAGCTCTGCCTTTGTGATTATAAAGTCAGCTCCCGATGCCCTCGCCTTGATCACCATGTCTCCGTCTGCGATGATGCAGACCTTGACTTCCCTTCCTATCAGGTGGGGCAGGCCAATGGTCTCGTTTATCCTGTTCTCAGGAGCCTTCACGTCCAGACCCTTGAAATTCACTACGAGCTCAACAGCCTGCGTGAATTTGCGCTTCTGCGAGTTCTTCTTTGCGTCGTCGACTAGGGTTGTGAGCCTCTGAAGGTCGTATAGCATGTCATGGTACCTCCGCTTTCTGTATCAATTCGTCGTAGGTTCCCGCGTCGATCTCTTTATGGACCTCGCGGGGGTCTTTACCGGCGACAGTAACGCCGATTGAGACACAGGTACCAAGGACCTCTTTGAGGCATGATTTTAGTGACCTTGCCACTGAAAGTGGATACCTCGTCTTGGCTATCTTTATAGCCGCTTCTATGCTGAGGTCTCCCACCTTCTCTGCCTTTGCGTTTGCGGAGCACTTCTCCAGATGGAGCTCCTTAACGATCAGGGCAGTGGTGGTAGGCACACCGACCTCGACCTCGAATTCCTTGGTATCTGGGTCGGCGATTACCTTAACCGGAACTTTCATCCCTTCAAAGTCTTTGGTCTTGTCGTTTATGGAATTGACTACCATCAGGATGTTAAGGCCGGTCGGTCCCAAAGTGGGTCCGATTGGCGGCCCGCCGGTAGCCTTTCCACCGTCGACCATGAAGTTGAAGGTTTTTCTAGTTCCCAAAATTACTCCTCCTCTAGATCTCCAAATGCCTTGAAGATGTCTGTTTTCTTCTCTTTCTCTGATAGCTCTGCCTTCTCCTTTTCAGCTTCTGGCTTGGGCGGCTCGCCGTGCGAAACTAGCTTCACCTGCTCTGCGTGGACAGTGATAGGTAGCGTATAGGGCGCCTCTAGCAGCTCTAGCGTCACCTCGGACTTCGCTTTGTCGACCCTGGTCACCTTTGCCTGCATAGACTTGAAAGGCCCCGCAATGATCTCGACCTTGTCGTTGACGCCCACGAGCTCGGTGACAGGCCTTGGCTTGATGAACTTGTATATATCTTCGAAATTCACTTTGCCGGACACCCAGCCCTTAACGTGCTTGACGTCCTCAATGGCGATGTTGACGATGTTCGGGCCAGTGGCCTCAAGGAAAACGTATCCCCTGACGTCGCTAGGCGAGACTATGGCGCGGATTCGTATGTTCTTAGCCAAGCAGCGCCTCTCGATGAGAAGCGCAACGTTCTGTTCCTGCCCTGCAGTGGTGCGTATGGCAAATATTCTAGTCTTGATTGTACCGGCTTGGCTCGACAACTGTGACTACGCCCCTGAACCAAGTAAAAGCGCTGCCACGAGCTGAATTATGAAGCCGAATACGCCGACAATTATGAGGCCGAGCGCGCATATCCTTAGCGACAGGCTGAACTCTTCGCCATCGGGTCGCGTAGCTAGCTTCAAGACCCTTGCCATAGACCGCAGAGTATCAGATATTCCCATTTGACTCACCTATTCCATGTGAGCAATGGGCTAAAAAGGTAAAGAGCAATTTAAAGCTTTCCGAGTTGGCTGCTACGTTCAGACCCTTACCAGTTCTATGCCGAGGGATTCCGCGAGTTCCCGCAGAACCTCCTTGCTAGCCGAGTTGGCGCCTCTCCAGTCAACGACTATGCTAGAGCAGCCGCCTCTGGTCCTCTCAATGCAGCTCCTGAAGATGGAGCTTCCCGCCTTTTCGTCCATGGCGTACTTCGGGATAATGTGCCCGATCTCATGCTTCCCCTCCTGCATGAGCTTCGTGAACTTTTCGGAGTAGTGACCCCCGCCGACAGCAAGGGTGCCGGGGGAGAGTGGCAAGGGTGAAGAGAGGGCGCGGTGGACAGCTGAGGCAACGGCTTCGCCAAGCGTTTCATCCTTCCATGCTGTGTCATCGCTGCCGATCTCCACGAAGGTGATAGGGGCAGCAAGGGAAGTCGGGCCATGGTGGGTTGCCTCAACCGTGACCTGGCATGCCAGGCCCTTATCTGCTTGCGATCTGGAGAGCTCCTTTATCAGCGATGTCTGGAGTGCGGGGTTTGAGATGCCCACCTCGTTGGGGTTTCCCCCCAGTTCGGTGCTCGAGGTAAGGTTGCCCGGCGTGTGGGACGTGAGGCATGGTTTGCCCGAGGCACTCGCGTGTCTGGAGAGGCAGAGGATCCACTCCACGCCAGGGAGCGGGATATCTAGGTAGACCAGGCGGCTGTCGATTCCCTGCAGCATTATATCGCCGCACTTGAGAGCAGGCTTGGAGTTTAATTCAGATTCGGAGAAGGGGAGCTTCTCCTGTAGGTGCGACGCTATGTTAACGCCTGCAGGGTCGCCGGTGCTGTAAACCAATAATTTCAAAAAAGAAGCACCCAAAAAAGGGTTAGAAGAGCAGAGCCATAATACCCTTTTGCGCGTGCAGCCTATTCTCTGCCTGGTCCCAGACAACGGAGTTCTTGCCGTCGATGACGTCGTCGGTGATCTCGTCACCCCTGTGGGCGGGCAGGCAGTGCATCACGATGGCGTCACCGGGTGCATGCGCCATCAAGGCAGAGTTCAGCTGGTACGGCTTGAAGGTCGCAATGCGCGCCTCCTTCTCAGCCTCCTGCCCCATCGACACCCAGACGTCAGTGTAGATCACATCAGCCTCCTTCACAGCTGCCCTCGCGTCCTCGGTAAGCGTCAGCTTCGCGCCCCTTGCGCTACCCTTTGCAAGTGATTCGGCATATGCCTCTGGAAGCTGGTATTTCGCAGGTGAGGCGACGGTGATATTCCCGCCAAGCTTGAGCACGGCTTCGGCAAGGGATCGGCAGACATTGTCGTTGCCATCCCCGACGAACGCCACGTTCAGGCCGTCGATCTTGCCCTTCTTCTCCCAGATCGTAAGGCAGTCCCCCATGGCTTGGCACGGGTGCGCCAGATCGCTGAGGGCGTTTATTACCGGAGCCCTCGCTACCTGCGCTATTGCCTCGAGGTCCCCATGCTTGAAGACGCGCGCGACTATCCCGTCCACGTAGCAGTCGAATGTCCTGCCTGTGTCCGCGACCGTCTCGCCCCGACCCAGCTGCAGCTCGTTCCAGCTAAGGTATATCGGGTGTCCCCCGAGCTGGAAGACGCCGACGTCAAAGGAGATGCGGGTCCTTGTCGACGGCTTCTGGAAGAGAAGAGCGACGCTCTTGCCCGCAAGGTACGGGTGGACAAGGCTACCGCACTTTACGTCCGACTTTATCTGGGCTGATTTCTTAAGCATGTTCCATAGCTCTTCTCTTGTGAAGTCCGCAAGAGTGAGCAGGTCCCTTCCTTTGAGGTTCTTTGTTATTTTAAACACCATCCTGAGGATTCTTAAAACCAATCAGGATGCTTAAAATCTTTACGCTAACAAAAAGCTGCAAAAACAAAGTACTGTTTACTTTTTAGGCGCTTTCCCTAAAACATTATTAATAACCCATTCAGGGTCGAATGGGATGATATCCTTGTACTCCTGGCCGACCCCAAGGAAGAGGATGGGCTTCTTTATCGAGGCTGATATTGAGATGGCAGCCCCGCCCTTCGAGTCTGCATCAATCTTTGTGAGGATGACAGCATCGATGGGGACGCACTTGTTGAACTCCTCTGCCTGCTGGAGGGCGTCGTTGCCGGTGAGTGAGTCGCCAACGAAAATGGAAAGGTCAGGAGAGGCGACCCTATAGATCTTCTGGAGCTGATCCATTAAGCCTTTGTCGGTCTGCATCCTCCCTGCAGTGTCTATCAGAACAAGGTCGATATTGTTATTCTTAGCGTATGAGATGGCATCATAGGCAACTGCGGCAGGGTCAGCACCATACTTGTGCTTTATTACCTTGACATTCAAGCGGTTCGCATGCACCTCGATCTGCTCCTCAGAGCCTGCCCTAAAGGTGTCTGCTGCAGCGAAGACGAGGGTAAGGCCATGGTCCATCAAGTACCTAGCTACTTTTGCGATGGTCGTTGTCTTGCCGGTGCCATTGACGCCGATGAACATAATCGAGAAGGGCTTCTTGCCCTTTGCTTTTATGATGGTCAGGAGGTCGCCCGAAGCGAGATTTTCCTTAAGGAGATCCTCGAACGCCGATTGGACCAGCGGGGTAATGTCCCCGAGCCTCTTGACCTTGGTGCCTACCATCTTTGCCTTGAGGCGGCTGGTGAGTTCCTCGGCTACCAGGAGCGCGACGTCACATTCCATCAGAGCAACCTGAAAATTCCAGAGTGAAGCCTCAAGGTCCTTCTCGGAGAGTTCCCTGGTCGAGATGTCCTGGACCAGATCGCTGAAGACCTTCTTGAGCTTCTCGAACAATTACTACGCCTGCCCAGGCTCGAGCTGCTGGTAGAGCTCCTCGATCTGGCCCTGGAGCTGGTCCATCTTTGCGCTCACCTGGTAGTACTGCTGCTGGAGCGACGTGGAGTTCTGCTGGGCCATCTTGAGCCGCGACTCGACCTCGGTCAGAGCGTCTGCGATTGTCTTCTCGACTGAGACGCCGGCGCCTATGCCCATCACGACGGTGCTCACGCCGTCGAGCTGGACGCGGATGTAGTTTCCGGCGCCGATGTGGACCAGGGTCTCCCCCTTGCCCTCCCTCGCCTTGATCTCCTCGAGGGACCCTTTGCTCATCGAGAGCTCGGCAATGACACTAGCTGTGAACTCGATCTGCTGCCTTAGGGCATCGCTGTACCCCTTGAGGTTGTTGAATTCTGCGAGGAGGGGATCCATCGACTCCCTCGCCGAGGGTGCTGAAAGTGGCGCTGGCGGGGCTGGTCTGCTCATTCTCCACCCACCTTGACCTCTTCTGCCGAGGTGATCACAATCTGCTTCCTCTTGACCGCATGGTTGCCGCCGATTGTGCTTAGCGCTTTCTCCACGGCCCTATCCTTATTGTCCGCTGTGACATTCTTTTCGAATTTCTCCCAGTAGAGTCCGATCTTTGCCTTTCCCTTAACCGCGTAGTTCTTGCTCATTTTTAATCACCTTGATCTGTTCCCGTTATCCCCAGGGACGACTCTATGCGCGCCATCTCGGGACCTGTGGTGGCCTCGCCGACCACCGCGCCATTCGAGTTTGCGGTAATGCCCACTTTCAGGTAGGGAAAACCGCAGTTAACGGTAGAGATGTCGACTGGTATATTAAAAATTTCGCTTAGCCTCGCGAGCTCTTCCTCCGTCGTCATGGGGTGGGCGACGATGCCCCTGCCATTAGCGATGGCGCAGACGCCCGGCATGTTCAGGGTTGCGATGGTGCCCTCATGAACTTCCACCTTGAGCGTCTCGGCTATGAGGTCTTTCAGGAGGGGATCGATGTCCAAGCCGACAAGCGCGTGCTTCTCGTTTGCGAGGACCATGTTACCCAGGGCGTTCTTCTTCCCATCGTAGATTGCAATTGGGACCCTCGTGCACTCCCTTATCACCGAGATCTCCTCCTCGGTTGAGCTGTCCGGGACAATTATTCCCTTTGAGTTTCCTAAAAGGAAGATTCCCAGGAGGACACTGCCGCTCACGGTCGCAGTATAGCAAGGTACACCCAAGGTCTCTGAGAATTCCCTTGCCGCCCCTGCTGGCATGTCGGGAGGGAATAGGGCGAACTTGTCGGTCGCGAATGTGAAGGCGCCTATGTTGGGATTCCCATATAATGGGATGCGGGAGAGCGGCAAAAAAACCTACTCCGCAGCCAGAAGGACCCTCGCGACATCGTCCTCGAGCTTCTGGACTTTGACCCTTATCCTTCTCTCGGACTTGGTCTTACCCCTACGCCAGAGGTACTCGTTGACACTGTTGTCGATCTTGAGCTCTTTGGTTTTGTAGATCTTACCTGCGATCTTCTTGACCAGATTTACAGACCTAGGGGCAGGTTTCCTACTATACGCCAGATAAGCGTGTCTGAGGTTGATCGTGATTATTTTCTCTTCCAGAACCTTTACCTCTTCCTCTTCTTCCTCCTTATTGGCTTTCGTCTCCTTCTTCTCAGCCGCAGGCTTTTCTGGAGTGGCTTCCTCGCCCTTTACCGGAGCCTTCTCCTTAACGGCGATCTCCTTTGCTGGTTTCTCTTCCTTATCTGCCGCCTTCGGCTTCGCCTTCTCCTTCTTAACTTCTTTCTTGGGAGCCTTCTTCGAAACGGACTCTTCCTCTGCTTCGACAGTCTCCTCTATCTCATCCTCATCAATTTCAGCCTTTGCTGGTTCTGGGATCTCTTCGTTTGCCATTGTCATTCACCTTAGAGTTTCAGCTTTTGGTGCCGCCAGTTCCTCATCTTGGGTGTGCGCCTAAACTTCCCCCTCGTCTTTGCGACTACCCACAACGGAACTGGGCTTGCCGACTTGCCGGCATGGATCTGCCTTTTCTTCCTGCACAGGTGTTTGTTTCTTGCCATTTGATTTTTCTCCTTTTTTCTCTTCTGCTTTTGCTCATTCCTTACGGGTTATATTGAAATCGCGCTTCGACTCCTGCAACTCCAGCAGGATCTTCTTCAGTTGATCATCCGTCAGCGGAACCGGAAGGCGCTTCTGCTGGGCGAGCTGTATCAGCTGCATCTCCAGCTGCTCGGCGAACTCCGGGCGCACCATCTTGAGATTGCTCATCCTCGCCCTTGCCTCGGGAGTCAGGATTATCCGCAGGGCACTCTGCTTCTGTGCCTCCAGTTCCTTGTGCTGCCGATCTTCTCCACCCTGCTCAGCGTATCTCCTCTGCATCTCAGCCATCCGTCTCTGTCTGAGAGCCTCGAGTTCATCATCAGAGACGGACATTTTTTTTCACCAACTAACTGTTACTTTGCCTTGACCGAGAGGTACTTGTTCAACTCAGGCATGTCTTTCTGGAGATCGCGGAGGAGCTTGTACGCGACGCGGTCTATCAAGGAGACGCCTTTATCTGTAAGGATGCGGCCTTGGGTGCCCTTTTTCTGGACGAGGCCTGCGGTCTCCAATTGCTGCAGCACTTTGCGCAGGGCGGAGGCGCCGGACTTGTAGAAGTGCTCGTTGATCATGCCTTTCTTGAACCTGCCACCGTATACAGAGCGGAGGCGCTCGGTGCCCACGGGGCCATCGATGTAGAGGCGCCTCAATAGGGATGCTGCCCGGGAGTACCAGAAGTCGGTCTGGGTCGGGATCCTCTCCACGTGGGTGCCCGTCTTCGAGTAAGCGGACCACGCCGGCGGGGTTACCTCCTTTACGTTTCCTTTGAGGTATTCCGCGATGGCCGCGATGAGCTTATCAGCCGGTACGTTCTTAGCCAATGGCACTTTTTTCCTCTCCGTTTGAGTCTTCAGAGACTAAAATGAGCCTTTATATAAATTCTTTCTTGTTGCTCTTGTGAAGAATGTTGATGGATAATTTTTACTTTCAATATCTGATAAACAGGACATTGACGGGTATGTGAACGATCATCAAATGATATTGGTTATCATAAGACCGTTATTTAACAGCCAATCACTGCACACTCATGTCGTGTGTTTTGGAGAATGTAGCCATTAGAAATACCGTAGGTAAGACCGACTTTCAGAGAGAGCGGCGCCCTCCGGAGCCCGGTCCATGGTCGAACTCCTTCCTCCACCGTTCACTCGCAGCAACTTTCCTCGGCCGTGGCGTCCGATTTT
>JACTUC010000017.1 GCA_015660995.1 Candidatus Methanomethylicaceae archaeon | reverse complement strand
CGAGGACACCGTTGCGCTCAGGGTAATCACCAAGAAGGGATGCACGAGGATAGCCGAGTACGCATTCAAGCAGGCGCTGAGGAGGAAGAAGAAGGTAACAGCTGTCCACAAGGCAAATGTGATGCGGATCACGGACGGCCTCTTCAGGGACACCTGCAAGGAGGTCGCGACCAAGTATCCGGATGTCACCTTCGACGACCTGTATGTAGACGCAGCTGCCATGCACCTCATTAAGAGACCTCATGAGTTCGATGTAATTGTGACCCCCAACATGTTTGGGGACATCCTTTCGGATGAGGCTGCTCAGATTGGTGGGGGGTTGGGCATTGCAGCAGGCGCCAACGTCGGCGACAGGTATGGCTTGTTCGAGCCCATACACGGCTCCGTGCCTTCCAAGGCAGGGATGAACGTTGCTAACCCGATTTCCATGATCCTCTGCTCAAAACTCATGCTTGACTGGCTCGGGGAGTACGAAGCTGCCAAGAGGATAGAGGGAGCAGTGCTGAAGACATTGTCGGAGAGAAAAGTGCTCACCTACGACCTTGGGGGGACAGCAAAGACCTCTGAGGTTGGAGACGAGGTAGCGCGGCACATCCTCGCAGGCTGAATTGCAGGAGGGTATCAGCCTCCCTTTTCTTAAAAAGATAAGTGCAATGATTCGCGCTGCGTTGGAAGCTCACGTTGCCTGCAAATTGGAGGAATGGCTTTTTGCTGAGGTTACGTCTTCTCCTCCACGTCGATTATGCCATTCTGCGTGATCTGGAAGAGGCACTCGGTCTCAGCATGCATTGGGGAGTCAATTATCCTTGCTATCCTCCTGCTCTCTTTGGATTTTCTGAGCCAGATCCTGTAAGTTGAGCCGTGCGCCAAGATGTTGCCGCCTGCGGGTTTGTTGGGGTTCCCGAAGAATGTGTCAGGCGTGGATTGTATCTGGTTGGTTACAAGTACTGCCATGTTGTATATGTCAGACATACGTAGCAGCTGGTGCAGGTGTTTGTTCAGCTTCTGCTGCCTCGGCGCGAGGGCTTCCCTGCCGGGATACTCCGACCTGAAGTGGGTTATCACCGAGTCGACTATGAGCAGGCGCACATTGTTCTCTGGGACAATGTGGCTAGCCTCCTCCGCTAGGAGCACCTGGTGGTCGGAGTTGTATGCCCTGGCATAGATTATGTTGTTCAGAACTTCATCGGGATTCAGCCCTAAGTTATTCGCAACGCTAACTACCCGTTCTGGCCTGAAGGTCCCCTCAGTGTCTATGAAGAGCGCCCTTCCAGCCAGGCCGCCGCGCTCCACTGGGAGCTGGACCGTGACGCAGGTCTGGTGGCAGATCTGGGTTTTGCCGGATCCGAACTCTCCGATCAGCTCTGTTATGGCTTGGGTCTCAAAGCCCTTCCCGAGGAGGTTGTCCATTGCCTTCGATCCTGTTGTTATAAAGCCAATGTTGCCCCTCTTGGTGAGGACGTCCCTGGCCGTTGTGAACTTGATGTTGAGGAGCGCCCGGGCGCTCTGGGTTATGGTTGAGGCTTTCTCCTCAGTGATATCTGCAATCTCAACAAGCGTCCGCGGTGGAGTAACTGCAAGGGCCTCCACAGAGGTTATGCCCGCAGCCCGCAACTTCTCAACGGTGGCTGGGCCAACTCCGTCGACGTCTTCTAGTTCGTGTTTTACTGCCAAATGATATACCCCTATTTTAGAAGGGCGTTAGGATAGGATTTAAACCTTTCAATCATCGAACAGCTCAGTTTCGCGCTGGTTGAAGGATGGTGTTGTTTTAAAGTTATTGAGAGGGGAGGGGATAGCGGAACGAATATATTCGGCATCTTTGCTTTTGTGGCAGCTGGTTCGGTTTGAAAAAGCTTAAATTTGCGGTACTATCAATACTATGACATTCGATGGTTGTAATTCGGGGGAAGAGATAGTGGTGACCGCCTGCCAAATGGTGAACGCCTGCCAAACCCATTAGAGGGATCTTGCGTTCGATTTCTCGAAAGCCTGGTCTCTCCCCTAATAGCCACCGCGGAGAAAGGTGATTTTCATGGATAAAATAAAAGTAGGTATTCTGGGATCGACCGGCTTGGTCGGACAGAGGTATGTCAGCATGCTATCCAGCCACCCGTGGTTCGAGGTAGCGGCGGTTTCCGCTTCCAGTGCCTCGGTCGGGAAGAGCTATAGAGAGGCAGCAAAGTGGGTGCTCGACAAGGATATGCCCGAGAGGGAGTCAGAGATTAGGATAGTTGGAGCCAAGCCAACAGCCATGAAGGCTGAAGGCATTGGGCTGGTATTTTCCGCGCTCCCTTCGGAAGTCGCAAAGGCAGTTGAATTGGAGATGGCAAAGGCAGGGCTTGCTGTTGTCGCAGATACAAGCGCCCACAGGATGGACCAACATGTGCCCCTGATCATCCCGGAGGTCAACGCCAGACACCTGATCGCCCTGCGTGGCCAGAGAAAGAATGGCAAAGGCTTCATTGTTACGGGGCCTAACTGCACCACCATCGGCTTGGCGATGTCGCTCAAGCCTATACATTCGGAGTTTGGGCTAAGGAGGGTTCTGGTTTCGACCATGCAAGCACTGTCCGGAGCTGGCTTCTACGGGGTACCATCAATGGCCATTATTGACAACCTCATCCCCTACATAAAGAACGAGGAGGAGAAGATAGCACAGGAATTGCTGAAGATCCTGGGGGATTACAAGGGAAGCTTCAGCTTCGCAAAGATCAAGGTCGGAGCCAGCTGCCACCGCGTGGGAGTTCTTGATGGGCACACAGAGGCAGTTTTTCTTGAGACAGTAAAGAATGCTTCACCTGAGGGAGTGAAGGAGTGCATGAGGAGGTTTGAGGGGGAACCCCAGAAGCTGAAACTGCCATCAGCCCCGTTTCCACCAGTGGTCGTGAGAGAGGAGCCAGACAGGCCGCAGCCTAGGCTCGACAGGCTATCCGGGGCGCCGGAGAGGGCGAAGGGGATGGCCACTGTTGTGGGAAGGGTGAGGGCAGAATCCGCCTTGGACAACGGCATAAAATACGTGGTGCTGAGCCATAATACGATCAGGGGAGCCGCGGGGAATGCTATATTAATAGCTGAGTTGTTAAAAGCTAAAGAATTGGTCTAGTGCTGTTTAAACAAAATTGGTGATTAGCTCAATGAGGATTGTCATGAAGTTCGGCGGTGCACTGATGGAAGACGCTGAGCAGATAAGCAACTGTGCCTCGCTCGTGGCCGAGAGGGCAAAGAAGGATAATGAGATCGTTGTTTCTGTATCAGCAATGTCCAACGTTACGGACCAGCTCGTAGCGATGGGCGAGAGTGCAAGGCTTGGTGACATGGAACATGTGAGGACCATCCTTGCGGAGATCGAGCAGAGACACATTGAGACCGCTGAAAAGCTCTGCAACGAAAGCACCCTCTGCGAGACCAAAGAGAACGCAAAGAAGCTTCTCGAAACTCTGAACCAGTGCCTCACGGGCATTTTCCTGCTCAGGGAGCTGACTCCCAGGTCAAAGGACCTTCTCCTCAGCTTCGGCGAGAGGCTATCCGTCGGTCTGATGAGGGGAGCGCTGATCATGAAAGGGATGAAGACAATGGAACTCACGGGAGGCGAGGCAGGCATAATAACTGACAGCAACTACGGGAACGCGAAGCCCCTCCTCAATATCACAGAAGTCATGGTCAAGGATAGGCTCCTGCCCATATTGAAGGGAGGCGTTGTGCCGGTGGTCACAGGCTTCATTGGTCAGGACGAGAATGCAGTAATAACGACTCTGGGCAGGGGGGGATCCGACTACACATCGACGATCTTGGCCTCTGCGCTCGAGGCTGATGAGGTCTGGATCTGGAAGGACGTAAACGGGATAATGACGGCCGATCCAAAGGTCGTATCCGGCGCGAGGACAATCCCAACTCTCTCCTATGCGGAGGTGATGGAAATGGCATATTTCGGCGCCAAAGTCCTGCACCCACTCACCGTTACGCCGGTTCAGGAGAGGAGGATTCCAATAAGGATAAGGAGTGCTTATGCACCCAAGAACCCTGGCACAATCATTAGGGAGACCGGGGACAAGGACAAGATTGTAAAGGCTGTGACATCCATAAGGGGCCTCAGCATAATAACCACGGGTGGCGCAGGCATGATTGGCGTGCCGAGCGTAGTCTCGCGGGTCTTCTCGACGCTCGCCGCTAACAACGTCAGCGTTGTCATGATTTCCCAGAGCTCCTCCCAAGCTAACATATCCATGCTAATACACAACTCTGACCTCGAGAAGGCTCTTAAGGCGCTCAAGGTCGAGTTCAGGAACGGCGACCTCGTGAGAGATATCCACACCATACCAAAGGTGGCAGTGGTGGCGATAGTGGGCGAGGGCATGCGAGGTACCAAGGGAGTTGCCGCGAGGCTCTTCAACGCTGTCGCTGAAGCAAATGGCAACGTGCTTTGTATATCACAGGGCTCCTCGGAGCTGAACATCTCCTTTGCGGTCGTTGAGGAGGACGTAGACAAGGTTGTTCAGAGCATCCACGCCGCATTCGGGCTGGACAAAGCCTAAAATGCAACAAGCTGTTTTCGAACTTTTTTAGTAGAAATAAAAAGAAAAGAAGGGAGACAGTGACCCATAATCCTTTTATCCAAAGGCCCTGTCGCCTGCATCACCTAAGCCGGGGAGGATATACCCGTGTTCGTTCAAGCCCTCATCTACGGAAGCTGTGAAGACCTCGATCTGCGGAAACTTGTCAACTATCCGCTGAATCCCAAGAGGCGCAGATATTACCGACGCCACTATGGTCCTCTTTGGCGAGTTGCACTTAAGTATCTCGTCGAGCACGGCCATCAGGGTACAACCCGATGCGAGCATTGGATCTGCAACGATAAGCGTGTCTGCAGGGTATATTTTTGATATCTTGCTGTAGCTCCTCTCTATTCTGAAGTTGTAGTTGGGAGCTGCGATTCCTTCCTCGATCCTCTTTGCGCTCACGATGCTCTGCCTCGCATAAGGCAGAACCTTGAGCATACCTTCAACAAATGGCACAGCTGCCCGCAGGACGTTGACAATCATGACGTTCTGCGCGTCAGTTAGCAGGATACCCTTGGCCTTTACGCCCGTTGGAGTGTCAACCTCAACCATCTTATAGTCCATTGTCCTTACAATCTCGATGGCGATTAGCCGTCCGAGCTTTACAAGACCTTTCCGGAATGCAATTTGGCCTGTGTTCTTGTCGCGGAGCGTTGTCAGAATTTCTTGCGCTAGAGGATGGTCTATAACCTTAACATTTGGATAGTTTTTCAAACGAACCCTTTTCAGAATAAGTTTAGAAGTAGTATATTTAGGTAACGCATTCCTACAAAAGAGGAAAAAAATAGTTACCTTGGTCCAAGCTTCTCCGCAACCGCTTTAGCAAAGTCCATAGTTCCGGCGTTGCCTCCAAGGTCTCGTGTGACGGTTATGCCTTCAGCCAGCACAGTGTCGATTGCGGACTCGAATCGGCTTCCGGCATTAACCTCGCCGAGGTACTTGAGCATCATCGATGCAGAGAGCATAATAGCCACAGGGTTAGCATCCCACTTGCCGGCGTGCTTCGGCGCAGATCCGTGGATCGCTTCGAAGAAAGCGAAGCTATCACCCACATTCGCACTTGGGGCAATACCAAGACCGCCAACAATACCTGCTGTCTCGTCGGAAAGGACATCACCGAATAGGTTGGTTGTCACTATGACATCTATATCCTGCGGTTTCATTGCGATGCGCATAGCGGCCGCGTCAACGTGCATCTCATCGAATAATATGTCAGGGTAACCCTTTGCAACCTCAGCAACAACATTTCTGAAGAGACCACACGTCTCCTTGAGTACGTTAGCCTTGTGCACCACCGTAACCTTCTTCCTTTTCTCCCTTCTTGCGAGTTCAAATGCAAACTTCGCAATTCTCTCCGATCCTCTCCTAGTGATTACCCTTATACCCAGTGCAGAATCACCCACTGTGTACTCAATCCCCTTGTACAGACCCTCTGTATTCTCCCTAACAATTATCATGTCAACCCCCCTGTGAACCGATGGGACGCCTGGGTGGTTCTTGAACGGCCTGACGTTCGCGTACAGGTCGAGGATCTGCCTAAGGGTGACTGTAGCGCTCTTAAAGGATCCAGGGCCCGGAGGGGTCTGGGTCGGACCCTTCAGGCATGCGTCTGATGCCTTGATTGTGTCGACGGTCTCCTGAGGGAGCTGGTTTCCAAGCTTCTCCCAGGCATTTAATCCTGCTGCGACCTTAACAAATTCAAAGTCCAGACCTACACTGTCAAGGGCCAGCATCGTGGCTTCAGTAATCTCAGGGCCAATTCCGTCGCCAGTTATTACAGCTATCTTGTAAGTTTTTCCCAAATGCTACACTACTCCAAGGAGCGATGCTGCTTATCCTTTGCAAAGGATAAGAAGCGATTTTCTACTTTATAAGAATGATCAGCGGAATTGCGCTATAAAAGTGGAATGCCCACAAGAATCTCCTTATATCCCGCACCAAAGATAAAATGATGGGATGGGAATGAGCGCTGATTCAGGAAGAGAAGCCCAAGAAAGGGTAAAAGCTAGAATAATGGCTGTCAAGGGTGTTATAGGGGTCGCCGAGCTGAACGGAAGGCAGAAGGAGTCTGTAGCGCTGCTTGAGGGGGAGGCTATGAAGAACGTCCTCGGTGGTATGGGTCGAGGAAATAACGCCGGTCTAACGGAAGCGCTTAGCCGCGAGGTCGTCATGGTTTTCTTCGTGAATATGCTTTTCGAGATGCCCAAGGATGCAACCATGATGCTGCTCATGTGCAATGGCCAGGTTTCTGGGTGGGCGTCGACGGATCCAGATCTGATAAAAAAGTTCAAGGAAGACAAGGGCTACATAGTTCTCAGCGATTTCTTTGTAATTAGGAAAGACGCTAAGCTAAGCAAGGCTTCGTTTGCCTGCGGCGAGAGCTGCTTCGTCTTCAACGGGACACAGATCGAGGAGTTCTTCAAGATATCAGAGATGACAGACCACACCGTTGCAATACCTTCGCCGCCCGGGTTCAATTTCCTATACGAGCAGTTCAAGGAAAGAATGGATTTAAGTGACCCAAAGATTGGTGGTTTTATATTGGGGTTCAATACTAGGCCACAAGATAAATAAAATTGAGCCAGACTACCCTGTTAAGGATCATCAAAGCTTATTCATTTTGAATTGTTCCAACTCTATGAGGACTTCATAGGTCGTATTAATTTCTTTCCGCAGTTCTGACAATAGATTGCTGCCCTTGAATTCTCGGAGCCACAATAGTAGCAATAGATGCTAAGGGATGTCGGAGCTGAGGAGGTACTGTCAAGCAGTGGTACGGGGCTTTCTTTGGGCGACAATTCAGCTGTAATTTCAGTAGAAGGCTCAGTGTGTGGAGGTTGTTCTTCAGGAGTAGTGATGAGTTTTTCTGGAAGTAAAATAGGTTTTTCCTCTCTTGGTAATAGCGAGGGAGCCTCTATTTTTTCTTCTTTTAGCATCACTGTTACTGGTCGAGCAGTTGTTTCTTTCTCCTCTGGAGCAGGTGGAGAGGGAGGTGGAGTTGTAGTTGCTTCTTGGGTGGGTTCTTGAGGAGTTGGTATTTCATGTCGTCTTGAAGATCTTCTAAGGAGAAAGACTGCTATGACTGCGAGGATTATCGCGACTACTACAATGAGGATGATGTATGGAACTAAATTGACTATTGAGAAGGAAACCGAGGACGTTGCAACATTCCCTGCGTTGTCGCTAATGGAAAAAGTGACAATATGGTTTCCCGCATCAAATGTGGCGGTATAATGGATGCCCGTTGTTGTGACTGCAGCCTGAGAGGTTACATCCACTCCATCTATAATGAGTTTGAACAAGGAAAAATTCAAGCCAATATTGTCAGAGCAAGATGCTTGAATCTGAACTTGTGTACTCCCAAGGACATTAAGAGTTGTGGAATTGATCGGAGAGTATATCATGACAGATGGTGGGGTGCTGTCGACCATGAAAGACCAGTTCGAGATGGCAGAGTTGCCTGCATTATCAACTATGCTGAGTATTATCGCGTGCGCACCATCCGACAAGGATGAAGGCACTAGAAGAATGCCGGATGGGGAAATAATAGCTTGAGATGTCACATCTAGCGAGTCGAGGGTCATTTGGACGGAGCTGAGATTGATCCCCCATTGGTCAGAATAGGATGTGCTGATCGTTGGTCTTGTATTTGATGTATACGAGCCTGATATGGGTATTAGCGAAGAAATTACTGGTTTAGTTATATCAATTGTGAAATTCCACCTGGAAGTTGCAGTGTTGCCGGCATAGTCCGAGACAGATAAGAATACGCTATGTGATCCCTCACTTAGGTTCGAGGGAGGGACGTAGGAAAATTCTGATGTGCTTATATTTGCAATAGCTGTTACGACTAGTGAATCTATGGTCACTTGGACAGAAGTGACGTTTATCCCTGATGACTGGTCAGAATAGGATGCACCAATCGTTGGTCTTTGCTCATTTATTATTAACCCCGATTGAGGCGCCAGCAATGTGATCGCAGGGGGAGTCACGTCGATAAACGCATTGGTTTTTATCAGGTAGACATCTTGGGGAGTTGGACCTGAGCTGAATGATTCGGTCGTCCCCACGATTATGCAGCTGCCGTCAGAGTTCTGCTTTGCGTCGTTTCCCCAGTCGTTTTCCGGACCACCAAAGGTTTGGGTAGCGGTCGTGAAGCCACTTGAATTGGTCTCAACAAGAAAGACGTCTGTCCCCCCAGCTCCGTAGGAGGTTGTGCTTCCAGTAATCAGAAAACCGCCATCAGTCGTCTGCATGACTGAGTTAGCAGTGTCGTCGCCATTTCCACCTATGATCCTCGACCATTGCTGCTGACCGCTTGAATCTATTTTGATGAGGTAGATGTCGCCGTTCAGCGAATAAGGATTGGAGTAACCGGCCAGGATGTAGCCGCCGTCGGTGGTCTGCTGGACCGATGTAGCATATTCAGAGTATGCAGGGTTTCTGAAAGTTCTTGACCAGATCACATTGCCCGATGGATCGGTCTTGACTAGGTAGACGCCGCCTATCCTGTAGAGATAGTAGCCGGTTCCGCCGGCCAGGATGTAGCCGCCGTCGGTGGTCTGCTGGAGGGAAAAGCACCAGTCGTAGTTGGCACCTCCGATAGTCTTTTCCCATTGGAGGCCGCCTGAGGAATTCGTCTTCACAAGGTACATATCAGTAAAACCCGAACCGAAGGAGGATGTGTAGCCACCAAGGATGTAGCCGCCGTCGGTGGTCTGCTGGACCGAGTAAGCAACGTCGTCATTGGAGCCTCCAAAAGTCGCATTCCATTGAACATTGCCGGAGGCATTTGTCTTAACCAGAAAGAAGTCCTTTCCACCGGCGCCTGAAGATGTTGTATAGCCACCAAGGATGTAGCCGCTGTCGGTGGTCTGCTGGACCGAGTTTACCCAATCATCGCCATTTCCACCTATGATCCTCGACCATTGCTGCTGACCGCTTGAATCTATTTTGATGAGGTAGATGTCAGCTCCAGTTTGGCTCGAATATGCCACCGCTGCGATTATATAGCCCCCATCCGATGTAATTTGAATTGACTGCCCAGTCTCGTTTCTATCATTAAGACCGATGGTCCTCTGCCATCCGGCCTTTATCTGCTGTGGATAGGCTGAAGTGGCTGAAAATGAAAATGAGAATAATATCAAAAAGATTAGTGTAAAGTTGATTATTACTTTCAACTTTACCGTCATGGTATATTGTTATAGTTATAAATATATATAAACAATATTGCGGATAGCATGAGGACTAATGTTGCCCAACTAATGACTACGCATTAGGTCAGAGGTTGCAACCAAGGGCTACGATGGATTATGATTTGACCGCAAAACAAGCGGACTATCCTGAAGATCTTAACCTTTCTTTGGACTGTTTCTCTTGCCAGTTTCCCAGGGGAAGCTACCCTTTTTCTTATAATGCTCTACCAGCCCCCCATCTTTCAGGATTTTCATGAGAAAGGCAGGAATTGGTTTAAAGGAAAAAGTCTCTCCGCCTGCCATTACTGATCCACCGCTAAGCGAGATCTCGACGGTTTGCCCAGCTTTTATCTTATCGACGGCCTCAGGGCACTCGATCAGTGGGAGACCTACGTTGAAAGAGTTCCTGTAGAAAATCCTCGCAAATGACTTAGCCATAATGGCGCTCACACCAACGCGTTTGAGCACGATGGGAGCCTGCTCCCTGCTCGAACCGCATCCGAAGTTCTTCCCTGCAACGATGATATCCCCCTCAGATACCTTTAACGCGAATTCTGAGTCTGCACCCTCCATAGCGTGCTTGGCCAGCTCATCGAAGTCGATCGTTTTGAACTTGTACTTCCCTGCAATGATGAGATCGGTCGATATATCGTCCCCAAACTTCCAAACTCTGCCTTTAATGGTTCCCACATTCAAGCCTCCGGAGGTACAGTGATCTTCCCGTTGAGGGCGGCACAAGCCGCAGTGATCGGAGACGCGAGATAGATGTCTGCATCAGCGCAACCCATCCTGCCCTTGAAGTTTCTGTTGGTCGTTGAAACCACTGTCTCGCCTGGAGATGGAACTCCATGATGGCCCCCAACGCACGGTCCGCAACCAGGAACACCCACGGCGCACCCTGCCTTTACTAGCTCCTCAATTATACCCTCCCTGATAGCATCGATCAGGACTTCCTTTGAAGCAGGCATGACAATGGTCCGCGCCTTCGTCTTCTTGTTCTTCAGGATCTTCGCGGCTACCCGCAAATCCTCGAGCCTACCGTTGGTGCAGGAGCCTATGAAGACCTGATCAACGTTCTTTCCTTCCAAGTCCGAGACCGGCTTGACATTGTCAACCGCATGGGGGCATGAGAGCATTGGCTCGAGTCTCTCGGCTTCGATCTCCAGAACGTCAGAGTAGTATGCATCGGCATCTGCCGAGAGCTCAATGAAAGGGACGGTTATCCTGCCCTCTAGGAAGCCCTTTGTTACATTATCCGACGCAATAAGGCCCGTCTTAGCGCCCATCTCCACAGCCATGTTGGTCATTGTAATGCGGCTATCCATTGACATTGCCCTGACGGTATCGCCGGCGAACTCCACCGCCATATAGGTCGCGCCGTCAGCACCCACCTTTCCTATTGCATACAATATGGCATCCTTGGACATTACGTTTGGCTTAAGCCTGCCAGTGATATTGATCTTAAAGGTCTCTGGCACCTTGAACCATAGTTTTCCTGACGCGAAGACCGCAGCCATCTCAGTTGACCCTATGCCGGTCGAGAAAGCGGCGAACGCGCCATGTGTACAAGTGTGGGAATCTGCACCGACCACAACGCCGCCTGGGAAGACATAGCCTTTCTCGGGCAGCAGCTGATGGCAGATGCCCTCGCCCACATCGTATATCGCTATGCCATGCTTCTTAGCAAAGATGCGCATCATCTTGTGCAGCGCAGACGTGCCCTCGTTGGAGCTGGGAGAGATATGATCTATTACAAAAAAGGCTTTCTTCCTGTCCCAGACTGATTTCGCCCCCATCTCCTCGAAGCTCTTTATTAAAAGCGGTGCTGTCCCGTCCTGCGCCATCGCGGCGTCAATCGGTAGGACTACGATCTCCCCAAGCGAAGGGACCCTTCCGATCTTCCCGTGTATAATCTTTTCAGCAAGTGTGAATCCCATATCGCTACCACCAGACCCGTCAATTATTGACAGTATGAATTTTAAACCTATCGGACTTTCCACAATTGGCGAGGAAGGGGGAGAAATGATATTAAAAACAAATGACACCTCTTGTATTGATGGGCTATGCCTAAGAAGGAAGGAGTCGAGCGTTTCAGCATATCCGCCCCGCCAGAGCTCCTCCGCGAGTTCGACGACACCATCAAGAGCGCTGGGCAAGACAGGTCCAAAGCCATTCAGCGGGCAATGAGACTGTTCTTATCAGAGCAGAGGTGGACGGGGAGACGCGGCGAATGTGCTGGTGCAGTTGTCCTCATATACGATCACGAGGTCCACGATGCAGAGGAGGGACTAACGGAC
>JACTUC010000010.1 GCA_015660995.1 Candidatus Methanomethylicaceae archaeon | reverse complement strand
GGACTTAACCCCCACCACAATGGAGATGTCAACCGCAACTCCCACTTTTCTCTGATGTGTGCCAGCATGCACGCACTCAAGGTTCGTTGGATAAAATTTAATCCCCAACCCAAACCCAAACCACGGGCAAATACCTAGCCCAGAAGACCTTTATCGTATAGTTGACGGGTAAAAGTGTTAGTTTCCGACACAACAGTTATAGCTGAACAAACCACCATTATCTTGTCCTAGTGCGGGGCGTCAACAATGGTGGACATAACTACCATTTCCATTGTTATTGCTTCCATTGGTGTCCTGGCAGCGGTCGTATATTACTTTCTAGACATTTGGCATCGGAGTAGGTTAAGGCAAACAGAGAGCCTGATAAGGCTCTCACCGTGGTTCAATATGAGTGCCAAAGAAGTTCAGGAGGCAATATCCCAAGTCTGTTCCATGGAATATGAGAATTATGAGGATTATCTTCAAGAATACTCTGGGAAACCAGAGCAAGTGACGTTTAAGGTACTTGGCAACTATTTTGAAGGTATTGGCATCCTTGTCCATAGGAAACTGGTGGACACAGACATCGTTTATGACTTCTGGGGCGATATTATCATTTCAGCATGGGAAGGGAATAAGCTCCTGGTAGACGGGATGCGAAAGGATTCTGGCGATGCAAAGACATTTGCGTTTTGGGAATATCTCTACGGTGAACTGAAGAAGAGACAGCAGCAAGCGCTTGGCTCTTGATCCGGCAATCTTCAAGAAATAGACATGGCCCAGAAGACCTTTATCGTATAGTTGACTAGCCCAGAATAGTGTGGCGCTTACTAACCGATTTTACACGCCATAAGGAAACAAACGAAGACTGCACAGCCTTCTATTTTGTCATATAGTAATTATGAAATGGCCAGTTACATCGAGTTAATGAAAAAGCCCAAGATAGTGGCTATGATACATAACACGAAGAATCCTCTATTGTCCGTATGCTTTCCAAGCGCTAAATCGATATCAGATATCCAAACGATAATGAGTACTCCTCCAATAAGTCCAAGAGGAAGAATAGGAGTCAAATTGACTCTAAACCATAAAAAAGAAAGTAAAAAAGCGATTGTAAAAAATCCAGTTGAATGAGTATTCACTTCCTCCTTTATTGAGGCTGTTGGCTTGGACGTGGAAGGCAAGGGCGATTCTTCACCTTGAGACAAGAAATCAACCTCCAAGTTACTTGTGTCTTTACAAATTATAAGCCTATTAGCCTCAGGGCAAAAGAAATGGCCTAGAAGACATTTATCGGATAGTTGACCAGCAGATTAATTCCCAAAAACTAAAAACGATCTAAAAACATAGGTAAAAGCAAGTGGGGTTTTTGTCATGGAAGTAGCGGAAATGAAAGTGGCAGCCCATCATTTATTTGAAGAGAGCAACAAGGGCAAAGCGGCTTGCTTGGCAGCATTAGACGAGTTATATGCTACTGACATCGTCTATCACGCTGGCACTGGTCAGGAAATCCACGGTCTCATGAACTACAAACAATCCTTCAGCAATCTTTACGAGGCGTTTTCCGACCTTCATTTTACCATAGATGACATGGTCGTCGAAGGAGATAAGGGAGCAATTCGCTGGACAATGACTGGTACACAAAAGGGCATATATCGCGGCATCCCACCTACCCATAAAAAGATTACCATTTGGTTTATCACCATCGACCGGTTGGTTGACGGCAAGATCGTGGAAGAATGGGAAAGGTTCGATACTCTGGGCATGATGCAGCAGCTCGGCGTTATACCTAAACCTCCATAATGTTTTCAATTCAGGCAATTACGCTGGATAGTCCTTAGGTTCGAGTATTTAGATAGTTTCTAGATAAGGGCAAACACAGCCAAAGATAAGATTAATTTTTAATTAATGTTATTTCGGGGTTTTAAGTTTTAATCCCCAAACCTCAAAATATATCGAGCACTCAGCCTGCGGTATATTTTTGGTGAGCATTTTTACCTAACTGAGAACCTTTTGGGAGAGTTCTTTTGCCCAGATCCTTATAGCGTCCAAGTCTCTCAAATCATAGATTCCAGGCTGTGTTTCCTTACAGGCTGCTTCCAGCTTTCTCCTTGTTGCCTGAACTGGGGGAGCCATTTGCATAAACCTTGATATTTTATTGTAGTCGTAGATGCCACCGAATAAGCCCAAAGCTAAAGGTTGCAGATTATACTTAGCGGCTTTTTCTTCAAGATAAACTCCTCTGAATTTAGCAATCACGTCGGGTTTTCCTTCATTTAGTGCCTGGCTGCCATGACCGCAGGAGACGAATAGTGCCACTTTCTTTTTTGCCAGCTCCTCCTGGAATGTTTTCAGGAATTCCTCTGGTTCACTGGTCCACATATCTCTCTCGATGCCACTGCCGACAATGACAAGATCATACTCATCTATCTCACTGATTCTCTCCTGTTTTGCATCAACTACTCGAACCTCCAAGCCTTGTTGCCGGAATGTGTTTGCGATCTCTGCTGATGTGCTGGCCGTTGCTCCATATCGAGTTCCATAAACAATCAAGGCTTTAGTCATTCATTAACAACTCCTTGCCTTGTCGTTTTGTCGACATGACAAATCACCTAATGATTGCTAAACCTATGGCTATTATAAATGATCTCAGTGCACGCTACCAACGCGCGCAGAACAAAGACATGGTCCAAGACCTTTATCGTACAGTGGAAACAGGCCACAGATCAGTCTATATTATGTAAGGAATTACTCGCTTTGTTCGCTTCATATACTCAACATAACTGTCACCCAATTCATTAATGAGAACCTTTTCTTCTACATAAATTCTGTATCCATAGACTAAACAAAAGACTGCGAGGGCTATGAGCACTGCGCTTATGGACTGTACTGCCAATCCCATTCCAACCCAAAAAATGAGAACGCCTGCATATGAGGGATGTCTTATCAAGTGGTAGGGTCCAGATTCCACAATCTTATGTTCCTTCTGAACGCCAATTGCACGAGAGAAGTAGCGGCCAAGTACAGCAATGGCCCATTGCCTAAACACAATTCCTGTAATCATAACAGCGAGGCCGATGTAATATGCCCAATCAGGCAATGGAACGATGTCAATCGCTGCAAAGATGAATATTAAGAATAAGATTACAGGCCAAGAGAAATAAATTATTATATTTGAGAGCACATGGCTTCGCTTCACCCTGGCACCACCCCTTCTCTTTGCTGGAATAATTACACCCCCAATTTGTTCTGCCACAAAAAAACAAATGAATACGATAACGAAACCTATGAGGGCGTTGTTAGAGGTGAAGACAAGTGAAGAAGTCATTTTTATCTATGGAATAATATGTAGTGCTTCGGTAAATTCTTTTATATAATAGATGTCTGGGTGATCAAACCACGGGCAAAGACATGGCCCAGAAGACCTTTATCGCATAGTTGAATGCCTTTTTTTATGTTGTAGATTGTCGAAAACGATGCTATTTTGCGCATATTTGATGGTGGACCGGGTG
Organism: Candidatus Methanomethylicaceae archaeon; assembly: GCA_015660995.1. GTDB lineage: Archaea > Thermoproteota > Methanomethylicia > Methanomethylicales > Methanomethylicaceae > JACTUC01. Next base: position 57,945 of record JACTUC010000010.1, on the reverse strand, counting down.
GGATTTGAACCCACGACTCCCTGCGTGCAAGGCAGGTGATCTGCCGCTAATCTACCGGCCCTTGGGCATAGAGAAGTTGAAGGTATTTTTATGCGTTTCGTGGCAATTAAAATTATAAAAAGGGGAATTTTTGATTTTTAGGTCAGCTTGTTTCCGCACTCGCTGCAGAAGCTCGCACCTGCTGGGTTCGTGGCGCCGCATTTCAGGCACTTGCCTAGGCTCAAGGGTGCGCCGCAGTTGTTGCAGAACTTGCCCTGCCCAGCCGGTTTCCCGCACATAGGGCAGATTGTCTGCTTGCTCTCGATCTCGCCGCTGAATATCTGGGTATTGCGCGCCTTGTCCCAAGCCTGTTCTGCCTGCACCTGTGATTTAGCAGCTGCTACTTCAACGTTCAGACGAGGCGCATCCTCGACACAGAGCCCCTCCTCCTCGTTCCAATCGTTCTCGCAGACGTACCTGTGGCACTTAGGGCAACGCTTGAAGTGGCCCATCGCTTCGTTCTGCGCCAAGGCAAAAGCGCTTTCATGCTCCTTGTGCCATTCGGGCGACATTCCCTGGAAACGTTCGGAGAGCACGTTGGAGGTACTTTGGCCAGCAGAGCCGGCGCTTCCCAAACGACCGCCTGCAAGCGAGCCCGCAATGCTAGCAGCGGATCCTAATCCGCGCAGTAGACCTGCCTTCCTGTAAGTCTTGGATTGGACAAATTGCGTCTTGTAGCCGTCAGAGCATATGTCGCAGTGGAAGGTGAACTGGAAGCCTGCGTCGGTGCTGTTATCATCAAAATTGCGCGTAAATGGTTGTAGACCCAAATTAAAGCCTCACTTTATTAGCTGTGTGCCACATTTTATACATTTCTCATTGATTGGCATCTGCTCGGTCTTGCACTTCGGGCATATGACCACCAAGCGAGCGCCACAGTGGCTGCAGTAGTCGCCGAAGAAGGTCGTGTTCTTGCACGCTGGGCAGGCGATCTCAAGGGAGAGACCACAGGAGCTGCACTTCACGTATCCCTTCTCAATTGGCGCACGGCACCTTGGGCACCGGAGAGGGCCGAGAGGGTTCACTTTTCCGCACATCGGGCATACCTTCGAGTCCGGTGGTATCAGAGCGCTACAGTAACGGCACGGGTGCATGTATCCTACCATAGGGTTAGGCTCCTGAATCTGTATAATTGGCTCAGCCTTTTAATCTCCTTTGCGGGGTTCCACATCCGCTTGTTCGTTTATCAAGATTTGGACCACTTGACTCCGTCGTCCTCTGCTACGACGTTGAACTTCAGGAGGGCGAGAACATCCGCTTGCCACTGCTCGGGCGTCGAGTGGATCACCCTTCCTATGAATAGGCTTCGAAGGGTCTGGAGCGAGGGCAACCTCTTCGCTGCGAAGAGGTATTTCTGGTACGGGGGTTCATTCAGTTTCCCGTCTTCAAGGTATATAGGCTCCCTCCTGAAGTTTATCTCGATCATTGCCCGGTTGATTGAACCTGTCAGCTTGTCGCATTCCGCGCTGAGCTTGTCCAGGCCCATCTCCTTGTACTCCTTCCTTCCGGTTATCCTGAAGAAGTAAGTAGCCCTGCCAGATCCTTCGTTGGAGGATGCCTCCATCGCGATGGCGTTGCCGGGGGTATCGGGGCTTGAACTGTAGATCGGCACGAGGAACCAAAGGTACTCGCTTGTCAAGTCGCCCCTCAGCCCCTGCTTGATTCCGATGCAGATCCTGTCAGCCTGCGACAACCCCTTTAGAAAGGGGTACTCCTCGGCGATCCCCACGGATACAAGCCTCTTCTCGAGCTGGCTCCAGACTGCTGGCGAAACGGAGTCTATGTCGGATTTCCTTGCTGCGCGCCCTTCCTTCATCAGGTGTGCAACCTTCCTTAACTCTGCGGGATCAGCCAGAGGGAGGAGCTTCATCAGCACGCTGTTTACCTTGAGCTGGAGGGCAGAGTTCGCTTCTGCGAGCGCTCTGGCGAAGGGATCGAAGAGCCTGCCCATCTGCGATGCCACCAGCTTATCTCCAAACTCTGTGGTTATCTCCAACCTGTAGTCTTGCGCACTTATTCCAGTGATGTCGCTGTACGGGATGCGGATGAGGTCGCCTATGTCGGGGACGATGACGAGCGCGGTCTCGTAGAGTCGCAGTTCGCATTCAGCAGCCAGTCTCGCAGTCCCTGAAGAGCCCGTAAATATGACCGACCCCCTCGCTGTTGGCTGCCTGAGTTTCTCTTCCATGAGCACGTCTTTCAGTATGAGCTGGTTCCTGAGTTGAGCCATCTTCCTCACGAAGTCTTCGTAACGCAGGCCAAGGTTGGAGAGGGTGAGCTGATCATTTGAGCTGAAGATAATACGGATTTTGTAGTCACGAGCCTGATACTCCAGTATGCTCCTCAACGGGAATGGAAGGATCTGCCCGAATTTCGGTAGTACTGTCATCTTTTCCTCATAGAGCTGACCTGCGCCTTCGCCCTCCGACGTTACGTTCCCATCGGATGCGAGGGAATAGATGAGGGGCGACTCCAGGAGAAGCTTCTCCTGATTTTGATCCTGGTCCTCCTCCGATTCCGGCGCTCCAGTCTCATTTCCTCCGGCTTCTCCCTTTTCTTCTCCCTCTGCGATATCTTTCCGCTCGTCTTCTGGCATGGAGTGGACCCTGATCACATATGTTAGGTTTTGACTAATAACCTGTTTTTATTTCATTGACTTGAAAAAAGTCTAATCAGCCCCTAGCAATTGAGAGGAGGTCCGTGAGCAGGGAGTAGCCTGTGGCTCTCCTGCCAGCACCTGGCCCGACGATCGTTATATCTCCAAGGCAGTCGGTTGCGAAGGTCAGGGCATTGGTGACGCCCATTATGTTCGCTAGGGGATCGGCCATGGGCAGGGCAACTGGCGAGACGCTGACTTCAGCTCCGCCCTCAGTCCTGTCGGCTCTTGCTATGAGCTTGATCCTCTCGCCGCGATTCTTAGCCTTGATTACTTGGTCCAGAGTGATTGAGGAGATCCCCTTCCGCTTGACCTGGCTCGGCTTAATGTCGGTTCCGTAGAAGTAATTGGCAAGGATCGTGGCTTTGGCAGTTGCGTCCCACCCCTCCACGTCCATGGTTGGGTCGGCCTCGGCATAGCCTGCGCGCTGAGCTTCCTTCAAGACCTCTTCATATCCCCTCCCTTTCTCCATCTCGGAGAGGATCAGGTTAGTCGTGCCATTGACTATACCTCTGATCGAGCGGACGGAGCAGCCCGCAAGGGGGCCGTCGAAGAGGTTGAAGGCGGGCGTCCCGCTGAGCACAGTTCCTTTGAACTTGAGTTTGGCACCGTTATCCTGCGCCAGCCTCAAAAGTTCGCGGTAATGCAACGCCATGGGCCCCTTGTTTGTGGTGACGACGTGTCTTCCTAGGGAGAGCGCTGCCTTGATGTGCGAGTAACCAGGCTCCCCATCTGTAAGGTTTGTCCACGTAACCTCCACAAAGGCATCCGCTCCGGATGACTTTATCGTATCCAAGGCCGAGAGGCCTTTCTTCTGGGCAGGCATTGTCTCGAGGCTTGTCCCTGCGTCTGCAAGCTTCAGAGCCTCCTCCAGATCGATTCCCCTCTCGTCCAAGATCGACCCCGCCTTGATGTCGGAGACCGCAACGACCTTGTACTCCACACCGTAATCCCTAGCCAGCTCCTCCCTCTTCTCCAGGAGCAGATCCCCCAGCCCCCTTCCCACGGTGCCAAATCCTATGAATGCAATATTGATCTTCATATCAATCAATCTCCTTCAGTAAAAGGCTACGCGAATTTTATCTTTATCGCCTCTCCGCACTTGGGGCACCTGCCGCGTTTCGCCCTCACAACGATGTCGGAGAAACTGGGGCAGAACTTGCTCATCTGGTCTCCCTTTACAAAGAGCTTCTCAGAGGGCTCTTCGCCCTTCCTTGAGACAATGAGCTCACCGCAGCTGGGGCAGTAGGTGTTCTGCTCCTCCGCTGCGATTACGCCTCCAATATATACATAGTGGATACCTGCACTCTTGGTGATCTCCCTCGCCTGCCTCATCCTTTCCATGCTCTCCTTGGGAAGCTGCAGGAGCTTGTACTCTGGGGAGAACCTGAAGAGGTGCACGGGGACATCTGGTCCCATGGAGTCGCGTGCCCAAGTGGCGAAAGCCTTCAGCTCAACGTCCGAGTCATTCATGCCCGGCACCATGAGGTATGCTAGCTCAACGTGCACACCGCGCTCTCTGGCTACGGTGCAGGTCTCGAGAACGGGATCGAGCATCCCGTTGCAGATGCTCCTGTAAAACTCGTCTGAGAAGGCTTTTACGTCAATCTTCATTACGTCAATGGCAGAGAGCAGATCCTCGCGGGCTCCCTTCTGGATGAAGCCGTTGGTATTGATCATGGAGTAGAGCCCTTTCTTCTTCGCTTCAACGGAGGCGTCCACTACGAACTCAGACCAGACTACTGGCTCGTTGAATGTCCATCCCAAGCCGTTGGCTCCTTTGGCTACGGCCTCCCCCACAATGGCCTCGGGGGTCATGGAGGTGTAGGGAATATGCCCGATTACTCCTTTTGCTAGCTCATAGTTCTGGCAGCTGGCGCATTCAAGGTTGCAGCCAGCGGTCCCTACAGAGTATAGCTTTGAGCCCGGGCGGTAGTGGAAGATGGGTTTCTTCTCTATGCTGTCTAGGGTGGCGACGCAGACCTTCCCGTAGTTGAGCGTGAAGAGCTGCATCCCAATGTTCTTGCGTACGCCGCAGATGCCAAGGTCGTGGTCCTCCAGCCAGCAGAGGTGGGGGCAGAGATCGCACTTCACGTAGTTGCCGTCCCTGGTCCACCATCTAGCCCGCTGAAAGACTTCCATAGGCTGTCAGTGGAATATTCTCAGCCACAGGTAATAGGCTTTTTCAAAACTAGGTTTGGAGTCAAGATTGAAATATCACCTATGTCAATCAGTCCTTAGTGGGTCAAATTGGCAGAGATCATATTCTTCTTTGAACTGCACCAGCCGAGGAGGTTTAGGCGATCCTTCGGAAAGACACTTCCCTTCAACTCCGAGAAGCTTGAAGAGGTTTACTTCGACGACGACCTGAACAGGGAGGTCTTCGATAGGGTCGCCAGGAAGTGCTACGTCCCAGCGTTGAGGACCCTAGTCCAGAATGCCAAGGAGGGCGGGTTCAAGTGCGCCCTTGGCATGTCAGGACTCTTCCTTGAGCAGGCAAGCTGGTGGAATGAGGAGGTCCTGATGCTTATCCATGAGCTGATGGATACAGGCAATTGCGAGCTTACTGCGCAGACCTATTACCACTCCCTGGCAGGCTTGATGAATGTCCAGGAGTTCGGTGAGCAGGTTGACGAGCAGAGAAAGATCCTGAAGGACGTCTTCAAGGCAACGCCAACAGCGGTGGAGAATACTGAATTCATGTATAATAATGACATAGCCAAGATGTTTCATGGCATGGGATTCAAGGTAGTGATGACCGAGGGGGTGGACTCTGTCCTCGGATGGAGGTCGCCAAATTTCATGTACAAGGCGAAGGATGCGGAGATCTCTGTGCTGATGAGGAACTACAGGCTCTCGGACGACATAGGTTTCAGGTTTACCAGCAGGGACTGGTCCGAGTGGCCGCTGACTGCAGAGAAGTATGCATCCTGGCTGTCGAAGGTCGAGGGGGATCTCGTCTTCCTAGCTCTGGACTTCGAGACCTTCGGTGAGCACCACTGGCCGGAGAGCGGCATTCATAACTTCCTGAGCCTCCTGCCGAGGGAGGTGCGGAAGTACAGCAACCTCGAGTTCATAACGCCAAGCGAGGCAGCAGAGAAGATCAAGCCAGTCGACGAGATAGATGTGAAGGAGACGATATCCTGGGCAGACCTTGAGAGGGACACATCGGCGTGGCTCTCCAACGAGATGCAGAGGCACTGCTTTGATGTGGTCAGGTACCTGGAACCCATGGCGAAGAGCGTGGGCGGGAGGTATGTGAGGACATGGAGGCTCTTCACAACGAGCGACAACTTCCACTACATGAGTACAAAGGGGGGTGGTGCTGGTGCGGTTCACTCCTACTTCAGCCACTATAATAGCCCCGTGGAGGGATTCCTCACCTTCACGTGGGTCCTTACGGACTACCGCTACAAAGTCTATGCGGCGATGGGTGATAAGTCAAGGTACTACAGGATGCTCCACGGCGACCTGCCCGACAGCCACTCGTTCCACTTCTACACGGGCTTCGCGAAGCCCATAGGGGTGAGCGTCAAGAACCTCATCGAGCTGAGGGAGACGGCGAAGACCGTTGATATCGCGTCGCTGGAGTTCCACGTCCTGAGGGGGGACCTCAGCCGCTGGACGAGAGAGGTCCTTGGGTGCGCCGCGCTGTCACAGTCGCTGGACGGGATAAGGCAGAAGCAGCTGCCCGAGGACCTAAGGGCGGAGATCCTTGCCAATGTCGAGAGCGCCATCAAGGATGCCGAAGCGCACCTCTACGTGAAGGAGACAAAGAGCCTTGAAGCTGAAAAGGCTTAGGGAGCAGGCCAGGGTTCTAGACCCCAGGAATGGTTTTGCCCAAGCCCTGAGCGAGGTCGAGGTCAGGATAGACCCGCTTACTGGCGCCAGAGCCAGGATCAACATCTCGAGGACCTCAAGGCCCAAGCAGGCTCTGAAGAGGGCCGAGGAGGGCGCACCCCAGAAGTGCCCCTTCTGCCCTGAGAACATCGAGAGGGAGACGCCGAAGTTCCCCCCGGATCTGGTGCCCGAAGGCAGGATCAGGTCTGGTGGAGCGACCATATTCCCCAATTTATTCCCACTCTCGGGAGTGCATGCCATATGCGCCTTCACGCCGGCGCACAAGCTGGATATAGACAGTTTCACAACAGAGGAGCTGCTCGACGGGCTGGCCTGCTGCAGGAAACTCTTCGAGGCGGGCGAGATGTGGGGGCTGCGCAGCCATTTCCTTGGCTGGAACCACCTCCCGCCAGCTGGCGCCTCATTGCTGCACCCTCACTTTCAGGCGCTCGTCACTGAGAAGGCACTGCTCGGTCCGGCCAGCCTCTTCGAGACCTCCGAGACCTATGCTAGGAGGGAAGGCATGTGCTACTGGTCGGAGCTCACCGAGGTGGAGATGGGATCGGCAAGGTTCATCGGGGAGACGCCCGGCTTCACGTGGCTTGCTCCGTGGGCACCCATGGGCGCCTACGAAGTGAACGGGATAGGCAGGAAGAGTTCTTTGCTGACACTTAACGCGGAGGAGATGCGTGGCCTAGCATCGGGCATAACGAAAGTGCTTGCTGGCCTGTGGAGCCTGGGCGTCACCTCAGTCAATATGGGGCTTTATTCGATGCCGAGGGATGAGGGGGAGGGAAGCTTTAGGGTGCAGGTGAGGATCATGGGCAGACCAAGCGGCGCCATCTCGGACAGGGCGCTTCTTGAGCTCTATGGCGGGGAGGTGGGCGTGACCACGCTCCCAGAGGAGTACGCGAAGTCGATGAAAGAGAGATTTTGAGGACGTTTAAACGCGGATGTGTATGTCCGAGAAGTTGGAGAGTATGGCTCCAAGGAGGGATGACTCTTCCCCCAAGGGTGTTATCTTGACCTTGGGGGGGGAGTTGAATGAGAGTTTTGCCAGGCGATCTTCCATTGGATCCACAACGAATTCCTTGTTGTTTATTGCCACTGACCCTCCCACAATAATGACGCTCGGGTCGTACAGGTTCGTGAGATTGGCAAATGCTATGGCGTTCAGCTTTGCAGATTCCTCCACCACCAGCGCAGCGAACTCGTCACCGAGACGAGCAGCTGTGAAGATGTCCTTGGCGACTATGCCGCGATCCTTCAGCTGGTCGAGCAGGAGCGTGCGCTCCCGGTACTCCTGGGCGAGGAGCTTTGCGAAATTGGGGAGGCCACTGCCTGAGGTATAAGCTTCCCAGTGACCACGCCCTCCGCAGGCGCACTCAAGCTTTCCTTCCGGGTCAATGGTCATATGACCCATTTCGTGGGCGTTGCCATCCTTTCCTAGGAGGATGCGCCCGTCGATGATTGCACCACCCCCTATGCCGGTCCCGATCCCTACATAGACGAGGTTGCGCTGGCCCACCCCTCCCCCTATGACGCTCTCAGCTAGGGCGGCAGCCACGTTGTCGTTGAGCAGTGTGACGCTCTTTCCCAAACGCCTCTCCAGGGGTTCGCAGACTTCAATGTCCCTGAGCGACGAGTGGGGCGAGAAGACAAGCTTACCCTTCCCTAGATCGAGCCGCCCAGCCAGGCCGATCCCTATGCCAGTCACCTGGGGTAGGTCTTCACCCCCAACTTGGCGGATCATCTCCTCGAGCTGGCCAAGGAAGAGCTCGTTACCCCTCGCGTTGACGAATTTTGATTCCTTCCTAAGGATTTTGCCATTCCTGTCCCCCAGTGCTGCCCTTACCCAGGTTCCCCCAACATCAACGCCTATTCCCAATTCCATTTTACATGTCTCCAATCATACAGCGGGTTTCCAAGAGCTTTTCTCGTATTGATCAAGAACTTTGTGATAGACCGCTTCGGTCTCGGATGCGGCGCTGTCCCATGAGTACTTCTCCACTGACTGCCGCGCATTGCCCACAAGCCAATCGCTCAGGGCTTTGTCGGTGATCACCCGGTTCAGCTGATATGTCAACGAGTCCGACGAGCCTGGCATGAACTTCAGCCCATTGTAACCGTCCTGGACGATCTCGTCCAGCCCCCCGGTAGCGGAGACGACAACAGGAATCCCCGCCCCCATAGCCTCCAGAGCGACGATTCCGAATGGCTCGTAGAGGCTCGGGAAGACGGCTGCTGAAGACCAATTGTAGAAGGTCGCCAGCTCCGAGTCGGTGACATGGCCAAGGAAGTAGACCCTCTCCGAGATGCCTAGCCTCTTCGAAAGGTCGACCAGGTAGGGCCTCATGGACCCGTCCCCGACTATAAGGTACTTGAGGTCGAGGTGCTTCAGCTTGCTGGCTGCCTCAAGGAGTATGTGTGGCCCCTTCTCGTAGACGAGGCGGCCTACGTAGAGGACCAGCTTCTCCCCGTTCTGGGCGTAGTTCTTCCGGACCAGTGGCGCGGGCGGACCCATCGAGCCTCCCTCGTAGCCATTGGTTATGACCGACATCTTCTCGCGGGGGCAGCTCATGTTCCCCGAAACCTCACGGAGCATATAGTTGCTGCAGCATATGACATTCCATGCCTCGTAGGTCAGCCACCACTCAAGCTCATGGATATGGCGCTCGTAGTCATTCCTGAGGCTGCCCCTCCTGCCGAGCTCGGTTGAGTGGATCGTAGCGACCAGTGGCTTCCTCTTGATATGCTTCAGCGCTATGCCAGCGTAGGCTGTGAGCCAATCATGAACGTGAATAAGGTCGAAGTCGTCTATTGCAGACGCGGCCTCTACCATCAGCATGTTCAGACCGTGGGACCAGGATATGAAATCCGGGTACCTTAGGCTGTAGGGGTTTATCCGGACAACATGCACCCCGTTTACCTCCTCCTGGGAGGGTGAGGAGCCGTCGGTAAAAGTCAGGATAGTTACATCAATGTCCTTCTGCACTAGGGACTTTGAAATGTGGAATACATGCCTGCCTAGACCTCCGACAATGTAGGGCGGATACTCCCAGCTAATCATGAGGACCTTCATCTATCTCATCGCCCACCTATTGTAGACCTTGAGCAGATCGCCACCGCGGGGGAAGATTCTCCCAGGATCCACGCCATAGTCTTTCGAGAGGCTCTCAGCCAAGCTCATGTCTGCCACAACGACGTCCGCCCTCCTTAGGCAGTGCTTCTCCAGATCAAAGATGCCCATGCTCAGGAGAGTGCTGAGGCTGCGCGACCTGGCCAATTCCGTGCTGTAGACGGAGATCACTAGGGGGAGGCAGAAGTTGGAGCTGATGTAGACGCCCGCCAGGGAGCTTATCCAGTCGTGGCAGTGGACAAGTGAAGCCCCCCCTGACTCATAGATAGCCCTGCTAGCACCCCTGACCAGATCGATATTGAGCACGTGGGCATAGGCCAAGACATGGGGCGAGGACTTTATGGACTGGGACACTTTGAAGATTTTCATCCCATCTATTTCGGCGGTCTCGTCAGAGTCTGCCCTTACAACGAGGTTCACTGGTACCTGCTGCGCCAGGGGCACGAGCGTATTGCGGAGCTCCATCGAGAGTGAACCCACTACGTATGGGGGATACTCCCAAGTTATGTGCAGGACGGGCTTCAAGGGGTGCACCTACTATGTGAAGACACTTCTTACCACGGAAATTCCTAAACTGCTAAGGTAGTAGATGTGGTCCTTCTTGACGATGTAGCCGAAATCGACAAGCTCGCAGAGTGCTTTCTCCAGATCGTTGTAGTCCATGTCGCAGTGACCAGTTAGGTCTTCGGCTTTCTTGGCGTTGTTTGCGTCTACTGCGGACATATTGTGCATGCAGAGGAGGACGCGCATCGAGGGCGTAAGCTCATAAATATCATACACGGCTGGTCCCTTCCTATTATTCTGCGCTAGCGAAGATAACCTTTACCATAGCTGCGCTGATCGCAGATCGAGAGACCAAACTAAAATAGCTCCAGCGAGAGAGGGGACTCGGTGCTTCACTGTTGGTGATTGATGAGGATCTCTCCGTCGAGGTCGCTCCCAATGAGAATGATGACTGGGACTATGCACGGACCATGCAGGTACTGCTCAAGTCGCCAGTCGGGGAGTGGTCCTCTTCGGTCTATTCGGCAGGTCTGGGCGTAGGCAACGAGTTCTTCCTTGGCCCAAATAGGGACTACACGCACCAAGGGCTACTCTTCTCAAGGGGTCCTGATGTCTTCAAGGTTGTTGATACGTTTCTCTTTGGGGATGTCGGCAGGAAGGGTGAGGCAGTGAGGCTGGACCCTTTCCAGTCGGTCTACCACTACGACGGGCTCGATGCGAGTTTCAGGTTCGACGGATCAAGGTTCAGCATCGACCTTGACAGGCAGGGGGTCAGGGTCCTGCCACTCTTGGACCTGCGGGAAATGAACAGCACCTCCGATCCTCATGGGCACATCTGTGAATTAGTCAACGACTGGCTCCAGGTAAGGAAGGGCGGGCTAGTCCTCAGCATGGGCCCATTTGACGGCATGGAGCAGGCAGAGATGGTTACCGAATGGACCTACAAGCTCGGCAGCGGCTTCAGGCTCCGGGATCAGAACGGCTACGTGCGGTTCGCGAGTGAGACGAGGAGGGTCTTCGGCCCTGGCATTTTCACGGTCAGGGGAAAGACGATGAACGTGTCTCTGGAGGGCGTGACCGCAAAGACCCCTGCGATCGATCACTCCTGGGTCGAAAGGGTGCTGGTCTACGAGCCAACTCTGAGGAAGCTGATCCTGATGAGGCTGAACAGCCTCAGGACCTTCGGGCTGGAGATAGGCGGGGAGTGGTTCCCCGAGGCAGGCTGCTGGTGGTTCAGGAAGCCGTGGGTCAGGGATGCGTTGGAGGGGGTTCTCAGCAACTTCAAGGTTTACACAGAGCTCTTTGGCTGGGAGGTGAGGATCAGATCGCTTGCCTCGATGCTTCTGAGGGAGCTCGAGGAGGGGATGACTCTTCCCACCATCCTTGGCAGTGGCGATCACTCGGCTGATGCCCCACCGCTCCTCTTGTCGCTCTGCAGCAAGCTCGATAGCGCGACTGCGGAGACGAGTATCCACACAGCAGCTAGCCTAGTAGAGACGATGAGCAGTAGGGAGATTGAACCGCTCGGGCCTCCAGTAATAACGAGCGGGCTGGTGGCGTGCGCGCCCTTCCAGTCCTGGACAGATTCTAGGGCGGGGGAGGATGGAAGGCCCAGAAGGCTCCCCGACGGATGGAATACGAGCAGGGACGAATGGGAGCTACCCAAGTACTATCTGCCGGAGGTGAATGGCCTCTGGATCAGATCCCTAAAGTCGCTCAAAGGGAGGACGGAAAGGATGGGCTATCTCTATCCGAGCGTTCTCGAGGATTCGCTCGCCAAGATGGAGGAGGCATTCAAGGGCAGGATGTGGGACGGTCACTGCCTTGCCAGCATCCTCGATGCCAAGACTGGAAGGTCTGACCAGGAGGCGACGTCCATGGGGATCGTGGGCCTGGCTGCGGCACACCACCTCTTTACGGACCAAGAGCTGCAGAGCGCGAACCTGCACGCAAGGAAGCTCATAGTCAATAGGAGGCTCAGGCACCTTGGGGACGAGTCCATGCCGTTCGGCATGGCGATCACCAGGCAGGTCTCGCCCTACCTCGGCGACCCCGAGTACCACAGGTCCGTGATTTGGCCCAGGGACACACCCTACCTCATAGAATTCATGAGCAGGCTTGGGCTTGCAGATACTATCAACGAACTTCTGATGAACACGCTTGACCAGACGGTCTCAGAGTCAGCACTCCTCTATACGAGTGAGATATTTGGCCTTCCGGTGGGCAGAAACCCGAACCCCTCTGAGGGGAGCATGAATCCTATACCCCTCAAGAACCCCGCCCAGTACTGGAGCCACTGGTGCGACCCCTATGTGGACAGGTTCTTCAGGATCCTATAACCGGTGATCAGCTTCTTCCGGCAACAACTTTCTCGTAAACTCTGAATACGTTCTGGGCTACTGTCTCCCATGAGAACTCGGCGATCACGCGGTTCCTGCCATTCTCGCCCAGGCGCCTCATTTTATCCTCGTCGGCAAGGAGGCTGTCTATGCCCCAGGCGATGTCGTTCGGATCGTAAGGATTTACATGATAACCAGTCTGCTTCTCCCCGGAGGAGATGACTATCTCCCTGAGCCCGCTTACGCCCCGCGCACCCACAACTATGGGTTTCTTCATAGCCATAGCCTCCAGGGCGACGATTCCGAATGGCTCGTAGAGACTCGGGAAGACAGCGAGATCACAGGCTGCGTAGTGGGCTATCCTTTCGTCCTCGGGGAGCATGTTGAAGTTGAATATGACGTTGTTGCTTATGCCTAGGCTGGTTGCTAGCCGCACAAGCTCGCCCTCCATCTCCCCCTTTCCGATTACCAGCAGCTTAGTTCTTGGGAACCTTGACAGAACCTGGCTCATGGCCATTATGAGCCTGTCGACCCCCTTTACGCCTGTGAGCCTCCCTATGAAGAGTATCAGCTTTGACTCTTGGGTGACGCCGTATCTCGACCTGATCTCTTGCACCTTCTCTAGCGGGACACGGTCCGGGGAGTATTTTTTGTAGTCGACTCCGTTCCAGACGACCTCTATCTTGTCTGACGGGAAGCCATAGGCGATCAGCTCTCCCTTCATGGCATTGGAGACCGTAATAACCTTATCAGCCATGTTTGCTGCCTTCTTCTCCAGCTCATTTATGATCTTAGATCCATCCCCGAGGCTCCTACCTTTCTCGGTGGAATGGAGGTGAAGGACCATGGGTATGCCGGTAGCCTTGGTGAGGGTAATCCCCGCCATCGAGGAGAGCCAGTCATGGACCGAGAGTATGTCGAAGGTCTTCTTCTCCAGGGGGATCAGATCGTTGACGATCTTCGAACTGACAAGCAGGTTGTAGAGAAAAACATTGGAGAAGGAGTTCATCCCCGGGCCCCACCTGCGGATCTCCTCGGCCACCACCTCAGGGAAGATCTCCGAGATGTCTATGAGCCTCGGCCTGTGGACCTCCACGCCGTTCATCAGCTCGCGCGTCTTCAGAGTGCCGTCGTTCATAGTAAAGACGACGACATTGTTCTCCATCTTCACCAGCTGCCTTGTGAGCTCGTGGGCATAGGTGCCGAGCCCGCCTATAATCTTCGGCGGGTATTCCCAGGTAAATAGCGCAATGTTCAATGGTTGCACCAAGAGACTTCTTTCATCTATATGGGTTTATTAAGGTTGAGATTACGGATTCTTGCCAGATCCACTGTAAGAATGCCCGTTCAAATTGTTCTCCGATTCTTTGGCGATCTCGTACCCCCATTTCAGCTGGGCGATCTCCCCCAGCATTGCCGCAATGGGGCAGAGCTTGGTCATTGTAAGGCGGATGGTTCGCTCCACGACCTTGTCGTCAAGTTCCCCCTTCAGCATGAACTTGAGCGAGATCTTTTTGAAAAACTTCGGATACTCTTCGCGCTTGATTGCGTCCATCTCCACCTCGAAGAATGTGAGGTGCTGCCCCCTGGCATTGAGCATGGTTATTATATCAATGCCCGCGCAACCACCCAAAGCGGAAAGGAAGAGGTCCATCGGGGTGAACTCGCTGCCCTTACCGCCGTGCTTCTTCAGCGCGTCCATGAACGTTGTATGGCCATACCCGTCGTTGCCCTGGAACTTGAGGTCGCCTACCCACTTGACTGAAGCTTTGGGCATAATTGTCACAGCCCCTACCTCAATGTCACCCGAGATTTATCCTTTTCACTGAACGGGCATTGCGGTAAGCGGGGTCTAAAAAATAAAATTAGGAGGCAGGCTCCTTGTACTCAAGATCCAAATCATCCTTGCGTCTTTGGGACTCTTCATCATCGCCTGCCACGATTAAGGATGATAACGTCCGGATAAAAAGATTTCATCCTGAAGGTTTCAGCGGCGTGCTCTCTTTTCAATTTGCTGTTTGCTCACCTGGCGCTTCTTCTTAGGTGCGCGCTCCAAGTGAACTGTAAGCAGCCCGATCCTCTTCAGCCGCTTGATGGCAGAGTTCACGCTTTTTGGCTTGACATCAAGCATCTTTGAGATCTCTTTAACAGGCATGTCGCCATTTCTTTGAATCAGCATGAAGACCTGTTCGTCCAGGGTCTCTTCGACGGGCAGGGAGATGATGTTGATGAAGGATATTGAGGTTCCCATGACAACCGCTGCGGGTGATGCCTTCCCGCTAGCATCCATGCAGTCTTCCAAGAAGATGTTCACGAGTTCGTTGTCTACCTGGACCAGCCTTCCCTTGATGACCTTCTCATCAATGAGATGCACTTCGATCATGCTATCGATATATCGCCTTAGCCTGTCAAGAACCGATGTTTTATCTTGTGCGTGCAGTTGGGAACACCAGCGCAACATCTGTTATTACAGTTAGTGGTTTATATAGCTAACGCCTTATTGTTCTATCAACTGTTTATTTGTTTAACACCATGGGTTGATGGCATTATAGACCTGAGCCTAGGCGCTCTATCGGCGCCTGATTCGGTTTAAGTGTATACGGAAATTGACGATAAAACAGTTTGGTGCGGCCGCCGGGATTTGAACCCGGGTCCTTAGCGTTCTACAGGACCATAGCCTTTGGCAGGCTAACGTCCTAGACCAGGCTAGACTACGGCCGCAACCTTGAGACAATTTGTAAAGGAGGTATTTAAAAAGTTCGTCTTGCGAGAAGGGGGCTATCGCAAACGCCTTCAAGTCATCCCTGCTGGTCGTCTTAACTCTGAGCGATCATTGCCCCGTTATACCCTGATTGCAGACAAGATAAAAGTTTGCTGACCTAGAGACGAAAAAACTTATAGAACCCATGCTTGTATAGACCAACGGAAGCCCGAGTAGCTCAGACTGGGAGAGCATCCGGCTGAAGACCGGAGTGTCGCTGGTTCAAGTCCGGCCTCGGGCACCATCACCGTATACGCGAAATGGGCTAGATTTCTTCAATTTTTGGGTTTGGGGATTAAATTTTAACCTCTCTCTCTTGGCGCTCCTTTTTCTCTTTTTCCCACTTCTGCTTCGGGCGCGGGGGATCTCCAGCCACCCCCGGTAGCCTTTTTTTCTCCCAATACAAAGCTAAGGCGAGGAACAGGCATGAGGAAGGCGGAGTTCGAGGCGTACTTGAGGAAGAGGGGCTTCAGCGATAAGGTTATAAAATATTCCGTGGGGGCGGTCCGGGAGCTCGAGGGCACCCTCACGTGGAAATTGCTAAATACAGTAGCGGTGGCGGATCTCGGGGTTTACATCGAGTCGCTCATCACCCGGAAGAGGAATTCTGAGAGGCGCTTGGTAGCAATAGCGCGGTACTTCCATGTCGTCGGGAACAACCCTGCCTACATCTACCTGGTCTCACTCATAGGCCCGAGGGGGATCCTTCCGGCGCTCGAAAAGAGGGTGGCTTCCATCGCCGGAGAGGAGGCGAGGGCGAGAGTCTTTCAGGGGATCCGGGAGCCTCAATTGGGGTCGCCTCCCGAAGCTTGGTCCGGTATGACAAAGCGTGTCGTCGAGAGGCTGGAGAGGCAGCTGCCCGCGCCGGTCTGCAGGAAGGCGCTGGCTGGCAACCTCCACAGGGTGCCTTTGTCCGCGTTCAGGGAGCAGAAGGAGCTTTTCGCAAAATCCAGGGGCATTGACGACTTCCTTAAGAAGATACACGAGAGGTCGGTCGCGGAGATCGAGTCGTTCATGAAGGCTGGGAGGCTCTGGTATGAGCAGGAGATCACCCCGGAGGTCCTCGCGCTCGTGAGGGGGAACCAGGAACTCCTTTCGGGGGTGCGTCAGGGTGATAGGATCTACATGACGAAGATTCCGTATGCGCCGAAGGACTGGCTGGTGGAGAAGGACCCTCTGAGGAGGAGGTACCTAGCGTGCCACTGCCCGCTGGCGAGGGAGTCTATTATCTCTGGCAGGGAGAGGGTGTCGGGGACGTGGTGCTACTGCAGCGCGGGCTTCGAGAAGCTGCTCTTCGACGTGGTCTTCGGGGAGGAGGTTGAGGCGGAGGTCCTGGAGAGCGTCCTCGCGGGGGACGGGAGGTGCCGCTTCGCCATCACCATACCGGAGAAATACTTGAAGGGCAGATGAGCCTATGCAAGGTTAGAAAAAAGGAGAAGAGAGATTAAATTTTAACCCCCCCAAACCCACCATTAGGCGATTTATCGCACCATACTTGTTTAATAAGATAAGTCATTACTGTCCTTGGTGTGGAAGAAAATTAGCATAGGAATTATGTCTGAGGTGAGTAAGGATGGCAAGAAGCCAAAAGAAGAAAAATAAAATGCTGAGGAACCAAAAAAGAATAAATAAGAAAGCACCATGAGATTCGTTTTCATGAATGTGGTCTAGGAGTAGGGGGTTAAAATTTAACCCGAAAAAAAGTAATGTGGAGACATGCGGGTCTGTGTCTCCATTTGTCGCTGGCTCAAGTCCGGCCTCGGGCACCACCCCCTCATTTATAAGATGTCCACAACAGTTCCACACCCATTCGGGTTCTGAACTAGCACTGTCCACATTCCTCTAATGCAAAAGTTTCTCAAATTTGAAGACTTGTTGGCTACAGGACTGCTGGCACCGAAGACATGCCATGCCATCGCACATTTCCGACCGTATTATAATCTTGAAATGGTCGCCAATCTTTTCGAGACTGATAGCTTTCTCATTACAGCTTGCTATACAGGTCTCGCACCCTGTACAGCCATCGAACTCTGCCCTCAGAATCATCCCAATCTCTCTTAGGACTTTTAGACCCTTCTTACCTATGTCGGGGATATCTCTGGAGTGTATCCTCTCTACATCCACAGTCTTCATCCTTGGTGGCAGGGGTGCGTAGCCATAGCGCCTCAGATACTCATTGTAAATGGAAAGGGGCATTCCTTCATCCCAGTAAGATAACTCTAGTGTGTAAACCTTCTCAAACACCTTCGAGGTTGCAAGCATGATGTGATGTCCCCGAATTCCATCTGCCATATTTTGAAGTTCATCCAATAGCCCAGGATTTAGAACAATTTCTTTGGCCATTCCCAGTGAGGTGTTGCCGATCTGGAAGACCTTTTTGGAGCAAGCTGGGATCTGGCCAACCTCTATGGACTTCATCGCATCAACATAGAACCCAGACGCTCCAGCCATATAGGAGGTCTCGATGTCACGCATGGATATGCCCGCCTCCTCGCAGAGCGAGATATGACCCGCGCGGAAAGCCCCTATGGCCTTGCCTGCCTCTACCAAATCCTTCTTGGTGAAGTATATACCATCCTGCAGATGCAACCGGCCATCATCTGTTTGAATTTTTGGCAGCTTTATGAAGCCCCGCCTGAGCCCCAAGGCAATTAGTGCTATGACTCCTGTACCCGTTATGCCAAGGGCTTTCTTATCCATGGAACCATTGATAGCAAGGCCACCATTTGTGGGATCGACGGTATTGCCTTCTTTCGCAAATAGCTGGTCATTGAGTACCATATTCTGCCATCCGCCTGCTACTTCGTTGAGGTCGCAGATGGCTCCCGGTGAAGCCAGCATGCCTCTCTCAATTCTCTGTCCTTCTATGGCCGGTCCAGCAGCAGCCGAACAGGCATAGACCTCACCATCGATGACCAAGGCGATTTCTGCATTTGTACCGAAGTCTGTAACCAAGGAGATTCCTTTCTTGTCAAGAACGCCCGATCTGACCAGCATAGCGAGTGCATCTGCACCGATCTCGTGCTTCACGCCTGGCGGAATTAAGACGTCGGCCTCGGGGTTAACCTTTAAGCCTAGCCCTCCAGCCTTAATCACTGCAGCATTCCTCTCCGGGGGTTTTATACCCATATCCGACATGGCATGCTCCCCCCAGTAGGCAAGGTCGCGGATCTCTATATTCTGGAATAGGGACAGCTGTGTTGGATTTCCATCTACAGCAACTCGCTCAACCTTGGAGAGATCAATCTCCATGAGATCCAACAACTTGTTTATCGTGTCTATTATTAACTGGTGGGCTACAGGCGTGCCCACTTCGATGGCAAAGTGCAGGTGGTCAATCACATTGGCTCCAGGTAGTGGATGCCTAAGTGTAATCACTGTTGCCTGTACCTCTCCCTTTGATAAGTCCAATGCTTGTGCCCTTATGCCACTGGTTCCTATGTCAATTGCGATTCCGTACATAGCTCAGCCACATCACTATCTGGGATTAGGCATTATTGTACTGTCGCGCGGTCGCTCATATAAAAAGCGGTGACTGTATAGGAACAGTCTGGGGGAAAGCAAAGAATGTCACAGCATGACGCATCGTTTGCTGGGCTTATGGAGGAGTTCCTGAAGGTTCCTGGGATAGTGGATGTGATCCTACTTCCCCGGGATTTGAGGAAAGAGATCTTGGCCAGTGAAACCAAGGAGGAGTGCGAAGCAGGTGGCTTCTTTACCAAATACAATGCCGGTCTCAGGGAAGTATTAAAACGGGAGCACATGGTTGCCATTCTTACAAACGACCTTTACAAATACCCTCCAGAGCCCATGGAGCTGGTCTGTCTTGGGGAGACCGTAGGCGAAGAGATTAAGGACAAAGAACAGTTGAAACAATTTGCCAAGGATCCAAACAACATGATTCTTGGAGACAGCTTTGTCATTTTTAAGGATAAATTACCAAGGAGTAGTTTGAGGAAAGCCCAATTGGGCGAGATCAAAATATTTTTGCCACCCATGAGTGTGGGGGTTAAGGATGTAAAGGGTGTCTATGGGCTCGTTCTTGGCATGCCTTCAACCCATACCGACATCTTCTTGAAGAGCTGGTTGAAATGCCAGGGAGTCGACTTGTCAAATGAGCGGTATGGCGTCATTCTAGTGGGCTTTAACATAATGGGGTGAGGGATTGTCGGGTAAAAGGCTTCAACAGGCCATAGGTCTGGAGGATCTTGATCGTCTTCCAGTAGCTCCGGTCATAACTGGCCACCGCAAAGCCTTCGAGGGTCTAATTCAGAAGTATGAAGGTTTGATTGGCGAATTTGATGGTTTCATACTGCACCCTAAAGTATTCGACTCCGCATATGTGTACGCCCCTTCAAAACCATCGCTCCCTGAGCCTATACCTCTCATAAGATCCATGGATGAATATGACGATCTCTCAGCTCTAGGGCCATTGGACTTTGCCCTTAAAGCACATCGAGAGGCTGGACTCATTAATGACCTCTATGAAAGGATGCAGCAGAGCGCTGATCAGATAAAGAAATTCAATGAGATTTGGGAAGAAAGAGGGGTATCTTCCTACTGTGGCGTGATGGCGATCACTCCCATGGGCTATTTATCCTACTACCGAGGAATAAGCGAGGTGCTCAAGGACATGGGTAGAGATTCAAGCAGGTTCCTCTCGGTCTCCATGGACATAGCTCAACGTTATCCCGACTTCTTGGAGGAATATGCCAAGATTACCGGGATTCTGAGGGCATGGATATCCTTTGCCTACTCGAGCCCAATGACAGCAGGGAAGTACTACTTCGAGAGGTACGTCTGGCCGCCAGCAAAATTCATGATCAAAACTCTCGTTGCTAAAGGCATAACCCCCATTTTACAGTTTGATGAGCCAATAGAGGACTATAGGTTCCTGAAGGAACTCCCGCCAAGAAAATGTTTACTCCACATCAACAACGGTTCGGAGTTGGAGAAGGCATCGGAGCAGTTGAGGGGGTCCATCTGCGTGGCTGGCAATCTGCCCTTGAGCCGTAGCCTCGAAGACCTGCAAAGACTCCTGCTCAGAATAAAAACCCTGAACTTTGGTACAGGACTGATACTCAGCACAGAGGGGTCTTCCCCTTTTGTACTCACGGACGAAAATGTCGGGGAGCTTGCAAGGTACAAACAATTCTTAGCCCAAAATATGGGATGATTACATTCGCTTGAAAATTAATTCGGATGGTGGAGATCCTCTATCAATAAATCATATTTCTTCCCAATTTTTTTGATCTTCTTTTTCAAAATATTCTCTAAATCTTTAGAATTGAAGCCACTGATGGCCAGAAATATTGAAACTTTAAACTCATCCGTATTCGGTGGAACGTCTCTGGTAAACTCAACACCAGACGAGACATCAACCAGGCTGGCTTTAAAGCCAGAACCTTTTGTGCTAACGTATGACTTTATATGCCCAATGAAATTACCATTCGATCTCTTGCAGCTCGAACCTATTTTTGCCAGGAGCTCCCCCACAAGGGACCTTATCTCATTTCCATCCATGAGCTTTTCAGATCTGAAGTTGCCATAAAAATCTGCACTGCCAACTTCTGAACCCTCGAGAGAATCTGCCTTCTCTGCCATATCATTCAGTTCCATAGCCAGGGAGATCCTGCCTGAGATCACGCTCTGCATAAGCTCATCAAATCCTTCGCCTGTAACAGATGAGATGCTGATTATCCTCTCGACGGGATGCATCTCCCGAAGGGAAGAGATGATGAGTGGCAGTTCAAATTTCTTATCAAGCTTGTCAATCTTAGTTACTACCAGTATGTCCGCATCACGCATCTGCTTTGTGAAGAAACTCCTGAAGTCCCGCAGAAGAAACTTAAATCTCGGACCGTCGACCAGGGTCACAATGGGTGAAAACTCAAGCCCTGACAGAATGTAGGAAGCCTGGACGAAGTAAGACTTTACTTGGGATGGTAGGGCCACCCCCGTTGGTTCCACAAACAAAATCTCAGGGTTGAACTCCTCAATTACTAACTTTATGGTGGAAACAAGATCTTTGCCCAATGAACAGCATATGCATCCTCCCAGTAGCCTCTTTGAATAGAGTCCTGAACTCTTTACCAGCTCCCCATCGACATCCACGTCGCCGATCTCATTCACTATTACCGCGACCCGCGCTGCAGTCTTTTCGTGGATCGCAGTAGCAAGCTTGATTATCGTGGTGGTCTTTCCACTTCCCAAAAACCCGGAGATCTGAACTATGAGAACCATATGTATCTCTCCAAATTACCCTTCAAAGATTTCCATGAGCGTTAATAAAAAAAGATAGCGGGTAAATCTCTCCGTTTCCCGCACATTAGCCCCGTGCTTCAACCAATGCCTTTATGTTGGCCAGAGGACTCCGAGGTGCTATCCCACACGCTGGTGCAAGAAGATCTGTACCGGCCTGAAGGGCTTTCTTGGCTTCATCCCTTACCTCTTCCGGCTTGCCGGTGAAAAGTGTCTTGGCGGTGGAGACGTTCCCTGCGATCTTTACAATCCTCGCCTGGGTGGTTGTCATCCTTCCAGCTACAAACATGGATCTAGCCCCACCTTTCATCAATTCCTTGGCCTTGGCGATGTCCACCTTATCCTCCACGCTAATGGCCTCAAAGCCGCAGTCAGCCATGTCACTGATTATGGGTGTTGCGCCTCCGCATATGTGAAGGACCTTCTTGGCCTTGATACCCTGGGTAAAGAATTTCAATCGAGGCTTGATAGTCGATTTGAAGCTTAGCGGATCTATAAGTTCCGGGGCAGCGGATGGGTCATTGACAACGATCACATCAGCACCGGCCTTGACGATCTCTTGGGCATAAGCTGTACAGGCATCTGTAACCTTGTCCAGCAGATCCTCAACTTCCATAGGCTTCAACCTCATCAATTTGACCAGTCGCTCTATCTCGATAAGGTGGCCTGATAGGGTAAATGGGCCGGTAATGCCCACAATGGCGGGTAACTCTGGAAAATTCTTCTTGAGCATCCTTGTGGCTTCCAGCACTGCTGGTATTCTCCCTTTCTCCACAAAGTCCGAGGGTATATTCACCTCTCCAGCGGATTGGAAAGCAGCCTGTCTAACGGAGGGCTGTCGATCTATCCTGCCCATCTCCACCCTGCACCCAATGGCTTCTGCCTCAACGGTGAGACAGAATGGGATCCTTGCAGATTCCAAACCTGCAAGCTTATTCAGGGATGTACCAAGTTTAACCATCTTGGTTGGATCGCTGTGTGCCTCGGGCCATGCACAGTCCAGCTTTTCCATTGCCTCAACAATGCCAACTTGGGTGAAGCAAGTAACAGGGACCTTATCTGGTGTTTCATTATTCAGTACACTCAGAACTCTTTCTCTAGGGTTCATGATCAATTACCTCATTAACAAACCATTTCACTATCTTAAATGTTTTATTTTATCGTCTTAGAAATTAAGAAAGAACCCTTGTCTCTTAAATTAAAAAAAAGAAGGATTTTAGGCTAATTCTATAGCCTGTCTGCGTATTCGCCGACAAACTCTCCAACTATTTTTGGATATTCCTTCCGCATATCTTTCCAGGTCTTCCCTGCTACGGCTGCGTCTGCGAGCTTGGTCGCATGGAATGCCTTCACTCCATATACGCCCATGTCGTACGACTCGACGAAGTCCCTCTTGACCGCTCCGCCTCCACAACCAAATATCGGAAGCGAAATTCCTTCCTTCTTTAGCATGTCCGATACGTGGTGGAAGTTGGTCATGGTAGTTGTCATGAGTGCTGTCCCTGTCAACATAACAGGCTTCGCTTTCTTCACCGCGCTCACAACGTCAGCATTTGGAACGTCCCTTCCAAGGTCGACGACCTCATAGCCATTTGACCTGAGGAACATCACGACAAGGTTCTTTCCAATGTCATGAGGATCCCCCTCAGCAACGAAGGATACAACGGTGCCTTTCTTCTCCCTGGCTTTGCCAAGCTTGGCATCCGCCATATTCATGCCTACCATCATTGCGTCTGCGGATAGCATAACGTCTGGGAGGAAGTACGCGCCTTTTGCATATAAAGCACTCACTGCATCCATGCCCTTTGATAGCCCTTTCTCGATTACATCAAGTGGCGGTGTGCTTGCAAGTGCTGTTTTGGTTGCTTCCCTAGCCCTGTCGGAGTCTCCATGAATTACCGCAAGTGCGAGCTCGCGGAATGGTTCCTTTGGCGGCATGTTCTTCTTGACGTCCTTGTCATCCTCTGGCTTGATTGCAGGCCCTTCTACGATTACGTTATATCTTCTGTAAACGAAGTCCGTATTCTCTCTACTTTCCCAATCTAATGTCATTTTCTAGCACCTCACAGTCCATAGCTCTTAGGATCGAATGTTGGAATCCTCTTTGGATACTCCTTCATGCATTCGTCGATGAACCTCTCAGATTCCATTGGCAGGCCTTCGAGAACGCTTGTGTATTTGTTCAGAGAGTCTAGTTCGAATCTTGTCAGCATTAGCTTCTTCGCATCATAAGCTTCCGTGATTACCTTGGAGCATTCTAGAGCAGCTGCTCTGGCTCTTAGGTATGGATCCTTGCCATACTCGACTATTGCTCCAGCAACTCTGAAAGCATTATCATATGCCAGCAGGGTACCCTGTGGGTCCCTATACTTGTCAGTTAGTGTGTATAGATCTCGCAGAATCTTTGCATTGCCGGTCTGGATAGCTGTATTCATAAGCGCTGCTTCGTATCCCGTCGCTTGTAGCCAAACGCCTGGAGTTGGTCCTCCCATCTCCTCACGGTGGAATACCGACTCATTGCTCCACACGTCTGCCACCTGACATGTCAGGTTGCCCATCACATCGGCATGGGCGCAGACTGCATTCTTGCCTTCTTGAGCAATTGGTACTCCGCATATGGCCTTCACGATGGTGTTCTCATAGCCACAGTCCTTGAGTGGCCCTGTTGCTCCGCACTCGACAGCCACAAGGCTCCTCGCTGCAGATATTGCCCTAGCAAGGGCAGCACCTGTGTGGGAGAAGTCCTTACCCAAGAGGCCACCAGCGATATACATGACTGAGTTGGCTCCTGAGCAGTTTGTGTCTCCTGCCGGGTTGCAGTTGTAATGGCTGCATATTCTGACAGCCCTCTTCCAGAAGTATTCCATGTCTATGCTTCCAAGGACGCCTATGCCAAACAGGATTGCCCTGATGTCGCCTCTCATGGATCCATAGTCAAGTACTGATTTACCACCCATGGTTTCAGCTGCAATGTCCGAAGCTCCGTTCTTAGCGCACTGCTCGATTGACTCGGCAATTTCATTATCATAGTCCGTGCCCCTTAGTCCGCCGCGCTCCTCGAGCCTTGTGTCTCCAACAGTTTGCCTTAGACCGCACTTTATTCCATATTCATTGTGGAATCTTTCCAGGACATCGGCTTGAGCTCTTGTACAAGCTCCGCCCCAGTCTGGGAAGTGTGTCTGTTGGTATACATGCTCTTGCTCTAGTAAGAAGGCTGGCAGACCAATGTCCACGGCCCTTCCGGCTGCTTGTTCTGCAATGGATTCGCACTCTTTAACCATAACTTCTTTTGATCGCTCCGATCCAGCTTCGGGTGCCACTTTAACCTCAGGCACCACATAGCCAGCACCGAATTGTAGGCCCCAATGGGCGCTCACTGGAAATTTTGCATGGCCAAAAAGCATTTCGTCGGGTTCTCTGTAAGCCAATTTAGTGTATCTAAAAATTCCCATGATTTTTCCCCGTTTGTTTAATATAACAGTGTTACTTATATAGCCTGATCAAAAAATCTGAGAGGAATTTTGACAGTTACTGAATACTCGCTCAAAGGAACATAGGGATATGGTTGTTTTTACGAGTTTTTTAAAAACTATTGAGAAGCCAACTTGCAGAAATAGAAAATCTTTGCCAGATTTGTGAACTTTGGTAAATTATGTGCAGGTAGCAAAAATAGTTCACTCGATTTCGTCATATAAGCCCGGTTCGAAGACTTTCTCAGAAAAGAAATATCTCACTATAGCCTCCTCTAGGACTTCGATCGGCTTAGCTCCTAAGATCCGTGCGACTTTCTTGCCATCCCTGAAGAAGAGAAAGGTTGGGGATGAAAATACATTGTATTTCCGGGGTATCACTATATTGTTGACTGTGTTCACCTTACCAAACAAGATTGTACTATGTTTTTCTGCTAGCTCCTCGAATATTGGTAGCATTGTCCTGCATGGCATGCAGCCTCCATTCCAAAAGTCGATGACCGTATATTTTGATGAAGCCATTTCAGCTTCGAAATTCGTGTCTGACAGGTCGACAGTTTTCCCGAACACTCTGTCAATTGAAACCATTCTGTTCCCTAAATAGAGGATAACCCCTTGGGTTATAAGTGTAATTTGTGGCCACAGCCTACAGCACAGATGTCTGAACGTTGACTGGCATTAAAATTGTATGCTAATTATCGGGTTCCACACCCATTCGAGTTCTGACCTAGTCCGGTCCACCATATGATAGCTAATAAAAAAAGAATAGTGGAGATATGCGGGTAATATCTCCATTTGTCGCTGGTTCAAGTCCGGCCTCGGGCACCATTTTTAAACCCTGATCTCTTTCGCCTAGGCTCCCTGAACAACACTAGCCAATTAGAATCTGTATGCGTGCAAGACCGCTGGTGAGAGAAGCATTAATCCTCAAACTGGCGCGGATCATTGCTTTTTTATCCAATATTTATTCATTTCATCTGCTCCGTTGAAAAGAAGACTTATCCCAATGAACAACGGCAAGCCAGCTATTATCATGTAGGCTACGACTGCAGTATCTGATGTCATGATTGAAAGTGCTATCATCATTATGCCAATATACAGGATGGGCACAGCCGCTATAAAACAAACTGCTGCTTTGAACAGGCTCATTTGGACTTACCTTTCTCTTCTTTATAGCAGCTATTTCGCAATATATCTTTGTCGACTACACCTTTCGAAATTGCTGCCTAAGCAGAACTCAATTTGAACAGTAATAAACGCGCTGACTCGCTCAGACTGCTGGAGCTGTGAGCCCTGGCTCTTCCTTTAGACTGATGGGAAGAAAGAACCAGGGATTGCTGTTCCGAAGAGGCTTCCAAGGGGGATATTCAAGACAACAAGTATGACCACGGCAAGGATCGCAATGCCTAACCCAGCTAGCCAGTTTGTTTTGAAACTTGCTTTGAAGACCCAAATCCAAGCAATGAATGCCAGAATGTAGGCCCAGATTGATGCCGACAGGCCAGCAATGGCTCCCAGGAAGTAATTAACCAGCAGCAACACAATGACATAGACGACTGGGCCAAGCAGGGTAGACAGCATTGCCTCGCCGAAGGTCGCTTTTCCGGCCGTCAGGATCTTCCCTGCCACGTAGACTGGAATCGAGATCATAATCCAGAAGATGATGTAACCCACAAGTATCGTTATCAAATCCACTAATGTCAGGCTCTGCAGTGACACACTGAGAATAGCGGGGATCAAGAATAAACTTCTAAGAATATACTCCTAATGCGCTATTTATTAGGCATTTGCCCATTCTTCTTGAGAGCTATGTTCTAATCAGCCAGAGAATTGAAGGTAATTTCTTTCTCTTAAAAGGGGAGATTTTAAAAAAGGGTTTCCCAAATCTCCCCAAAAACCCTAAGCAAAGTTTAGAATTCTTTTCTCTCGAAGAGTATCAGTCCCAAGACTGCTGTAACTATGAAGTATATGCCCAGGATTGCGAGGCCTTCGGGTATTGTAGCATTGAATGAGGTGAATGTAAATCGAGCTACTGTAGTTGTGATTTGGTGTTGTGGGTAAGGCGATGTTAGAACGTTTCCTACTATTTGCGCGCCGTAGGTGATTATGAACCAAGGTTCAATTTGAACAAGGTCTGCTACTAGTTCCTGAATCAGTGTGAAGGCGAAGAGGAAGAGTATAGCTGTAACGAGGATGGATATGGAACTGCTCTTAAACAACGAGCTGAAGAAGAACGTGAATCCAAGAACCGCAACCAGATAGAACAGGGCGAACAACAGAGACTCGACGAATTCATAGGGCACACCTGAGAAGTAGTAAAAGCCGTTACCTACCGTGATTGCCGTGAATATGACCAGTATGACAGTGGATGCTATGAAGGCGGCTAACCATTTCCCCACGTATATGGATGACCGTCTGATGGGGTTTGGAACGCCGAAGTAGCCTGTTTTGTTTTGGAATTCACTTGATATTGCGTCACCGCCGAAGAAAATTCCTGAAAGCACAACCACAAAGGTGACGGAAGTTCCCCACCACCTATTGTAGAATGTAAGTTCAGACGAGAGAAAGCTTTCTGGACGGTAGTATCCGACAAGGATAGTGAGAAGTGCGCTTATCAATAGGGCTATGGTCAGCATTATGAAGAACCTGCGGGACCTTACGTAGTCGAGTAGGGCGTACTTCGTGATTGTACCCACTTGGGCCATACTGCTGGGAACTTTATTTTTTGATTCAAAGTCTGTTTGGGCCATGTTTATCACAACGTAGCTGTTATGAGTTTGAGATACGCCTCTTCAAGTTCAGATGACGCAGCTTTGTAGCTGATTACACCAATATTCAAATTGACTATGTCATTGAGCAGACGTTCTTGCACATCTAAACCCCCGCTGAAGCTTATCTTCAGGTTTTTATCATCAACTTTTTCTGCACTAACCACGCCTGGCAAAGCTGCAATGGTTTGGGTTACGATTTTACTATCGATTGAATGCGCCAGCCCAACTTCAACAACGTTGTTTACGCCTGAGAACTTTGCAGTAACGTTGGGTAGAGTGTCATAAACGATTAGTTTGCCATGGTTTATCATGGCGACTTCATCGCAGACATCGGAAACCTCGCTGAGAATATGGGAGCTCATGAAGATGAGCCTGTCTTTACCCCTGAGCGATTTTATGATTTCGCGAACTTCGCTCATGCCTCGGGGATCAAGTCCCATTGTGGGCTCATCCAAGAAGACAATCGTAGGGTTGCCGAGCAACGCCGAGGCAACGCAGATTCTCTGCTTCATGCCTTTCGAAAACTTGCCCACGCGCTTGTCAATCCATTCTTCCATGCGCACCTCGGCGACAGCGTCTTCCACCTGTTTCTTTCGCTCTTCACTGGGCACACCTCGGATTTCCGCGATCATCGTCAATGCTTCTCGGGGGGTAAGTGACGCATAAATTTCAGGGGCCTCAATGAGTGCGCTAACAGATGCTAAGGCTTTTTTCTTCTGGGCGTGCACGTTAACGCCATTGATTAATGCCTCTCCCGATGATGGTATGATTAAATCGGTCAACATTTTTAAGGTGGTTGTCTTTCCCGCACCGTTGGGTCCAAGAAAACCTACGCACTTCGCTCCCTCAATTTTAAGATTTAAATCTGAAACGGCTGTGAAGGAGCCGTATCTTTTTGACAGATTAACTGTTTCAACTGATGGCATTTCCTGTTGCGCCTTCTGTGGGAAATTGTCGCCTAGCTTAAAAGGTAATCGCCTTCTGAGGTGCATTGAGTTATATAAAAATATTTTCTTAAAAAAGTGGGAGGGGTTCTTAAATATCGATGGCGAAATTTACAGGTGCCGATTGAAGGATCTAGCGCGATCAGAAAAATGATCCTTTTTTACAGTACAACTAAGTGGAGGGATCACTCCTATACAATGCAGTGAAGACAGAGCAAAGAGACCGTTGTTGGCCCGCGTAAAACAAAGGAGCAGATGAAACGAGTGAAAATGAGAAGCTGCAAAAATGACAGGAGAGTTCCCTTTGACAATCAGGTGAGAAGACAATGATCGATTCATTATTCAGCCTGTCTCTAGGTGAGGGAACATTAGTCGCCTTTTCGGCAGGCATCTTATGCGTGCTCCTAAGCTATCTGCTTGTAATCTTCAGAAAGAAACGAATTGCTCGACTTGTCTTCCGCGATATGATAACCATTGTTGGTTTAGGTGTCATATTGCCGGTACTGTGGGTAAAGGTGAATGGTCTCTCTTTCAATGACTTCGGGTTGCCTGGAGAAAATTGGCTATGGGCCATATTTGCAGACATAATATTGGCGCTTTCGTTGGCCGCGATCTTCTATTCTGAAGCGAAGAAGAAAGGTCAGAGACCTAGTTTCTCTGGCAAATATGGAACGATCTTTTATTTGATGATAGGAGTGCTTTTTGAAACTCTGTTCTTCTATGGCTTCTTGAGAGAGCTTTTTGAGCAGACCTTTGGCATAATCCCAGCGCTTCTGCTGACTTCAGTATTCTATAGCCTGCATCACATTGGCTTGGAGGAACAGATGAAGGGCACAACGCCTGCTCGGGAGTTGATAAAACTCTTCTTCGTAGGTCTGATGTATTCCGCCACTTTCAGAATTTTCAACTCTGCTCTCGCTATTTTCCCATTATTCATTGGCGTTGGAGTGATCTCTGATCTGATAGTTGAAAAGCAGAGCAAGCCTCTTTCATGGAAGATCGCTCTTCTATCACTGTTCCTAATGGCAGCAAGCGCCCTAATCATAATCAACTTTTGATCTAAGGAAACATGAGCGTCTATTAGCGCCAGCATGATATGGGGCGCGAAGCTTTATGAACCTGCAGAGCGGTCAGGGTTCTTTAGGGATAAAAGGGGTTTGGTTGTATGAAAGTTTTGATCGTTTACGATTCGGTATCTCCCAACAAGATGACCAAGGCGGTTGCTCAAACCATAGGAGAGGTCCTGGGGGAAAAAGGAATCGAGGCCGACACGCGCTATTTTGCAGAGGTTGACAAGTCAGCCATTAAGAACTATGATTGTGCGATCGTCGGGGGGCCAACGATGGCTTTTCGACCCTCAAAGGGCATAGCACAGTTCCTTGACAGTCTTCCGAAGAATGAGTTCAATGGAAAACGGGCAGCTGCCTTTGACACGAAGGTGAAAATGGCCATAAACGGAGATGCCTCCAAAGGGATAGAAAAGAAGCTCAAGGGCCTGGGCTTTACCATATTCAAGCCTCCGCTGGAGGTCTACGTACAAGGTCTAGGTAAGAACATGTATCAGTTCAAGGATGGCGAGCTGGAAAAGGCGAAGAATTGGGCCCAAGAGGCAGCCAGTACGCTTTCTGGATAGCATAAATGAAAAGAAGTTCTTTTTTTATCGATTATTCCAAAAAAAAACATAACTCTAATTAACTAATTTAATAGAATAGCCAAATGGCGAAATAAATGTCTAAGAAGGAAAAGCCGAAAGTCAAAAAAGTGATTCCAAAGAAAAAAACAGGTACTAAACCACGTTGTGCACCTGCGTGTACTCCAGTTCGCACATAGGCAAATCAAAGACAAAGGCCCTTGCGTTCATCCCGGCCAGCTACTTTGCTAGGCGAGTTTGTGTTTTGCTATTCAAGAGCATCTGCTTATTTTGAGTAAGAATATAACGTCCGTCATTTTCATGTTGGATAGCTCTTTCGCACGAAGCATCTGGAAAGACTAAATGAATGCTTGATAAGAAAATAGATGAATTGGGAACGACGGTTATTTTTTTATCAACTATTCTAAAAAAAAACATTACTCTAATTAACTAATTCAATAAAATAGATAAACGGTGAAAAAATGTCAAAGAAAGAAAAGCCAAAAATATCATTGGACTCAACGTGTTTTCCTCCCGTACCCCATGTCAAACCTAAACCCGAAGCTAAAGAAGTAAGCCCGCCGATGATCCACATAGAAGGCACAGTAGTTGTTAAGGGTGAAAAGTATTCATTCCAGGGTGAATTGCCATTAACTCTTGGGGCACCAGTTGCGAAGGCTCTGTGTACTCCAAGGACCCATTAACAACTAGCTTAGATAAACACTTCCTTTGAAGTGGCGCCTCACCGTTCAAGCGAGGAAGGGCTATGGGGGTTAGCAAAGGAGTATTTTACACGCTCACCCCCAAAGAGGTACTTTGCAGAGGCGTCAAATACTCAAGCCTAGTTGATCTAAAAAAGCACAAAGTATACCACTTGAATGAGACTGCAAGTGAGATCCTCAACCTTCTGGAGAGGGGTCGGGGAATAGGCGAAGTAGCTAGAGAGATGAAAAGGGATCTCGAAGAAGAAGAAATCCAAGAGTTCCTTGAGGAATTGGTTAACCGGAGGCTGTTGAAAACCTCCACAAGGCCAATAAGAAAAAGATCACATCGCCCTAGGCCTCCAAAGCTGGATTTCATATGGTGCGAGGTGACAGCTAGATGCAATTTGAAATGTGTACACTGCTACGCCAAGACTCACAATAGTGAAATAAAGCAGGAGGATCCTTCGACGCAGTTTTTAAAGAGAGTCATGGAGGAGGCCGCCCAAGAGGGATGTAGGCGGATTCAGCTGACTGGCGGAGAGGCTTTTCTCAGGAAAGATATAATGGAGTTGGTCGACTACGCAAAGGAATGCAAGTTCGACGAGATCGAGATCTTCACCAACGGCACTTTATTGCGAGAGCCTATGGTCCGCTTTCTCTCAGAAAGGTCTGTAAGCGTTGCAGTATCATTGTACTCCTACCTAGAGGGGACCCATGATTCCATTACAGGAGTTCCTGGGAGCCATAGTAAGACCCTGAAGGGACTCAAAATGCTGCTTGACTACGGTATAAAGACGAGGTGCTCTCTTATCGCAATGAGGCAGAACGAGGAAGAGATCGAAAGAACTTCCGATATTCTGTCAGCAATAGGCTTGAACGCAAGAACACCAGACCCCGTGAGGCCGGTTGGAGGAGGGAAGGAGGGGGGTTACTGGCCCAAGAAATATAGCAGGAGGGTGCTCATTGAGGAACCTCCCTGCGAATTTGATGAGGAGATGTACAGGACAAACAAAGCATGGAACGATTGTTGGTTTGGTAAAGCAGCAGTAACGAGCAGCGGTGATGTGATTCCCTGCGTCTTTGCGAGAGAACAGGTCGCAGGCAACCTTCTCAAAGAGCCGTTGAAGGATATCATCCATGGTAGGATGCTCGAATATTGGGGGTTGAATGCCGACAAGATCGAAGTCTGCCAAGGCTGTGAATTTAGATACATCTGCCATGATTGCCGCCCATGGAGCTATGGGTTGACAGGAAACCTTCTGGCGAAGAATCCCAAATGCACCTACATTCCAGAAACGGGGAAGTGGGGAGGGGACTGTAAACTATTACAGTATGTATGTTAGAATATGATTGAGGACGCGGACTTTGCTCATATCACCAATGGTGGGCCGAGAGGACGCCTTGAGGAAGCTGAGAGGATATTCCGAGGAGGCAGTTTCTGGAAGAGGTGTGCTTGTTCTCATCTCTGGTGAAGCGGGTATTGGCAAGACCCGTCTAGCAGAGGAATTTGAGAAGGAGGCCGTCGGGCGAAGCTTCACAGTTATGGTTGGGAGGTGTGTGCCTGGCACTCCGACTCCATACTTCCCCTTCCTTGATGCGTTCAAGAGAGTAACCGATGAGGGGAGCACCGACTCGAAGAGCGGCTCCAGGCTGATCACGACTATCAGGAAGGCTGCGCCAGATATTGTTGCGGCAACGCCAATGATTGGGCCTTACCTCAGGGCTTCTGCTTCGATCTATAAGGAATATTCGCTCTCCGTGGATTACAAGAGCATAACAGACCCTAAGACCGAGTCTGAGAGAACCCTATTCTCCATGCTCGATCTCCTGAAGAGGATCTCCGCTAAACAGCCTCTTCTGTTGAGGATCGAAGACCTGCAATGGGCAGACTCGGCCAGCATCCAGATGGTTCATTTCTTTGCGCGCAATTCCACAGGACTGAGAGTACTTATGGTCGGCACCTATAGAACGGAGGAGATGGTCAATGCCATCACGGGGGGCATCCATCCCCTTCTTGAGAATATCAGGATCATGAGGCGGGAGGGCATCTGCAAGGAGATAGCGCTGACCTCTCTGAAGCCTGAGGAGATTAAAGGGGCGATTGAAGGCATGCTGGGGATGCCTGCAGACAGCACCATCACCCAAAGAATTGCCTCTGAGAGCGGGGGAAATCCGCTTTTCGCGGGAGAGATACTCAGGTACCTTAGCGATGCAAACTCAATTGTTCCAAAGGATGGGATCTGGGTACTGAAGGACGGAGGAGAGTTGGATATCCCACCCACGGTAAAGGAGGTCATACTTCGAAGGATTGAGAGGCTCTCTAGGGACGAGAAGAGGGTTCTTGAATGCGCCTCGGCCATAGGAACCTATTTTGGCGCAGGCGTAGTCTCGGACGTCCTCAGGCTCGAACGGTTGGAGACATTGGAGGTCTTAGATAGGTTGGACAGGAGCCACCAGCTGGTGGTCCCTTCAGATGATGATTTTAGGTTCGACCACGAGCTCTTGAGGCGGGTAACCTACGAGCAGATTTCAGTTCCAAGACGAAAGGAACTGCATAGGGTCATTGGTAACACCTTGGAAAGCATGCTACCCAATGATAGTGTGCTGGGCGAGCTCTCCTTTCATTTCTACAACTCCAATGTCACCGACAAGTGCATGAAATATTCTTTAATGGCAGGGGAAGCGTGTCTGAGGAGGCTTGCGATGATCGAGGCAGTTCCCTATTTCGAGAGAGCTTTGGAGACGGCAAAAGCGGACTCTTCCAAACAGAAAGAGAGGCTCCAAGCATTGGAGGGACTTGGGGATGCATATCGGGGGCTATACAACGCTGCTACGGCTATTAATTTCTATAATGCATGCCTCAGCGAAGCCGAAGGACAACAGAGCAGCGCGAGGATCCTGCGCAAGTCGGCCTTGTGCTGGGCACCATATGGTCTAGGTAAGGGGAACTCTTCGAAGGCGAGGGAGCTTTTGGCAGAGGCTGAGAGGTGCAGTGATATCGAACCGATTGAGAGAGCTGAGATCATAAGCTTTCATGGAGAACTCAATTATCTCGAGGGGCGATTCGAGGAATCGAGCCACCTCTCTTTTGAGGCTGAGAAGTTGTTTGAGGAGGCCAATGCTTCAAGCAAGCTTGCAACCGAATATACGAACCATGCGGCATGCTACCTAAGTCAGGGTCTTGTGGATAATGCCTCCACGATGCTCGAAAAAGCCAAGATCATAAACAGCATGAATCCAAGCGTGAGTGCAGACATAGATATCACCTTCACCCAAGGAATGAAGCACTTCCATAGGGGGGATCTCGAAGAGGGGTTAGCTTGCTTCGATAGGACTTCGGAGATGGCAACAAAGGTGGGTGAATATGGCTTTCTGTTCACGTGCCATCTCTTAAGAGTATTAATATTTGACATCAGAAGCAATTTCAATGGGATGTTTGACGAGGCACTCAAGGCCTTAGAATTGAGCAAGAGGGTAGAATCAGGGTATAATAGAATCACCGCCTGTACGCTTATGATTCATGCACTGAAGCGATCAGGAAGGGAAGATAAGATCGAGAGCGAATGCCTCAAGACCATTAGTAACTCCAAGACCGATGAGTGGGATGTCCATACATTCAGCAGGGGATTCATAGAAATCGTAAGGGGGGAGATCTTTGCTGACCAGGGAGATTGGCCACGATCGAACAGGATGTTCGAGTACGGGATCGAGCTGCTGAGCAGGGGAAACTATGGGGTTTTGTACGGAGCTATCGCCAGGGGCTGGTATGCTGAGTACCTGGGCAAGCAGGGATCAAAGGCGAAGGCCATTGAGCAATATCTAAAGGCGGCAGAGCTCTACAAAAGAATGGGCAATTCAAGCCAAGAGAATTGGATTATGGAAAAAGTCGCCAGCATCTCAATGCGGTAGAGACCACTCCAGAATGTTCTTGTGTCTTTTTGACTGTCCAAGGATCAGATTGCGGGCAATATCAAGCAAAAGAGATAGCCCCACCCAAGCTAGACTCCCTCTGGATCAAACTCACCTCGAGCTGCAACCTCCGCTGCATCCACTGCTATGCTGAGGTTAAAGCAGGAGTTGGGATCAAGCCGTCGATCTCCCTCTCCAAGGGCGTAAGGATCGAGCTGGCAGTGATAATGAGCCTTGTCCTCCTCTACTTCGGCCTCTTCATTTACTCGCTCCTTTGAACAATTACAACGTCAATGAAACATATACTCAGGTATGAACAAACCGTGAGAATCCTTAATTCAAACTTACTTTCAAATAAGAACTAGGAGTTGTTATTGTTGGCAGAAGAGAATCAAAAAGAAGTCGAACTCGTTTTCTTGCCAAGTGCAAAGGTTGCAAATTTAACTACAGAAAATATAACTTCTGAAGCTAAAACTAATAAAATAAAGCCACGTCAACTGGTCAAATATTTCAAAGATTTCAAAGTTGATGCAATAAAGCTGACTGCTGAGACTATATTGGAAAGTGATAAAACTCTATACATAGTAATTTCTTTGGGAAAAGGTGGACTCGAAATCGATCTTAAACCAGTCGAAAAAACTACCAAACCGACAAAAACCATAGTTGAAGTTAAGTCTAAAACAGAAACCTCTACTCGAGAGGCGGATGAAACCGGAAAACCTCCAATAACCGACGATACAGAAGTACAACAATAGTCGCTAGAACGCAAAATATCCCTCTTAGGATGGAAAGCATTTTTTATTATGGAATAATAAAACGTGATAAACTTTAATTCCAACTAGCCTACAAATCAGAATTAGAATAAATCCTACGAAAATAATAAAAAGACCAAGGGCGTGCCCAAGTGTCTGATAGCGCTGGGGGAGATAGCAAGAGCCTTGCTGAATGGACAGAGGCACGAAGCATCCTTGCCAGATACGATGGTTACCTGAATGACCTGCGAAAGTTCAGCTTCCCCTTCATAACAGGCCTTCTGGCCTTGAGCGGTTTTCTTGGGTCTACAACCATTACTAATACCAATCAAATTGTTTTTACAGGTAACAGTAATGCTATCAGCTCCAATGCTACATTTTTGAACAGTACAATCTCAGGCAATGCCCTTACAAATGGTACCTTCTCAAATACCACAACCATTGCTATTGCGAAAGCAACCGTTCCAACTAGCATCATTGCAATAGTGTTGATCGTTATCATGGGGTTGATTGTGGCTGTTACATTCTTAGACACATTATACCGTCGTTTCCAGAGGGCTGCAACGATTCGTGCTAGACTCCTTGAAAACCGCCTAAACCTTGACATAACTAATGACATAGCTATCCTTCACAGCAAAGGACATTGGATAAAATATGCGAACTACATGTACTATCTGCTCCTATTACTTGCATCTTCGCTGGGTATAGTGTTATGTTGGCCCAATTACTATGAGGTTGGCGGTCTCGTATTTGCTTTTATAGTATTCGTTATAGCAATTCGTCTTGTCGCTAGTGAGCGTGAAAAAATGCCATTTGGTGACTGGAGTGTGGACAAAAAGGTATTGACCCAAGGTGATTCTCTGAGGATCACATTTACCAATCTAAATTACAAGGAAGATGCAAAACCTGAAGATGCAAAGAAACCTAAAGATAAGCAAAAGAAGCCTGGAATATTTGACCTCGATTGGGAAATAACATCCCCCGAAAACAAAAAGCTCCCGACTTATAGTAGTGACAAAAAACCCGGTCTAGAATTAAGATACTTTGATGATTACAACTGGATTTGGAAAGCCAACGCAGATATCGGAATTTACAAGCTAACGATGCACTGGAAAGATAGAACGCAAAATGATGACCGGAATGACACCACTTCTCCAGCTACGCCAGTTGCTGGAAAATTGGTGTTGATCCAAGAATCTATAGCGATTACTCAAGGCGAAGCTTCAGAGATCTGGATTCAGGTGGTCTAAGAAAAATATAATGCAACTTACTTACCAATGGGCATTGCAAATTATCCAAATGTGTTAAGAAAATAAACGAAATAAACATCATTAGCGATTTTGGAGATTCTCATATTGCCAAAGATAATGGCTTTGGAAATTCAGCTAATCTAAATCGTCCAATTCGCCCTACTTCCGAAGTACGTACTAGATGTCGAAATGAAATTTATACTAAACATTATGATATCCTTTTTCGAGCATAGCTGGTGAGGGCGTCAATAAGACGCACTGCGGTTGGAGTCATTAAGAAGAGCGTGATAAACGAGACGTTGATAAACGGCAGAAAGTTGTAGAGCAGCGTGACCAGCATGTTCTGGCCTGCAACCTCAATCAGGGCGACTAAATAGATAGCAGCCATTACGAGGAGACCACCTATTGTGAAGAGGATTACCTTAGCCAGCGTCCTTCCGGATGAGAAGCCCTTGTAGTGGGGAATACCTGCAATGAATCCCAGAAGGCCATAGGAGAGGTTGATCAATCCAAAGGCGATGATCTGCTGGGTGAAGAGGGCATCTCCCCCGGTTGCCCCGATTATCCCTACAAGAAGACCTGCCAGCGGCCCAAAGAAAACTCCGATGACTGGAATGACAAGGATGGCCAGATTGAACTGTATAGTAATCATGCTCAGGAGCTTGTAGCTCGGCAGGGTCAGCTGGTAAAGGAGGATGTAACCTATTACTCCTATGATAATGCCAAGGATCGCCCTCTGGATCTTCCCTCGCGATTCGAGGCGGAGGAAGCGCAGGGCTCTTTCCCTTCTGCTCTCCTTATCTTCAGTTTTGCCCATTCTAGTCCCCTATACAATCACAAATGAGTATGTGCCAGGGCTGAGCGTCAGCAGCATCTGGATGCCGTTCTGGGTCCAGTTTGTGTAGGCACCATTCACCCCGTAGACTCCTTGGACGCCAGGGAAGTTATCGAAGGTAAGTACAACGCTGTGCGCCGTCTCTACAGCCAGGATGAATGCGCCCCTGGCCTGGTCGTATGTGGCCTGGTAGACGAACAGTCCATCAGTAGTAGACTGATTCGAGATGTAGGGTTCTGTGAAGAAGCTATCGCTCCTCGGTGTCATCAAATTGGAAAGGGTCGCGTTGGCGTGGTTCCATGCCCAGGCAAAGTTGACAACAGGGAATACGAAGGAGCTCAAATTTCCAAGGGCGCTGGTGTCGAACTCATACTCATTGCCGACCCACTTGCCCTCAAAGGGGCTGTAGAACCAATTCTGTAGCTTGCTGTTGAGGGTGGTGTCGCCCATCTCCCGGGAGCAGAAGTAGGCGAAGACGTTTGCCACATAGTCGTCCACTCCGAAGGAGCTGGGGAAGTGGTAGGACTCGACGACGTAGGCTGTGTCATCGGTGCTGTAGTGCACAAACGCATCCTTCCAGTTGGCGTAGAGGGTGTCAGCGAGGGTAGTATACCCCATGGCATCGTAGAACATTATGGCCCAGGCCGATCCATAGGCAGAGACTTTGGGTTCGTCCAGTCCCTGGGTTAGCGCTACTCCGGGATAGGTCTGGAGCAAGTAACCCTCGCCCTCGTGCTCAGGGAGGGGCTGCGCCACGTAATAGCCATCGACCGGAATTCCCTTGGCGTCCATCGTGTTTGCCTGCCACCAGGCGATCCCTGGCAGGCTTGCCTGCTGGTAATCGGTGCCGTAGAGGTTGTCGTAGAGCCTCATGGTGTAAAACGGTATGCTGTTGCACTGGACAAAGACTATGAAGGGTTCGCAGGGGATCAGCCCAGTCCCCCACTCGCCGAGCCCCCCTGACGAGTTTCCGTTCCAGGTGGTGTTCGATGTCAGCGAGCTGTTCCACTGATTTATGTAGCTTAGTATCTCGCCGTTGTAGCGGCTGTCCCTGAATAGGGAATAGTAGAGGAGCTCCATCAGCGTGTAGTGGCCAGTCCACATGATGTTGGTCGGTCCCCTGAAGCCATTGCCCAATTCGGCATAGCTGGCATTGGTGAAGTCCGGCGTAATCCATTCGTGCTGCTCCATGGCAGAGCTGTTCATCATGGCGATGAGCTTGATGAATATGTCCTGATAATAATTCGTCCGGTAGCTCGGGGTCGAGTCGGCTATCATGGCCATGCCATAGGTGGTGAATGCCAGGAAATACTGGGTGAAGAAGGGCGGGAGCATGCTCAGGTCATTGACGCTGGCGTTGGAAAGGTCGGTCACGTGGTAGTAGTCGCGGAAGAGGTTGACCAACCCGATCACGCGGCGATCTAGGACGGGGTAGGCGTTCAGATTAAAATTCCCCTTCCCAGGAACGGCTATGGTGGGTAGTTGGGGGTTCGGATTCTGTGCTGGTGTAAGGACGAAGGTTGATGTCGCCACTACTATGGTTGCTATAAGAAAGCATGCAAAGAGCTTATTCCTAGAGATCAGAGTGGCAAAGCGATTAGCCAAGAGACCCCACTCTTTGAAGTTTAGTCTCTTCGTTCTTATTAATTTGCGCGCCTTAATGCCAGGCTTGTATGCAAAATATCATTCATCATAGGAAAAGATCATCGCCATACGATCCAGTCGAAATATGCGTAAGAGGGGGCTGGATTGGTAAAGGTTACGAAGAAGTGGTCCGAATAGGTCTGGGGGGGAAGACAGTCTGTAACCCAACTTGGTGTAATTGTCACGTTATAGTTGGCGTCAGGCTGGTCGATGCAGCCATTGCCCCAAACATCGCCGACACCGAACTTTCTTACTCCAACCTGCACACCACACCTGCCTTGGTTCACTGGCATTGCGTAGGCTCCTGCGCCGCCCAGAGGAGTCCCACCTCCCGGCCCTATAAGGGGCTCCGGAGTTGTGGCTGATGCAGGTGGCGGAACTGGCTCTCCGTAGGTCGGCCCTTGCCCGACGGTCGGTCCACTCCGGATGGGCCCTTTCCCGCCTGTCAGCCCATTCCCGCCTGTCCTGCCGCTCGCTTTCCCCAAAGCCATCTTCCCCATTGAGCTGCGACCTGCTGCTCCTGCTTTCGCTCTCGCACTCCTGGTTGCCAATGCCCTGACGCCTCCTGCAATGAACGCAATTGCAATAACTCCGATAACCGCAAATGTCACGACCTGAGTTGGATTCAGACTGCCCAAAAACGATGTAATCTGATCGCCGCCTGGGTTGGACGATCCGCCTCCGCTAATGGTTATGGGATCGGAATAGCCGGTGTAAACCACTCCAGAAACGCTTGGATCGGTTGGCATGAAAGCCTCCGCCACATAGGTGTTCGCACTTGTGTAGGCATGGTAGAAATCGTGGGAGAATGACCCTCCGAAAGCGTAAGTATCGGATGCGCCGTCGCCGTAGGCAATCTTGACCGGGTCGTAATTGTTGATGTCCACCCATACCCGGAACTGTATCATAGCCCCCACCGGAATAGAGCCTCCACCGTACTGGGTTGTTTGACCATTATAGGTGTAACTCTCAATGGTTATCGATGGAAACTGATCGGAGTCTTGGGCGGCCTTTATTGGTGGAGCCATCGAGGAGACAGCTATGGCAGACAACAAGAATAGAAGGACCAGATACAGGTAGACTTTGTTTCTGTTCATTCCTTATCGTTACCGGCTTTGGTTGTATTTTCTTATAAAGAAGGACTTCATTGAGGCGCCTTCACCCAATGCCCTTCCTAACCATCATGACACCCATGATCTTTCACAGGGATCCATGGCGCATGGCTGATAAACGAGGTAGTAATTTATCTCCTTGAATATTCAACTAATGATTAAGTCCAGTAAGCTTAGCTGACAGTTCCCAGAGATCATGTGCGAGTTTTGCATCCTGGGCTTGCTCGCTAGGTTCCTTGATCTTTCTCTTCTGGTAGTATTCACCGGATTGCCAATCTTTACCCTGCTCAGATGTAGCCAGCCACACCAGTGTATCGGCGCCTTTGGCTGGGGGAAGGAGGAGATGGTTGAGGAATGATCCGTATACTAAACTCACGCCACCACCACCGAATTCAGAAGCAAAACTGGTTCTCACTACGCCCGGGTGGAATGCTGCGGCTGCTATACCTTGCGCATGGTATCGCCTATGCAATTCTTTCGTGAACAGAATATCCATAAGCTTAGCTTTGCCGTAGGCACTCATTCTCGTATATCCATGCGCCATATCGATGTCGTCCAGATCAAGTTTGCCTGCTCCTGTGTGACCGACGCTCGATGTCGCGATGACGGTCGCCTTTGAAGCGATGAGTGTGTCAAGCAGCAGATTTGTTAGAAGGAATGGTGCAAGATAATTAACTTGGATAGTCATTTCGTGCCCGTCAATGGTCAGCATTCGTTTGCCACCCATTATTCCTCCTGCATTGTTTGCCAGCACATCAATCCGCGGGAGGTCCTTTTTAAGCTGGGCAGCCAGCTTTCGCACATCATCTAACTTGGCAAAGTCAGCCATATAGTAGGGGACACTGAGCTCACTCGCCACCTTTTCGGTCTTTTGGAGCGATCTACCGACAATAACAACTTGGTTGCCCTGAGCCTTCAGTATCCTTGCTGCGGCTGCCCCGATGCCATCACTGCCCCCGGTTATTAAGATCACTTTATCTTTCATGACAAAAATCTCCTTTCGTTACTTGATCCATTTCAGGACACTCGGTTTGTTTCTCTTCTCTGCTCCTTGTTTGGTCTTCGGGTGTCCCATTATGAATGGAACCATCATCTCATAGCCCTCAGGGACTCCGATTCTTTTGAGAACGTCCGGCTTGCTGCCTAGGTACTGAACGAATCCCATATAGCATGTCCCAAGGCCAAGTTCATAGGCTTTCAAAAACATATTTTGGGCTGCAAGGACGCTGTCCAATAAATTCAAGCGGCCCAACTGTTTGTCTTTTTCCGTGCATATGAGTATAAGCACAGGCGCATCATAGCAGATTAAATCTTCCTCAGACTGGAATCGCTTGGCTCGGGAAGGCATCATTTGCTGGACCAAAATCTTGGTCTCATCGGAGACATACCTGATTAGTTTCCTGTCTTCGATGACTATAAAGCCCCAAGGCTGCCTATTCATGCCTGTCGGAGCCCAGGTGCCCGCTTCAAGCACGGCTTCAATTTGTTCCTTTGAAACAGGCGCATCGGTGTAAGCCCTGACACTCCTCCTGCCCTTAATGCAAAGATCAAGTTCCATATTCGAAACCTCAAAATTAGCGATGATTAAGTACGGCAGGTAATAAGGTTGCCTTTCGAAAAAGTAATGACAAAATGCTTAAATCCACATCGGAGATTACTCTTTGATGGTGATCGCTTTTGGCTGATTTGAAGGTTGGCGACTCTGCACCCGATTTCTCCCTATTGAATGAGAATGGTTTACCTGTCAGTCTGAAGGACTATCTAGGGAAGAGTATTGTGGTTCTGTACTTTTATCCAAAGGACTTCACGTCGGGTTGCACCACGGAGGCCTGCAGTTTCAGGGACGATTATAAGATCTATCAGGATAAAGGCGCTGTGGTAATCGGAGTTAGTCTGGACAGTGTGGAATCGCACTCGAAGTTTTCTCAAGAATACAAATTGCCATTTTTAATCTTGAGCGATAACAGTAAGGAAGTTGCCAAAGCCTATGGTGTACTTGGAGTTGGAGGCTTTCTAGCAAAGAGGGTGACCTTCATCATCAATAGGGATGGGAAGATAACCCACGTCTTTCCTAAGGTTGATGTGAAACACCACTCCGAGGAAGTTCTGAAGGCCATCGAAGAATTGCAGAAAGCATAAGCCGGGGATTTCAACTCTTTAGCCTCGACAATCGTTATTAAAACTCAAGAGCCATGGGGGAAGAGACCATGTCAATAGCAATGAACGAAGAAACAAAGGAGGGGCTGCAAAAGATCCTAGGTGATCTCCCATCCCCTGTGAAGCTGATCTTTTTTACCCAGAAAGACGCCTGCCCCACATGTGCCCAGCAACAAGAGCTTTTGCAGCAACTGGCTTCCCTATCCAATAGGCTTGAGCTCAAGATCTATGACTTTGTGCTACATGGGGAAGAAGTTGCAGGTTACAGAATAGAGAGAATACCAGCTACAGTGGTGGCAGGAGAGAAGGATTATGGGATTCGATTCTATGGTCTCACCATTGGCTACGAATTTGCCTCACTATTAGAAGCCATAATGATGGTTTCCACTGGCCAATCAGGCCTCGATCCAGATTTGGAGACATTGGTAAGAGAGATAAAAGAAAAGGTCCGTATGCAGGTATTCGTGACATTGACCTGCCCCTACTGCCCGAAGATTGTGCATATCGCTGATCAGTTTGCTTTTGTCAACGATAACATCCAAGCTGATATGGTGGAGTCTGCTGAATTCCCCCGGCTGGCACTGAAGTACAATGTTACAGGAG
Organism: Candidatus Methanomethylicaceae archaeon; assembly: GCA_015660995.1. Classification (GTDB taxonomy): domain Archaea; phylum Thermoproteota; class Methanomethylicia; order Methanomethylicales; family Methanomethylicaceae; genus JACTUC01. The sequence continues at coordinate 14,625 of JACTUC010000010.1, read as the reverse complement.
TCCCCAAGACCATCATCAACGAAGCATACTCCTTCGAGGGAGCATTACCAGAAACAGCAGTATACATGGAGATTCTGAAGGCTGTTAACCCTGAAAAGTACAGACAGCTGGAGGAGGAAATCCGTAAAATTCAGGGAGCTCCTAAGGCAAAAATGGCGGAAGAAAAGCATGAATATGAGGTAATAATCGTCGGTGGTGGGCCTGCTGCCATGTCTGCTGCCATCTATGCTCTTCGCAAGGGACTTGATGTGGCAATGATAGCGAAGAAGCTGGGAGGCCAGATCACCTACACTGCAAGCGTTGAGAACTACCTTGGTCTGCCACCTATCAGCGGAGCTGACATGGCTGAAAAGTTTCGCAACCACCTCGAAAGCTATCCCATTGCCGAGGCTCTCGGAGCAAACGTATCACAGGTAAAGAGAGAAGACAATTCTTTCGTCGTGGTTACAGATGACAACAGACAGTTCAAAGCACTGTCGGTAATATACTGCGCAGGGAAGGAATATTCGAGGCTTGGAGTCCCTGGAGAGGAGCTTTTCGTCGGAAAGGGAATTGGATTCTGCGCAACTTGCGATGCACCACTCTATCGAGATAAACGGGTGGCTGTTGTAGGTGGCGGAAATTCCGCTTTTACAGCCGCACGCGATCTCCTTAATTTCGCCTCGGAGGTCCACTTGATTCATAGGCAAAACGAGTTCAGAGCCGATGAAGCTCTGGTTCAGGAAGTTACGAGAGCCAAAAATATAATTTTACACACGCCAATGATTGTCAGTTCATTCCTTGGTACGGACAAATTGACGGGTGTTCAGCTTGAGTCTGTTGATGGAAAGGATAGATTGGATCTGAATGTCGACGGTGTTTTCTTAGAGATCGGTCTCACGCCGAATAGTAGTCCTCTGAATGGTCTAATCAAGTTGAACGAGTGGGGTGAAGTTCCTGTGAATAGGGATCAGTCTACCACTATGAACGGCCTGTTTGCAGCTGGAGACGTTACTGATGTCAGAGAGAAGCAGATATCCATCGCTGTCGGGCAGGGCGCTTTGGCAGCGCTTACTGCCCACAGATATCTCGTTGAGAATAAGCTCACCAAGAGTAAGATTGAATTGAAAGAAACATGGCAATAATTAGGCAGTAATTTGGAACATTGCCCAGTGATTCCCACATTAGTAAGGTCGCCCCACCTCAATATATTGTGATGGAAAAGAAGCCATTTGTCCTAGTTCTCCTTCCACCGTATGGCCCACACACCTATGCCGATGAATACCATGGCGATCACCGACAGGATCCCGAGGTTGAAGACTATGCCGGTCATGTCCTTAGTGATCAAGGTGCTGCGGAGCGCATTGGAGAAGTAGGTTAGGGGTATGAAGTAGGAGATGGATTGGATTATGGGAGGGTACAGTCCAGTTGGGAAGAAAGATCCTGAGAGGAACATCATGGGAAAAGCAACCACGTTGGCCAAGGCTGACGATGTCTCAACGTTCTTAACCAGCCCCCCGAAGATCATCCCGAGGCCTGAGAATGCCACTACCCCAATGGCAACTGCCAGGAGGGTGAAAGCGTCGGGGATTGCTACCACCCTGAAGACTAGGAAGGCAAAGAGGATCATTACCAGGGTCAGCATCAGCCCTATGACGACTTGGGTCAAGATATTGCCCAGGATCCAGTCGAGCTTTGTCAACGGTGTCGAGAGGAGGCGTCTAATTACTCCCCTTTTGCGGAGGTCTGCTGTTATGTTTGTGAGGCCGAAGATTCCGTTGGTCATGACAAAGGCAGCTATGAGCCCCGGAAGGTAGTAGTCCACGGACGTCAGGCTCCTGGCATTGAGCGACTGATCCTGGGTGTTGATGACACTGGAACCGCCAACCAGCTGGGAGTTGAAGGCCATAGCCACGCTATTGATGATCCCTCTGGCGATCAATGCATTCGTATCCGAAGGATCGGAGAGGAATGTCAGGGTGACGTTGCCTACGGTGGCGTTTGCAGCATAGCTCTTCAGTGCGCCCAAGCCCGCCTGTATGATTGCCGTATCGTTGGGTGGAATGAACTGGGCAAAGTCAGACAGGGTGGAGTTCAAAGTATCATAGGTCGTATTTAGCCTGATGGCGTAGGCGCTGGCCAGGGTTTCATTTTGGAACCCGGGAGGAATGATGAGGATGCGGTAGGATGAAAAGAATTGGTTTGAACTCAGGTTCTGAGCGTAGGACCGGGCATCGACGCCACTTGGGATAAGGCTTATGTCCAGAACGTTGGTGTGGTTTAGCGCATCGATGTAGGCCGAGGAGAGTGGCGTTGAGGTCCCATTCACAACATCCTGGTTCTGAATGTAGATGGAGGTGGTTCCGCTGCCTATACCTGCAAAAACAAACCCGAAGATTAGCAGCAGGACCAAGGGGAAGAGTATGCTGAAGAAGACGGTTGCGGGGCTCCTGAACCACTGCTTGAATGTCACGCTGAATACCGATAGGAACTTCATCATTCATTCCTCCAGATTGATACCGACGACCTTGAGGAAGACGTCTTCAAGGGTTGGCGTCATGACTTCAATATCCTCGTAGTCCGTTTCCACCATGAGCCTGTTCAGATCCCTAGTGTTCTTGATGTAGACCGTGATCTTGTCATTTTTCCTTACGGTCTCAAAGTCCTGGCTGATCTTGGCTGCTAGGCTCTCATCCTTCAATTTCAATTCGACTTTCTTGCATCCGCCATACTGGGCGATCAGTCTTTGGGGGGTATCCAAGGCGGCAATCTTGCCCCTGTTCATTATTCCAATGTGGTCCGAGAGGAGCTGGGCCTCTTCCATATAGTGGGTTGTCAGAAATATGGTCTTCCCGCGCTCCTTAAGCCTCGTGATGAACTTCCACACCTCTCTCCTAGAACCGGGATCGAGACCGGTCGTGGGCTCATCCAGGAAGACGATTTCCGGCTCATGGACTATGGCCGAGGCAATTCCGACCTTCTGCTTCATACCACCGGACAGGTCGTCAAACTTCTTGTTTCTGTCATTGGAGAGATCCAACGATTGCAGAATATCATCATATTCATGTTTCCCGCCATAGAGGCCGGCAAAGAACCCAACTACTTCCCCGACCTTCAAATTTTCGAAGGTGGAAAAATCCTGGGGGAGCACTCCTATGAGCTTCTTGATCTCCCGCGCGTCTCTGGGTTTGCTCACATCGTAGCCCAATACCCTGGCATCACCTGAGGTATAGGACCTTATGCACTCCAAAATCTCGATTGTCGTGGTTTTCCCCGCCCCGTTGGGGCCTAGCAGCGAAAAAATCTCTCCTTTGTTGACGGTAAAGGAAATTCCGTCAACGGCGGCAAAGCTTCCGTACCTCTTCACCAAAGATCCTACGACAATAGCCTCATCCATAGTATCCCATCCACCATCGAAAAATCAATTTGAGTATCTCAGCATGCCTTAGTATGCATTGCACGTGAAAGCTGATTAATTAATCTTGCCAGAAGAAAGGGAGTGAAAAGATAGTTGATCTTTGTCCTAAATGTATGAGGCAGCATTGATAGCAGATTGGGATTAAATTGATTCCTTTCGTTTTTCGAGTATTCGTTTGACAAATAATACAACTATCAATATGATGACGACCAGAAATCCTAGAACTGTACCATAAACATCATCCATAGGTCGTTCCCCTCCCTCCTAATAGTCAATTGCTCAGGTGTAAATTAAAATTTAGTTCCATAAACAATCATTCATAGGTGATAGGTTTTAGGTTTCCGCGAGTGGATGAACAAGAAGTATATCACTGCCACAGCTATGATCGCAAGCACGACAACTACAATTATTTCAATGTAGAAACTTGTATTATTGGGTTGCGCAACTAGATTTGCCCCAAAGGCGTAAAGGCTCGAATCGTCAGAGCCGACACACAGAATTCCATTGGCAACTGCGGGTGAAGATTCTACGGCGTCTCCTGTTGCGTAGCTCCATATCTTAAAACCAGTTGAAGCATTGAGGCAGTAAATACTATTGTCATCAGACCCTATGTACACGTAACCACTTGCAATGGCAGGAGAAGATTCCACAGAATTCCCAGTTGCATATTTCCATTGTTCAGTGCCGGTGGATGCATTGAGACAGTAGACGTTGTCGTCAATGGATCCTATGCAGACTAAGCCGTTGGCGACAGCAGGCGAGGAGTCAATAGAATTCCCAGTGGTATAATTCCAGATCAAAGTGCCGGTGGATGCATTGAGACAGTAGACGTTGTCGTCTACGGACCCAATGCAGACGCAGCCGTCAAAAACCGAAGGGGAAGATAATACGGCATTTCCGGTAGTAAAGCTCCATATCTCATTCCCGTTTGCGGCGTTGATACAGTAGACATTGTTGTCGTCAGAACCTACGTAAACGCAGCCATTGGCAACGGCTGGGGAAGAGTCAACAGAACTCTGGGTGGCAAAACTCCAAATCTCATTCCCGTCGGTGGCATTGAGGCAGTAGACGTTGTTGTCCCCAGAACCGATGTAGACGCAGCCATTGGCAACGGCTGGGGAGGAATCTGTATAGTTGCCCATGGTGAAGCTCCAGACAAAAGTTCCGGTGGATGCATCGAGGCAGTATACCTTGTAATCCTCAGAACCGATGTAGAGGTAGCCATTAACAACGGCCGGAGAGGAATAGGCTACAGAAGCTCCTGTGGCATAACTCCAGAGAACAGTACCGTCGGTGGCATTGAGGCAGTAGACATTTTTGTCTTCTGACCCCACGTAAATTAAACCATCAACAATGGCGGGCGAGGAGGTCACATGATCTTCAGTGGCGTAGCTCCAGTGGCCTTGATCAGTTGCTGGAGCCGCAGAGATTGAGAGACCACTATGATTTGGATCGTGCCCAGCCATGATCCAGTTGTCCGAAGACCCTGACAGAGTTGTTAGTTGGGCAGATACCTGCGGAATTGCAATGTACAATGATATTAGAAGAATGGAAAGAATCAGGATAGGCGATATTCGTTTATCTTTTTCCATCTCATATTACCTCCAACATAATTTGCAATTAGTTGAATTCTTCAGATCATCAGAGTGATACCCTGCAATGTTTAGAATAGCAGATGGGCTGGGTGTCATGTTTATTTGCTGCCTCACTGTCGCCATCTCCAAAATCCTCAGAATCCTCAAAGAAGGCAATTTCTTAAATATCTTTTTCAGATTTAGATCTAATTCCGTGTTGTTCTGCAGGCTATTTGGACAGGAATCTCCAAGACAGTACAATTCCGATTGTGGATAATATGACCGCGAATGCAATCAAGACTGAAAAGTCAACCAGTAGATTGGGCATATTCGTAGCGCCTATCAACAGTTGCCTCGTTGCATCATTAGCGTAGCTGACTGGGTTGACATTTGCAATGTCTTGAAGCCACGTTGGCATTATTTTTGTTGGGAACAATGCGTTACTTGCGAACAGCAGAGGAAGGTTGATCAGGTTGATGATCGCCGTCTGTGTTTGCCAATCAGCCGATCTCAAAGCGAGCATGGTGAAGAGTGCAGATAGTCCTATGCCCATGAGGAAAATGGCGAAGAATGCGCCAACAATGCCGAGAACGGTGAAATGGGATGCATCCATTCCAAGCACAACTGCAATAACTAGAACTATGGCTGCTTGCACAAGGGATCTTCCTACACTCTGGAGGATCTTGCCCATCACGATTGATCCCCGTGCCACCGGAGTAGTCAGAGCCTTGTTTAGGAAACCGAACCGTCGATCAAAGACGACAGACATTCCGCTGAAGGCAGAAGTAAAGAGAACTATAAAGGCAAGCATTCCGCAGGCCAGGAATGAAAAGTAACTCGTTGTACCGAAGAAACTCAGCAATATGGCGTTTTGCTGCGCTGGTGTGGCCCCCGAACCAGCAATAAAAGTTCCAAAATTCAGGGCTTTCCCGAACAACGCTAGCCAGATTATAGGTTGAATTAACGAAATCAAAAGCTGTATCGGGTTAAGGTACCACTTTCTCAAGTCTCTGTTTGTTAAAGCCCATAATCCATGCAGAGGACTTGTATTTGGTTTGGGGGGAGTTCTGAATTTTCTTTCCTTCACCATGGGAGACGCTTCTTGTTTTTGCTCAACAGCAGAATCTGCCGATGGCGTTTCTACGTTCGCCGAGTTAATTTTGTCCGTGTCCATCTTCTTCAACCCCTAAGATCTCGCTCTCCTCATGGTAACCCGTTGACGAAACATCTGCAACTTGTCAACTTCTTCTTCCCTTAAGCTTCGTCCTGTAAATTCCAGATAGGCCTCATCCAAGGTAGGTTTCGTCAATGAGACCTTCGTAACGTGAAGCCCTTTAGATCGGATTAGATCCGTGATTTGTGGCGAAGCTTCCTCTCCAAGTTCCGCCTTGATGCGATAGGTGCTGTCATTCTTCCTGACGCTTGTCACCAATTTGATCTGTGCAATATCGGATGAAATGTCCGGCTCAGACTCCTTGACGCTTACCACAATTACGTCCCCGCCGACGCTTTCTTTCAACTCTTCAGGCGAACCAGTTTTTATGATGTGACCATGATCGATTATGGCTATCCTGTCGCACACCGAATCAGCTTCTTCGAGATAGTGAGTCGTCATAAAAAGGGTCATGTGGTAATCCTCTTTCAACGTTTTGATGTATCTCCAGACTGCTGTGCGTGTCTGAACATCGAGACCAAGCGTCGGTTCATCCAAGAACAGCAGTTTCGGATAATTGATCAAACCACATGCAAGCTCCAATCTCCTGCGCATGCCTCCTGAATAGGTACTGACTTTCCTCTTGGCAGCGTCCTGAAGCTCCACGAGCTCCAACAATTCTTCAGCATGGATCTTTGAATCACTTCGGGGCATACCGTACAGGTCTGCACAGAGAAGGATGTTATTTATTCCAGTCATGTCTTCATCGGCGGTGTACTCCTGGGGTACGACTCCGACACTCCTACGCACCTCATTTGCATGTTTGAATACATCATAGCCACAGACCTCCGCTTTTCCTGAAGATGGCTTGATCAGAGTCGTAAGCATGTTGATAGTAGTCGTTTTGCCTGCGCCGTTTGGGCCGAGAAAACCGAAGATTTCTCCCTCATATACCTCAAAACTTACATTGTCGACGGCCTTCAAAGCGCCGAAGGTCTTCGACAGGTTTTCTACTTTAACTATTTTGGATGCATTCATCCCTTCATTTTGTGTCGTGGGCATTGCTATTCGCTCTTGGCGTTCATGCTCTTTTTTTTCACCTTGGTAATATCAAGGTGACCATACCGATACAGACATCGTCAGAACAGGGTCTTATATTTCTCTTGGTTCAAAATCCCAGTTCAGTACGAGCCTGCAAGTATCCAAAAAAAGAATATATCCCGCAATCTGGAGGTATTGCCTTTGGAGGAAAATTCTATGGATATGAGTTTTAAAGACAAATTTTCAACGCTTTTTGAGAGATACTTTGATGGTTCAGAACTCCCCATTGTTTTCTATTATACTAATGAAAGAAGAAACATGGAATTGGTTGAACCACAGTCGGTTAGATGCATAATGGAAGCATTGTCAGATGTGAGGAAAGGAAGATCGCTACTTTTTTCCCAGGACTCAATCACCTGCAAAGGTGGAAAGAGATTTCTCGGTTTTTCGCAGGAGATGAGACCCGACTTCGAGCATTTCCTCTCCAGCGTGGAGCATTACAAAAAATCACCAGAGCTCGTGAGGGAGATGATCAAAAGCTCATCTGGTTTCAAGGCTCCAGCTGATTTCATTGCATTTAAGCGTTGGGATAAGCTCGAGGAGACAGACGAGCCGGAGGTTGTTATCTTCTTTTCAACGGTCGATGTTCTATCAGGCCTCTTCACGCTCGCTAACTATGACGTAGCTGAGCCCGATGGAGTGTTTACCCCCATGGGTGCAGGCTGCTCATCCATAATCCTGCGCCCCTACCTTGAAAAGGAGTCCAAACATCCAAGGGGGGTGATAGGAATGTTCGATATAGCAGCCAGGCCTTTCGTGGCTGAGAATACGCTTACCTTCTCGGCCCCCATGAGGAAGTTTGCGGCCATGGTCGAGAACATGGAAAGCAGCTTTCTGACGACAAAATCATGGAAGAAAGTACTGGATAGGATAAGCATGAGCGCCGGAGGAAAAGAGAGAGAAGGGGAATAGGGGCAAAAGTGGGTTTGGGGTCAGGCTAAATTTAGATCCAGATATTACAACAACGAGACCTCCCAATTTTTGTGTGAAAAGCACAAAAGAAGGGGAAAGCGTTTTGAAGGAGACAAAGGTGAAGTAAATTATGGCTGATCAAGTATTCATAATAATATCAACAATGCTTGTATCGCTTTTTGTTGGGGCAATAATCATCAGCATGTTCAACCTGCCAGAGGTGGCAATCGCCGTCTTTGTTTTACTGGGTGCTGCCGCTGCATATTTTATTACTAAGAAAAAGAATAGCGGCAATATAGCGTTATGATCTTGTGGCAGGTGTTGTGACGGCACATCTGGAATAATGGGGATTAAATTTAATCCCCACACGCACAAGAGACTGAAGATAGATGGAATGTTGCGTTATTCTCGCACACTATTTCTTCTTTTTATATCCTGCAGGGAGTTCAACGTTCCGTTTCTCTTTCCTTTTCATCTCTTTTTCTCTTTGCAATTTCACGTGCTGGTTATGATCCAAAGCTTTTTCTTTCTTGCCTTTGCCCACAATTCACCCTCCTTAGGATTAGACTCTGCTCTTGCATCTATTAATATTGTGCGTGTTTTGCCATGGTGAAACTGATTAATCAATCAATGAGAGTATTGGTTGAACAATGATATCGTAGCAGAGATTACAAGAATAAAGAGGTTTTAGAAGAAGCTAGTCGCTGTCTGCTCGATAGAGCACGTTAAGAGTGAATATGAGATAACTGGAACTTCTTCTTTAGTACTTTTCCTTATGTTTTCTTCTTTTCTCTTCGCGTTCTTTCTTGGTTAATGGTTTCTTCTTAGGACTTCTCATGCCCAAAATAATCACCACTTAAGACTGGATAGAACAATGAATAAGGCTTTTGCACATTGAGAACTAAGAGGTTAGAAAGAGGTTAGCTTGTCCTGCATATTAGCAGTGCGCATCAATTTTTCTTTTCATTCATCCCATCCAATTTTATTTATTGTGGAATCTTTATAGTCCAGCAAGTAGTACGGCGATTATTCCGCTTAGGAAGACGCCGTCGAAGGTTCCTGCTCCGCCTATGCTGACTACAGGTGCGCCAAGTTTCGGAATAACGTTGAGGTTTGCAAGATCAGCACCTATTAGGGTTCCGAGGACACCGGCAACGTATGCGATTGTTTGTGCTGAACTTGGTTGGAGAATGAGGGCGATCATAGCTGCGGCTATTGGCGAAATAAACGATGGAGCAACTATGCCTACTCCTTTGACCGGTCTAGCTACTGCATGAGTTATTAATCCAACGATGGCTACACCGACTATACTGTAGACAATTGTTACAGGCGTAGTTCTACTGAGCAGGTAGATAGAGACGGCAGTAGGTATCAAAGCTCCTCCAACATTAATGGCGACTACGGTAACAGCTTGACCATACTCGACTTGTGGGATTCGGTACGTAACTCCAAAAAAGCTTACGCGTTTTTCCATTACCATTGGCACTGAGGTTTTGAGTTTCAGAATTGGGATGTTGAATAAACTTCCGACGAAAGTGGCAATAAGGATGAGGACTATGATGATGGGGCTGAAGCCGACGTCCTCGAAGGCAATCCCTACCACTCCAACAAAAACCAACCCAATGACAGCGACCAATATCAACGTAAGGATTACGACAACCAGCATGCTGTGAGAAGAATAGATTGTTCTTCTGCTCATTTTACTCCCACCTTGTTCAGGTCAGCAACACGCGCCAATATTGCGTCCTGCTCCAGAAGAGCATATCCTTCCCGTTCTCTAGGCACTTGAGCATTCACCATTCGTCCAGCTTAATCTTGGGGATTTTATGAAAATAAGGGACTCCGTCTCTCTTGCTTCAAAAGGTCCTAATTCTAGGCTACGCTTGAATCTTGGCGAGTTCAGGACCATAGTGTGGTACTCCCCACCTTCGCCGGCGAGATCGATTCCAAATTTCCGGTTAAGGTAAATCAGGTCATTGAGGCAGTTTTCGTCCATAACTCTCCCTAGCCAACTCTTATCAAAAAATTTTTTATTGACACAACTGAAAGCGAATTTAACCCCTTCGTTCAACATATCGTTCAAGTGGCGCGTTCGATCAACATGCCAAAGAGGTTTCATTAACTCTAAATCCAAACCTCTGCAAACATCGTCCATCCAGTGGCCGTGGAAGCTGTCCACAACGTCGATATCTCCTGTCACAATGCCTTCCAAGGATCGCTCTTTTACTATTGCTTTAATTGCTTCCCTGTAATTTTGAAAAAAAGGCGCGCTGATTTTGATCTTCAAATGGTCAATGCCCAGGGCCAAAGACTGCATTGACATTAAACTCTCAGGGTGGCAGACGAACGGTCTGTCACCAATAAAAGTTATGAGCGAGTCAGCTTTATGCCCCTGATTCAATATTTTATGTAGTGCCATGCATGAATCTTTGCCACCTGTCCATAGAACTGCGACTCGCATTAGATATTTGCCTCAAGTTGAAGAAGCATTGATGTTACTTTAAGTATTTTGTTTTCTTCCCAAATCCGCTAAATAGTATGGCTAGCGCAGGGCACCTTCCTTTCGTTTTTTTACATTTATCCCGACAAATTCGCTGCAGGAAAGTTGTTTAAGATGGCGTGCATTAGGAGTCCACCAGACGGGAAGAAGAATGAGCGTTCAGCTGGTTTGCGAAAAACTTACAAAAATCTACGGCAATCGCAAGATCAAAGCCCTAGACTCGGTGAGCTTCTCCATCCCTTCCAGTGGTATATTTGTGCTTATAGGCAGAAACGGTTCTGGGAAGACCACGCTGGTGCGCATTCTGGCAACGGAGCTTGAGCCGACATCCGGAAGTGCCACTATAAATGGCATAGACGTGGTGAAGGAGCCCCAAAAGCTTCGGGAGAAAATAGCCATAGTGCCCCAGGAAGCACGGCCAATACCCTGGATGACCCCCAGGCAGACGGTTCTGTCCTATCTGCTGTGGCGTGGTTTTAGCGTCAGCGAGGCCAAGCGAAGGGCCACAGAATCCCTTGAGAAGCTGAAGCTTGGCGATTACTCCGATACATTGAATCGCATGCTCTCAGGGGGCCTGAAAAGGAAGGTGCTGGTAGCCACAGTCCTCTCCTCAGAGGCTGACATAATATTCCTAGACGAGCCTACCACAGGACTCGATCCGATCTCAAGAAGGGAGTTTTGGGATGTCCTCAGCGAGATCGGAAAGAAGCGCTTCACTTTCCTTACCACCCATTACCTCGAGGAGGCAGAGCAGCTGGCTGACAGGATTGGCATATTGGATTGTGGCAGACTAATCAACATCGGAACCCTCGATGAGTTGAGGCACAAGATAAGGTACAACTACAGCATGAAGCTTCTTTCACGTCCGCCAGATCTCGAAGTCAAGGATGGGGAGGTGTTGACCGGCAAGGACGGACAGACGAGGATCCTCACCGTGGAGGAGGAGGCCTTCCGGATCTCGAGGGAGCTTTCCAAAGAGGGCGTGAAGTTTACGATCAATCCGGTTTCACTGGATGACATCTTCTTCTATCTTGTTCGCCAGGAGAGTCAGGAGAGAGGCGATGGAAGTGCCATTGGAGCAGCGACCGAATAGGAGCAGATTTAGCCAGATCCTTGCTGCGGTACTCGTTAACGCCATCTATGAGATGAGGAACTATCCCGTTGTCCTGGTCAATACAGTCCTTTCGCCCCTCTCCTTTCTGATCCTGATAGTGTTCGTAAGCCAAGGAAGCCTCCTGGGGGTTGCAATTGAAGGGGGTCTCATAATGAGCATGTTCTCCAGCGGCATAGGGCTCCAGTCGGATCTCTCGCACCTGAAGAACGATTTCAAGCTTCAGGATATGGTGGTAAGCTCGCCGACTGGCTGGCAGACATACATGTTGGGGATCGCCATCTCTGAGATCGTATATTCCCTGCCTGCGCTGACCGTTCTTGCAATACTTGCTTATTATTACCTTACCCTGAGCTTCGCCGGGGTCATTGAGCTCTTGGCTGTACTGCTTTTAATGTTCCTTGCTTCAATGGCAATTGGCTTCACCCTCTCAACCTTTTCCAGTGACATAGTCCAGAGTTTCGCCTTTTCTAGGCTTATTTCCACGCTTTTTTCAGCTGTGCCCCCGGTGTATTACCCGATCACCTACATTCCTATGCCCTTTAGATACCTAGCCTACCTTTCTCCAACGACTTACGCTGCAGAGCTGGCGCAGGACATCGCAGGTTACATAAAATTGTCAACCACGATGGTGGCCATTGATTGGTTGATACTGATAGCCGTGGCGGTGGGGCTATTCATGGTGGCAAGAAGTAAGGCAAGGTGGAGAGAGGTCTAGCAGCAGAAGTGAAGAGTATAATTTTGCTGCAAGGCAAATTCTTTTAATCTTGAAGAGTCTAACAAAAATCAAGGTATTTTTTATGGAAGATTCATGGTTAATTGGCCAGTCATGCGTTCGCGGAGGGTGTTAGGTGCTAACCATTAATATTGTCAGGAAGTCCGACAGGGAAGGATGGAAATGTGAGAAGGTTGCAGCCCTCCCTAAGTCGGTCGAGAAAGATGAAGCCCTCTGGATCGATCTGAAGGACCCGGTCGATGCTGAGGTCGAGCTCCTCCAGGAGGGCCTTGCCATCGATCTGAGCAGCCTCAAAGATTTGTCGAAGGAAGCCCAGAACGCTAAGATCGAGGAGTTTGAGAACTATTTCTTCGCGCACCTCACCTACCCTGAGCGCGAAAGCATGGACGTCTTTCATCTCAATATGGAGAAGCTGGGCCTCTTCCTTGGCAACTGGTGGCTGATTACGTACCATGAGGGTGACTCTGAGGTGATATGTAACTTCGATAGGAGGATCAGCCTCAAGGGTTATGCCTCGCTCTCCCCGATACCGACCACCGACATTCTTTTTTACCTGGTCCTTGACCTTGTGCTGGATTCCTACCATCCCTTCTTTGTCTTCACCGAGACAAAATTCGAAGAGCTGAGGAAGGAGACAGCCAAGGGGTTCAGGGTCGCTAGGAGCCAGTCGGAGACTCGTAGCATTGGCTTAGCCCTCGGCGGCCTGAGGGACCAGCTGCATAGCGTCAAGCAGTCCATCGTCTCAATCCGAGAGATGATCGAAAGATTCACCAGGGGTGAGTTCCCACAGATCTTAGCCAAGAACCTGCCACGGTTCATGGACGCCTACGACAGGTCAGTCGAGTTGATGGACATTGTGGACTCTAATCGGGATTATGCAACCGAGGTAAGTAACCTGCTGATGAACGCCCTCACCGTAACGACCAACAACATAATCAGGGTACTTACAATCATATCCGCAATCTTTCTGCCTATTGCATTCATCGCGGAGGTATACGGGACCAACTTCGCCCCTGGGTTTTTCCAACCGGGTAGTGGCACCCCCTATGGCTTCTACGGCATGATTGTGGCCATGGTCATTATCACCGTGTCCCTGATAGCGATCTTCAGGGCGAAGGGGTGGCTGTAGAAGGAACCTAGGATAAAGCGTCCAGCGTGCACTAGCCGAAATTTGAGGCTAAATTTTTATCGGCGATTGGGTCAACATAAACAGAAGGCTATTCTCTTGGAGATCATCCCCATCCAAGTTCCATACCCAGAGGAGTTTGGGGGCGGTCTTGCCACAAATGCTTACCTCCTGAAAGGCGACCGGACGATCCTCGTGGACTCAGGCGTTGACAGCATGGCAAACAGAGCTTATTTGAAGAGAATGCTGCAGGGCGCAGGCGTCTGGGGACCGGATATGATCCTGGTGACCCACGGGCACCATGACCACTTTGGGCTCGCACCCTACATACAGAGGGAGACAGGCTCGGAGATAATGATCAGCGAGGCAGAATCGCTTGCATTAAGGGACTATGGCGCTTGTTCCCTGCAATGGTTTGAGGAGATCTTCGAGTTAGGCGTAGAGGGGGGCTACGACAGGCAGGAGCTCGAGGAGATCAGGATGATGCTGTCCGTGGGGGCGGATTTTGTCCAGAAGCCGAAGAGGTACACAGCCTTCAGAGACCTGGAGGTTGAGATCGATGGCAGATCCTTGAGGGCTGTCAATCTGCCAGGTCATACCATGGGTACCGTGGGCTACGCTATAGATGACATCATATTTTGCGGTGACGCTGCCCTGGAGGGGAAGGCCAATGTAATCCATCTCAGCAATGAGCTCTCCTCCTTGGCGAAACTGAAGGGTTTCCAGCGGATATACCCGGGACACAAAAGGCTCCCGCTGAATAAGAGCGACATCGAGCAGGTTGAGGTGCATCTGTTGGAACGTTCCCAGGAGGTCCTTAGGATGGTGAAGGATGGGAAGACGCTCCACGAGGTTGTGGACGGCCTCTATGGGGAGATCACCGAGAAGAACTTTGCCAAGAGGCTAGTACCTCTAAGGCAGGCCATATCTTATCTCCGCTACCTTGAGGGCAAATCGCAGGTGGAGAGAAGGGATGGCAGGTGGTGGAGCACGCCCTAGTCACAGCGATATGGCG
>JACTUC010000028.1 GCA_015660995.1 Candidatus Methanomethylicaceae archaeon | reverse complement strand
CTGTTCACTTTAGGGACACGCCATCGAGCAAAATATATAAACAAACTTTTCGTCTCCGATTTCTACTGTAGACTATATAACATATTTACAACTTGTGCCTGCGCGTCACTGGAAGGTTTGGGGTTTGGGTTTGGGTTTGGGACTAAAATTTAACACCCAAAAAATGGTTGGGACGCTTCACTCAGGTTTTTTTTGCAGCACCCTTCCCCATCCAGGGGCACTCATCCCTGACACTACACTTAGAGCAGGCGACCCTCTTCGAGACGAGCGGAGCCACGGCATAGGAATTCACCGCGAAGGCAATGGCGCAGAGTAGGACCAAGTAGGAGAGGGAGAGTCCGAAGAATACAATGCCAGCCACCATCGGGATCGCGTAGATCGGTATTATCACCGGGATATTCTTCTTGAACTCACTTGCAAACTTGCGCTGATCTTTCTTCTGCATGAACATCGCCGATACCTGCCCATGCCCGCTGAAGCACCCGCTCCCAAAGTTGGGGCAGTAGGGGCAGACGAATACGATAATCCAGAGGACGCCGATGACCCCATATACCGCGTAGAGCGCCGCCGAGAGCCAGCCGGTAAGGGTGAATCCGAACCCGAGAAGGAAAACGGCGGCGCCTATGAGTATCATCGCAGCATATGGGATGTTCTCCACCAGAATTGTGAGGGCTTTCCCTTCACCCTGCTGGGCATTGCCCCTCACAGGTGCCACTTCTGTACCCATGGGCAGCACATCCGCCGATCTAGCGCCGGACTTGGAGCCCAGCCCCAAGCTGCGTTTGATGGAGAGCCAGTAGCGGGAGACGATCTGCTTCCCGATGATGAGAGAGCCGAGCCAGAACGAAGCCTCCATTAGCACCAGGAAGACCACCCCCAGGATCGCCTTGAACTCGACTGCCAGGTTCAAGAAGGGCGTTACAAAGATACACGCAAACCAGACGCCGGAGAGCAATATCAGCCCGATGCCGACCCACTTCCTGAACCCCATGCTGAACACTACCCAAGCAATGCTGGACTAGGACTCTGCCATAGACTTCGGCTCGCAGCAGCCTTCCCCTGTTGCATTACTGGAGACCTCAGACCGGTGGTTCCAGGTGTCCCTGCAGATGCAGACATTGAAGCCAGTGTCGCCCGGAGGCTCAATGCCGTATTTTATATATATCTCCGCCAGTCCTTCCTTGACCTCGCGGTAATAATCCAGACCAGGCGCCTGCATCTTTCCCATCACGGGCCTTCCAAAGGGTATCCATACCGAGGCGATGGGCACGATACCTTCGGATGCAAGATATTCCGCTCCTTCCAGGAAGCTTTTCGCGGGCTCTAGCCCAACGACAAACGAGCTGCATGCTTTGTTAGGGCCGTATTCCTTCGAGATGTATTTCTGGCAGTCCAGGTGCCTCTTCCGCGTCGTGAACTTCCATTTGCCAGGGGTGATGATCTGAGCGAGCTTCTCATCCCAGACCTCCAAGCTGCACGCAACCCGGTCTGCCCCAGCGGCGAAGACCTTGTCAATCTCAGAGGGGTCAGCGGGGGGCGTAGTGTAGATCAAGACCTCGCCGCTAATGTTTTTCAATCCTGCCACCGAATCTATCTCCTTGAGGTAGTCCCTGATCAGTGCGCATTCGGCGCGGGTATCCATGGTGGACCCGCCGGTCAGCTGGAGGATCTTGGCGACCTTTTCCCTGTTCACTGCGTAATCTGTCATCTCTGCAGCATCGCGTAGGGAGGGGACAGGAGGCATCGGCTTCCCTCTCTTCTCGAGTTGCTCAAACACTCCCCCTGAGTAGCAGAATTGACAGGGATAACCCGCACGGGCATAGTCGCAGGCCCATAGGCACTGGAACGAGAGCGTGTCTACCCCCTGCAGCACCGCATTGCCCAGGTAAGGCATACCGCTGGATGTCATCTGCTCGTAGAAGTGGGACTCCGGCAGGAACTCCACCTCTGTGACCGTGCTTTCACCATGCATGAGCACTGGCTTCCCAGAATCCGAAACCTTTAACCTGAAGGGAGTATTCATCTGCAGGAAGTATTTCATCTGCTTCAGATTCTGCAAGGACATGGCCGACTTCAGATAGTTGAGGTGCAGAGCTATGTCTGTCATCTGGACCACCGTCTTGTCGGGCAGGATGAAGCAGTTGCAGGTCAGGGGGTCCGGGTATATCCTGTTCGTGCTGCTGAATTTCTTATAAACCTCATTGCTGACCTTAATCCCCTTTGAGATAACGAGGGATTTCAGGTCTATGGAATCAACCTTTTCACCGTCTATCTGGTATGTGCGAAGCATATTTTACACCAGGTGAGCATGTCAGTATGGCATCTTCATGCTCGGCGTAATGGAAATATAAGTACTGTTTTAATATTTTCTTAATACAGATATTATTCGCCTTAACCACCATCAAAACGATTGGAGTTCTCGGACTATTGCATTAATAGTATGTTTTTTCAAAACCCAGTGCATATTTATGCCAAGCATTTATCAAAGAGATTGTAAATGTTTGCACGAAGGCTGGTCCAACCAAATGAAATGGGTAACAAGGGAGTTCGTGCACGTTGACAGGACGGCCATCCCATGGCTAATCAAGAATTTTGTTGACAAGGACGCAGAATTCATCTTCGTGCCGACGGAGAAGATCGGGGAGGTAGTGGACAAAGAGGGGGCAATTCCCTACGATGCACCGGGCGTTGAGCTCGGGCACCACAGGGAGAAGTGTAGCTTCGATGCTATAGTAGAAAAATACAGGATCATGGACCCAGCTGTCCTCGAACTTGCAAAGATAGTCAGGGCTGCGGACACCGGGAAGCCCGAAGCCGCCCCTGAGGCTGGAGGGTTGGACGCAATAATGACTGGGATCTCGATAACCTCAAAGGATGACCTCGAAGCCATAGCAAGGGCAGCCTCCGTATATGATGCCCTTTACACCCACTGCAAGCTGAAGCTGATTCAGCAGAAGTACGGGCAGCAGCTCGAGAAGATGGACAGGAAGGAAAAGAGGGAATTTATTAAGGACAGGCTGAGGGCCTGACCTACATCTCAGGCCGGCACAGTTCAATTAATTAGACCCTTCTAGGTTTTTTATACCATAAACTAGCGGGAGGATCCTGGCGTGCGCAGGCGCTCTAAAATTATTATTGCCGTAGTGCTGGTAGCGATCATCGTCTCGATTGCAGCATTTACCATCTGGGCCTATACGCCTCTTGGGCCTATGCCCGAGGCTCTGAGCGCGCTGCAGTCGGACTCCAAAGTCACGGTAACAACCCAGTCTTGGATTGTCTTCACTCCCACAAGTGGCCAAAAGTCAGTGGGCTTCATAATCTACCCTGGCGCTCGTGTAGACCCAAGGTCCTATGTCCCAGCAGCCCATGCCATTGCGGCTGAAGGCTACCTGACGGTAATTGTGCCCATGCCCTTCAATCTGGCTATCTTCGGATCGGACCTGGCAACGGGCGTTATGGCCGCTTTCCCATCGATCACCAGCTGGGCAATCGGAGGGCATTCGCTGGGAGGCGTAATGGCAGCCCAATATGCCTTCGACCATCCTTCCGCCGTCAGTGGGCTTGTGCTCTGGGCCTCCTATCCCCAGACCAGCAACAACCTGTCGGCAAGCAACATTTCAGTGGTCTCGATCTCCGGAACGATGGATGGCCTCTCGACCCCTGCCAAGATAAATGCATCTCGGGCACTGTTGCCTCCCGATACGACCTATGTGGAGATCGTCGGAGGCGACCACGCCCAGTTCGGTTGGTATGGGCCCCAGCCAGGAGACAATGACGCCACCATCACCAGGGAAGATCAGCAGCTCCAGATAATCAATGCAACTCTGCAGCTTCTCCAACTATTGGGGCAGTGACCCTATTACCCCATTCATGTATTTTCTATTACGATAAAGGTCTCCAGCCATACGTTTGCCCTGCAGGAGAAAGGAACCATTGTGGGATTAGACATCGATCAGAATGTCATTGGCTTCTACCTTCACATTATAGGTATGAAGGTCCTTTCCGCCATGGCCAGTCGCCAACCTCACTAGCGTATCTACATTTTTGACGAGCTTGCCTGTCGTTACATCATACCTTGCACGATGCACGGGGCAGACTACTTCATTCTTCTCCAACTGACCACTTGGCAGATAGCCGTTCATGTGTGGGCATAGGGCGTCAACCGCATAGAAGGTTCCATCGACATTGGCTACGAGAATCTGTCTATCCTTCACGGTGAACCCCTTCATCGTGGCCTTTGGAATATCAGTTGTACTGCATACTTTTTCCACGACCATTACCTCCTCAATTGTAGACTATCTTGTGATAGAAATTGCCTTGGTTATATTCCTGTCCTCAGCTTGTACAAAGGGAATAGGACTCAAAAATGAATTATAGTGCTATACGATAAAGGTCTTCTGGGCCATGTCTATTTTTTGAAGCTTAGCGGATCAAATGTCAAAGTGCTTGGTGCTGTCTCTTCTTTAGTTCACCGTATAGATATTCCCAAAACGCAAATGTCTTTGCATCGCCAGAATCCTTTCGCATCCCGTCTACCAGGGACTTGTTCCCTTCCCATGTTGAAATGATAATATCCCCCCAGAAGTCGTAAACGATGTCTGTGTCCACCAGTTTCCTGTGGACAAGGATGCCTATGCCTTCAAAATAGTTGCCAAGTACCTTAAACATTACTTGCTCTGGTTTCCCTGAGTATTTTTGAAGATAATCCTCATAATTCTCATATTCCATGGAACAGACTTGGGATATTGCCTCTTGAACTTCTTTAGCGCTCATGTTGAACCATGGAGACAGCCTTATCAGGCTCTCTGTTTGCCTTAACCTACTCCGATGTCGAATGTCTAAAAAGTAATAGACGACCCCTGCCAACACACCAATGGAAGCAATAACAATGGAAATGGTAGATATGTCCACCATTGTTGATACCCCAACACTAGAACAAGATAATGGTGGTTTGTTCAGCTATAACTGTTGTGTTGGATCTAACACTCTTGCCCTCCAACTATGCGATAAAGGTCTTCTGGGCCAGGTCTTTGCCCTTTCATCCCATGAGTCAACAACCCGTGACTCCATCAAGCTTGATACTTCAGTCTTTTAGAACAATTGGTCAACGAACGAGGGAATATATACCGTATCAAGAAAAGTACGACATATGGGTGGCAACCAAGAGGATGTCTTTAACAAAGACAGAGCTGAATTGTTCGAAGCTTTGGGTCATCCTACCCGAATAAAAATTCTTCAAACACTAGAGAAGTCACCACTAAGTTTCACAGAACTCAAAAGAAAAGCCA
Organism: Candidatus Methanomethylicaceae archaeon; assembly: GCA_015660995.1. Classification (GTDB taxonomy): domain Archaea; phylum Thermoproteota; class Methanomethylicia; order Methanomethylicales; family Methanomethylicaceae; genus JACTUC01. The sequence goes on along the minus strand of JACTUC010000028.1, from coordinate 7,770 downwards.
ATATTGATAGTAATGGCCTCCTTTCATTCCACATTGGGAAACTTGGCGATTTAATAAAAACAGTGGATGGAGGGAATTACGCCTTGACTTCTGATGGGAAGGAGGCATTAAGAATAGTTTCATTGATCGCTGCCAAGGAGGGACGCAAAAGCAAGTTCGACTACCCGAATATCGCAATCGCAATCTGGACGGTAGCATTGTTCATCTCCTTTGGTCTCCTTTCAAACTTCTTCGACCAAGAGGGTGTTCTTATTAACCTTAGTCAGGGTGCCTTCATTGCATTGTTCTCGGCTGCGGTCTTGTGGATGGCTCGATGGGTTGCTCTTCGTCGAGCGAGGACCACAGCGCAAAAGAATTAGCCAGTAATGTAGGATTTCCTAATAGAAAATTAATCTACTAGTCAACTATACGATAAAGGTCTTCTGGGCCATGTCTTTACCCGGCTCAATTTCTCAGGCTTCTGCAACATAAAAGGATTCATTTTGTAATAAAGACCATGAAAATAATGTTTTGATGTCATTTCCATCTGGCAGCTCTAGCTCAAATACACCTGGGCCAACTTCATCAGTAATTTGGGCTTATGCAAGAATGTTGCTATCTTAGGCAATTCTCCCTCGAGTGTTTTAAGGGGGTCCTCGAGTTGTCTCAGGAGATCAATCCTCTCTCCATCATTTAAGCCCTCAATCGCTACCAACATCTTCCTTGAGTTTTCCATATTATTGCCGTATTTGGCCATGAATCTATTCTTATATTCTGGCTGATGGGCTATGATGCCGCCGTAGAAGCCAAACCTGATTCCTTCCCCACTCAAGGGCATGACGCATCCTGCAGCTTCCCCCGCCACAACAATTTTTCCTATGCCAAAACTTTTCAGAGGTCCCCCTATAGACGCTTGAGCGCCCATGATTCTTCCTATGGGCTCCACTCGGAGATTTTTTATGTACCGATCGAGATAATTTTTTAGTAGCTTTATTGAGCCCGATCTATTTGGCAGCCCAGCGCCGATGTTTGCATGATCTTTTTTTGGGAATACCCATGCGTACCCCTCCCCAATAATATCGAGGTAGAGGTACTCCTGATCGATTTCCCTTGGAAGAGGGCAGCAATATTGGAGGCATGTCGCAACGTCATAGTTGGAATAGTCCAGATGGCTCCGGGCTATGCTTCCAAGACCATCTGCACATACAATTAGATCCCCCTGCACGATGGTGCCGTCTTCAAGTTTTATCTTTCCTGTCTTGGGATCTGCCTCTCTTACCCGTGCGTTGAAGCAAATCTTGGCTCCACTCTCTTTGGCCTTCTCTAAAATTGCCTCCAGGAGCAAGGGCTTGTCCACTACATACCCTGGAGAAGAGGCATAATGCATGAAAGAGGCTTCCCTGATGAACTTGCCCTTGTAACTAATGCGGAACCCTTTTACTTCATTCATTACGAACTTCCTCGAAGGCTCCATGCCAACAAAATCCAGGCCTTCCCTTCCTAATGCCTCCCCGCACGCCTTCATTCCTACTCTGCTATTCTTTTCAAAGATCAGGACCTCACTATCGCTCTTGGCTGCGCTGAGGGCTGCTGCCAGGCCAGCCGGACCAGCGCCAATCACCAGGATTCTCATTTTGTCACCCGACAATTCTCATTAATAGCATAGACGCAGCAATAAAAATCCACATAATTACTATTCCCTTCAGGGTGTTCCAAGCCAAATCTTTAGTACTGTTAGTCTTTGTGCTCTCGTATAAAATTATGATATAGATGCTTTGGATGCCTATTGCCATGGACATGAGAATAGAAGACCAGCTTATGCTTAGGCTCTGCAGGAAATAGCTTCCTAGGCATACCAAGGCGCCACTGATACCAAAGCTCAAGGGTCTATGGAATCTGCCATTCCACAATTCCATACTATATGCAACGGGGAAAAATACAAGCGGTATAAAAAAGAGAACAAGCAAAGGGCTGACTGATATAACCAGGTATATACCCGTAATTACAGCGATTACCAGGAACAAAGCACCCAAAGCGTAGAGCATTCTATCTGATATTTTAGTATTCCAATGGTGCCCCTTGATCTCATCGAGATAATGAGAACCCTGATGCGCAAAAAAAACGATAATCACTGCCATGAGTAATCTGTCAGCATGAATGCTTGGAGCCATGGCTCCTCCTACGATTGCAAAAGCAATGAGAGTGCTTGAAAATGGCACATGAAGCAAGGTAATGTAGTCCGAGATATGAAATTTCTTGTACCAGCCGGCTGCATTTTCCCTTTGTGTTGCCCCTTTAATATCCTCGGACATTTTATTTCTCCACGCATTTTTTAATAACGTACTCAGGAAAATCCAATAAAAAAGGCTTAAACTCGTTCTCTGGTATCATCTTGCTCCTGGCCACGCCCTCTGCGGCATGTTGCATTTTTATGACTTGCCTAAGGAACATGCTTCGGGAATCCACTCCCAGACCCGATAAGATCTCCGAAGGCAAGAGACTTCTGTTCTCCATGCTTTTAATGAAAGATTCTTTCATATCATCGTCCATTTGCCCTAAGATCCACGCCAGCGGAAGTGTCTCTTTGCCATTATCAAGATCCTGGCTGTCATCTACCAGCTGATAGGCTAATCCAATGTATTTCCCATACTCCCAAAAAATATCCTGTAGCTTCTTAGGAGCCTTGGCTTCTTGACTCCCTACCATAGCCGCTCCCGCAAACAGAGAAGCTGTTTTTTTAAGAATAACCTCAAAATAAAGTTCTCCTCTCAATCCGATGAGAGATCTATCATTTTTCCTAGCCTCGACGTCTTTCATCTCGCCCCTCAAGGAATCTTCCCAGATGTTGAAAAGCATCCTGATGATTTTTGGATCGTGGTCTAATATATTCTTGAATCCAAGAACTATGACCCTATGGCCTGTCAGTATGGCATCCTCTATCCCATAAGCTTTGTAATAGCTTGAGCTACCCCTTCTTGCGATGTCCCCATCTATTATGTCATCATGGACTAGACTGGCGGAATGCTGCAGTTCAATTGCTGCAGCCAAATCGAGAGCATCTTCATAACCCGCCTCACTGCCACCGCAGGCCTTGAAGGAAAGGAGGCAAAGCAGTGGCCTCAATCTCTTCCCCCCCTTTAGGAAATATTCTATTTTTATCCTTTCATCATGATTCTTTATTATTTCCTTCAATTTTCTATTAATGTCACTTTTTGCGATTGTTAAAAAAGCTTCCAAATCTTTTTCCATACTTTAAACTAGGAAATTAAGGATTTATTATTTATTATCACCTTTTGGCTTTTCAGAGTTGGGTTGGAGAATAAAAATTATTTTGTAAGCTAACCATACGATAAAGGTCTTCTGAGCCATGTCTTTGCCCGTGGTTTGGGTTTGGGGTTAAATTTAACCCCACACACAAAGAATTTTTCATGCCACGTTCAAAAATGTAATAACAAGGTCAGGGCGGTGTTTTGCCTCTACGAGTCGTAAGTTGCGCACTGTTGTAGAGTATGTATAATTCAAGTTTTGGCGGTTCCCACCCTTCCAAGGTTTCTAGACGAACCAGAAACTTCTTCATTCTATGGGAACCTTTTTTAAAAGCAAAATTCAAAAAAGCCCGTAAGGTAGTGCTTTTGGAGCTGAAACGGAGCCTTTCATACTTTGACCTTATGAACATAGTAATCGGGGCCATAATCGGAAGCGACATCTATATTGTTCCCGGCCTAGTCGCAGGCTTGATCGGGCCTTTTGCTTTAGTGGTTTGGATTATCGGTGGGGCAATTGCGATGGTCCTGGCGATGGTATTCGGATACTGTAGCTACTATGTTCCCAATGTGGGAGGCTCATTCGCCTTCGTATCCGAGGCCTTTGACAATTTCTACGGCTTCATCGCGGGATGGAGCATGTGCATCGCAGAGATCATCGCGCTTCCTGTCTTTGCAATAGTGTTTACAAGCTACCTGCAGTACTTCGTTCCTTTGTCTTACTGGGCACAGCTGCTAGTCCGAATTATTTTCATCGTAGTCCTCACCACAATCAATATTGTCAGTGTCAGAGCGGCCGGACGACTAAACGATGTCCTGACTCTCGCAAAGCTTACTCCACTCCTTATCATAATCTTTCTTGGTGTAGGGTCGATTATCTTGAGACCTAGCCCCCTTGGAAATTACACCCCCCTTGCGCCCCTAGGTCTGAACAACTTCAGCGCCGTCTTGGTCTTGATCTTCTGGGCCTACGCCGGATTCGAGCTGGGTAGCCTTCCCGCCAGCGAAGTCGTCGACCCGAAGAAGAACATTCCGAGGGCAATGATCACAGGCATGGCGATAGTGATATTCTTCTACGTTATGACCAACGTTGCAGTCTTCGGAGTAGCCAATTGGGCTGACCTCTCGAAAAGCCCCGTTCCCCTCGTATTGGTCAGTACGGCCCTCCTTGGCATAGTCGGAGCCGTCATCTGCGTAGTTGGCGCTCTCGCTTCCGTCTCGGGTACGGATGAAACGGAGGTTCTGGGGACGGCCCGTTTGGTTTATGCCATGTCCATCGGTGGACTGCTCCCAAAAACTCTAGGCAAAGTTCACCCCCGTTTTAAGACGCCCTATGTCGCGATAATCATTGAGGGTGTGATTGCTTTGATACTCATGCCCTTTTCTGGAATATCAACACTCATATCCTTTGCAGTCTTCAATCTCGGGATCTGCTATCTCCTCGTCTGCCTTGCCCTGTCTGTTCTGAAGAAGAAGGGCGAGCATGGCCTTCCAGGTCAAAACATACTACCGTGGCTGGGGGTCGGAGTCAGCCTCTATCTGCTCTACGCCACTTCTCTCTTTGACAAGGTTGTTGGGTCGGTGTTAATACTGCTAGGGATTCCTATCTACCTCTACTATTCCAAGAAGACGGATGTTCATGAACTAAGGCGCGAGTTCATGTCAGAAGAAGCGGTTCTCTCTAGGAACCTGCAGAGACAGAACATATTCCTAGCGAACTTCGTAAGGCTACTCGCAGAAGCATACAGAAGGATACGGCGAAGGTAGAATCTTCTCGAGTCGCAGAAATTTCCAAAAACAAGTTCGCTAATATTTCTTATGATACATGCCGAGCTGACTTAGGTGGTTTGACTTCTATGAGCCGAGGCAGCCAACTATGTCCATTTCCCCCAAAACCAACAGACAAGTTCATATAATCTGTAATACAAACCATAAAGTATGACATTCCTACGAAGAGGAAGCAAGAGTGCTGGAATCGGAACACTTGGCTTGATATTGGTCATCGTAATTATACTCGTGGTTCTTGCATTTTTCGGTGTTTTCGGGCTGCACCTGTAGTCCCTGCGCACCCCTGGCTAAATAGAAAGAGAAATTGGGAAAAGGGAATTATTATTAGTTGTTAATGTTAGGATATTATGGAGGCTAAACCATGAGCAACAAGAAAGAAAAGAAATGGAATGTTGAGGCAGCAGCTGAAAAGGCCGGCGAAGATATCTCAAGAGGGTTGAAGGATATTGAGGCAGCAGCTGAAAAGGCCGGCGAAGATATTTCAAGAGGGTTAAAGAAAGGGTGGGACAAAGGAAGGGCTAGCACAAAAGATGCCATAACCGAAGGCAAGGGTAAAGACAAAAAAGATGACTAGGATTGCGATAATAACGAGTCGCGGGCTCCATACCCATTCCGAAGGATAATATACAAAGTCAGAAAAGAAGGAATCTGGGCTTTTGTAACAAGATTCTGTTACAAAGCCTATTATTTTTTGGCAATCCAAGTTCTTACTGCTTCTTCAACAGCTCGGGACAGATCCCCCTTTTTACCGCCAAGTCTCTCAACAGTCTTAATTCTGAGTTGCTTCTCCATTTCCTCTGAGAGATCCACACAGATACGACCCATTTTCAATCACCAATACTTATCAATTTTCATTGCGCAATAACCTGAATCTGGAAAAAAATAGAAAAATTTTGTTTTTCAATCTCATCGTTTAACTATGTACGTTATATGCAACAGATGTTCCGTCAGTGGCAACAATTTTTACTGTGTGCGATGCGCCATTGGCCCAAGTCGTACCCGCTCCATTAATAGTGACTGTTTGAAAACGATTGGGGGAAAGCGCCACAGAGTTCATGCTTTGTAGGACACCATCAACGTATGCTGTAACAACATCTAATGTTGTTGAACCTATGTTTCTTAGATGGATTGTTATCTGCGTGTTGCTATTTACAAATCCTCCATCAACAGACAATGCCCACTGTTGTGTTTGGTATTGAGTATTAAACTTCTTTCCCAGCTCTATCGACCACTCCTTTATCCTATTCATGTTTAGATCGTCCATGACGGCTCTTCCTTGCCTAATCATGCAGCCACCAAAGGCAGTTGTGTCAATAGGCCTGAGGGACTGGTTTTTGGCCAGAACTTTCTTTGTGTTGTCTTCAGTACTTGGCGCTTTCGGGTTTTCTTCATCCTCGCAACAGAAATAGAGTGCAACGTTCCTGCCTGTAAAGTCCTTCCCCAAAAAATCCACGGCTTCATTGTAAACGCTTGTGCTCTTTACACCGCCACCAACAATGATGTTTTGGAATGGCGTAATGTCCGGTGACCCATTTTTAAGATCTGCTACAGTTACATCCATGTTGTAGGTTGTCTTGAGCGTATCAGCTATGACATCTGCTGCCTGCGCATTTACTCCACTTTGTGTCGAATAAACTATCAGAATTTTTCCTGTCATTGTTTTTCACTTTCTTACTTATTTGTATAACACAGTATAGACGTAGTACCTTATAAGGTTGTTGACTTAAACACTTAGTAGCTCATTTTGAAAAAGTGGAGATCTGCTGGTGTTACCTGCATTTTTCACTCACTTTCAAATCTCCTTTGATGGTTTTTCATGTTTTGATCTGATTCTCCATTCTGCGCTGGGTTGGGCACTACCCTTTCCGCGATATGCTTTTAAAGACAGACAAATTATCAAACTTTGGTGAATCAATTTGACTAGAGATGATGATATCGTAAATGAACTTAAAGCAATAAAGGAACTTCTTACGCCGAAGCCAGCGCCACCAGCACCACCAGCCCCCAAGGGCATGATGGCTGAATTCAAAGCATTCCTTTCGCAGTACAAAGTTATGGGAATGGCAGTCGCATTCATACTTGGCTTGTATTTGGGTGCCCTCATAAGTTCGCTTGTGACCAACCTGATCATGCCACTCATAGGTCTTGCGCTTCCTGGATTGAGCAATCTATCGACGCTGACCTATACTTTCATGAACCAGATCTTTGGAGTGGGGCCCTTCATCGCAGCGGTGATTACCTTCATAATCGTCGCGCTCGTTATCTTCTTGATCGTGAAGATAATGAAGAAGGCCAAAATCGAGTGATAGGTAGAGAAAGAATAGCCGTCCTATCATTTTTTTATTTTTTTTATTGCGCTGTGAACCCTACGATAAAAAATCTTTATTAAATTGATACATCTGCCTTCTGGAATGTTGTTATCTGTCCTGGCGCTAGTTGATAATTTTCACTTAGGCGACGGAATGGTACATAATTGTGCTCTGGTTTGGAGTGATATGAACAAAAATGTGGAAGGTAGACGCCGGTCATGATACCAGCGCCCATCTACCATAATGCCAATCTGGCAAAACCAAGGATGTTGGGGTCTACCGCTTTTTCTTAAGCTTTTCCATTTCTTCATCTGTCTTCTTCTTCAGATCTTTAGCTCCTGCTCTTGCCTTATCCCCCAGATCTTTAGCTCCTGCCCCTGCCTTGTCGCCCCAATCTTTAGCTCCTGCTCTTGCCTTATCCCCCAGATCTT
>JACTUC010000016.1 GCA_015660995.1 Candidatus Methanomethylicaceae archaeon | reverse complement strand
TAACCAGGCTTCATTTGTTTCCACGCTCATTTTACACTGCACCAACGCCAGGTTGTCAATCTTGGAACTGCTACTGATAGTGTTGATCGTGCTCTTTATGGCGGAGAATGCATCTTCTGCCATCTGGAACGTCTCAGAGGGCCGCTTTTTGAGGTCGGGCTACTATACGATAATAACCTTTATCGTATAGTTGACTATCGAATTGTTTTTCTGGTCCGATCCTTCTATTCTAACGCATAATATCGGAGCAAAGCAGCGCGCGAAAGTGTAGCTGTGTTAGAGTAAACTGGCATTTTTTCTGAGGATACATAGTTTTCAGTCCAGATTCGCAGGGCGCAGACTGCGTTAATGGGCAGGTCCCCTAGTCATTGGGTTCAGGCTTGGGGACAGGTTCAGGCTTGGGGACAGGTTCAGGCTTGGGGACAGGTTCAGGCTTGGGATTGGGTTCAGGATCGGGGAGGGGGGGTCTCGGCTCGGTGCGATGTAAGAAACCTGATCTTATCATTTTATCAACAAGACTTCCTTCTTCGTATTCGCCCATATTATTAACTTCTTATTCCTGTCAAAAAAAGATATACCCCAAACCCAACGAGGGCAAAGACATGGCCCCGAAGACCTTTATCGTATAGTTGACTAGCAAATTAAATTTTACCCCCACACACCTAGAAAGCATAGAATGAGAAAGAAAGATGCTATCTACATTAGCATTTGTATTTAGAACTTTACAACCATCCCTGATGTATCCCTGTTGCTATTAGTATTACTAGCACTGTTAGTACGACTATTATTACTATTCTAGTTACCAATTTCATATCTATACCTCCCTCATGAATTATGTTTTTCTTTCTGTTAAGGTATCCAATTTGCCATTCTTATATCATTATTCAAAAAAAGAATTAAATTTTAATCACACACAATAACTAACTCTCTCCGGACTACTCACTCACATATTCTCTCTACACACAAAAAATACGCACAACTATTGCAGTTAAGGAGGAATTTTGGAAGGAGCTTTGGATATATTTTCCTTTTGCTTTGTTGCCTCTATCATTCTGCGTGCCACATCTTGATATTCACTGAGAGCAGATGAGTCGATTCTCGGAAAAACATCTTGGATTCTTTTGAAGTCACTCTTGGGGTCATAATAACCTTTTATGCCAAGATTTGATATTTCTTGCGCGTAAAACACGTTCTCAAAAGGCAATACCAATACTATAACTGCGTCTTCCCAATACTTTCTGTAATGCTCAATTCGTTTAATATGTCGCGTTTCATAAGAAGACATTTTTATTTCGACTAGCCTTATGTCGTTAGTTTTGTCATCATAAACGAGTAGATCTGGCGAGTGTCTGATTCGAAGTGCGGTTGGTGAAGAAGTTTCAATTTGAGCTATTTTATTTTTGATTTGTGAGAATGGACCCTCATAACCGTAAGCGACAACAATATATCCTGACTCCTCAAACAATGCTTTGACTAGTTCTTTGAAAATGTTACCTTTAAACAATGAAAGATGAAAGCCCTCCAACTTCATTCACAGTTATTGCCTTTGTGTTTAATTGAGTATTAAGGATGTGTTGTCCTCGGTCGCCATGTATCAGTTTCTCCCCTCAAATATTTGCCAAGGAGCAACGCTTCTTCATTGATCAACGTCTCAATGGTCTGCCTATTGCCTACCTTTATCCTTGGGATTTCAACCATCGATTCAAAATAATCATTGAGCTGATCCATGAAGTTTGATGGCGGGTTCGGTGGGATTTGAACCCACGACCTACGACTTAGGAGGCCGCCGCGCTATCCAGTCTGCGCCACGAACCCGTTGAGCAAGGGTCAATAACATTACTGAATATTTAAATTTTCGGCGGGGTTAAGTGCAGCTTGTTCATTATAACATAAGCTGCTAAGTCGAAGACCCGCTCAGCCCTCTCGATTATGATGGAGTCACTGGAAGAGACTATCTCACCCTTCTTGAGGACCTCAAAGTCTGCCGAGGTTGCCGTCGAGGCTCCGCCGGGCACTGAGTTTGATCTCAGCTCTTGGGCGACCTGCTTGGAAAACTCGCCGCTCTTGCTGATGAGCCTATCAAAGACGAAATGCGCGCCGCCAGTTTTGAGATCGCTGAGCGAGGCTATGGTGTGCTCCAGAGGCTTGGTCAGGTCTTCCTTGCTGGCCGAGCTGTGGATTTCTGAGACGTCTCTCACAAAGCCGTCGTCGCAGAGGAATACTGGAACTCCCTTCAGCGCGCTGTTGACTGTGAGGAGGACATTGAAGCCGTCTACCGAGAGCCCCGTCTGGCGGAGATCCCCGGGTGTGACAAGTTTCTTCTGGTGCGCAGTCGCAGCATCAGGCGGGTAGACTCCACGGTAAAGCAGCAAGCGTTGGGGTTTGTCGAGCATGTGCTTGTCGCCGATGAACTTGACCGAGGAGATCCTGCCATACCCCCTTCCAAGGAGGTAGCGCAGGTCCTCCGCAGCTCCGTCACTCACTCCGAGCATGCGGATCCCTCGACATAGATGGCGGGCCTCAACGGGACAGCTATCCCTGCTTTCTTCTTGGGGTCGTATGCTGGAGAGTCAGAGGGGTAGACCTCGACGGGGCACCTGAAATAGCTGGAGAGGAAGTCCGAATTTACCTTCAGGAAAGCCTCTTCCTCGATCTTTATTGATGAAACGAGCCTGCGCCTCTGTTCCTTGGGCATCGAGACGACGCACGGGGAGATTGTGGCGATGAACTTGGCGGCATCCCCTCCCCTGGCCCTTATGTCCGGATCCTTCATGGCTTCCTTTATGAGGGTCTTGGGGTCTGCGCCACCCTCCAGAAGGGCAAGGAGCTTCAGGTAGATGTCCCACTTCCACTCCGGGGCGCAGTAGTAGCAGATCTTGGAGGGGACAATTCCGGTGACCTTGACTATCTCGGCAGTGTCCTCAACCACATCCTTGAGGAGTTCCTCCGAGATCTCGGCAACCTCGTTGATGAAAGATGCTTCTGCCTGGGGCCACTCGGCAACCGAGGCAAAGCCCGTATTGCCAAACTGCTCCCAGATCTCCTCGCAGAGGTGGGGCGCGAAGGGTGACATCATCCGCACGGCCTTCTCCAGAGCGTACTTTACGATTCCCCTGGCCTTCGGATCATTGCAGCAATTGTGCCTCCTCCTAAAGTACCACATTATGTCCTGTTGCAGCGCGAAGAGGGCAGTCTGTATCGCCTCCCTCGCCCTCAGGCAGTCCATGGCTGCTGTCGTCTGCAGGATCGCTTTCTGGACCCTGCTGGCGAGCCAGTGGTCGAGGGCGTCCATGGAAAGGACGTCGATGGGATCGGCATCGGCGTACTGGATCGCGAAGCTATAGAACTCTTGCAGTCTGGCCTTTGTGCTCTTGGCCAGCACGTCGCTAAAGTCGACATCCTGCATTAGCTCTGATGCCGAGAGGATGGAGACCCGAAGTGTGTCCGCACCGTAGATCTTTATTGCCTTCCTCAGGGGGATAATGTTGCCGAAAGACTTCGACATCTTCTTCCCATCCATCAGGACGCTGCCGTTGACTGCGATCTGCCTCGGCCAGTACTCCTCGGGAAATATCGCCACGTGGTTGAAGATAAAGAACGTGAGGTGGTTTGGCACCAGATCCCTCCCGGAATGGCGGCTGTCCAGCGGGTAGAAGTAGGTGAACTCACGGCGCATTGCCTCCGCGGTTGATCTATCTATGCCCAGTTTGGAGTGATCGCCCCTTCCCAGGAAGACGTAGTCGAAGACACTATCGCTGAGAACCGATGGGTCGATCTTCGCCTCTCGGAGTATTCTGGCTATGGTATAGTAAGCCATGTAAATGGTCGAGTCGGAGAGGCTTTCGATAATCCAGTCCCTGTCCCATGGAAGTGGGGTACCAAGCCCTGACCGGCGTGCGCACGCCTTCTCCCTGAGCCATTCAACCACATTGATAAACTCCTGGCGCAGGTCCTCAGGAAGAATGGACATCCGACCGAGGTGTTCCCTGACGATCTCCTTCCACCCCTCGTCACCGTAGTTTATGAACCATTGGTCGCTGAGCAGATTAACAGTAACCTTCGCGCCGCACCTGCAGTAGATCGGCCCGTTGAGAATCTCATAGAACAGAAAGGCCTTGTTCGCGGAGATCAGATCTTTCTTGACCATCTCCTTAGCCTTGCTGACGGCCAGGCCCGCGTACTTGCCCGTCTCGGGGAGCATATGCGCAGTGTGGAACTCCTTCTGGTAGAGTTCCTTGGTGGCTGCCTCGGCCCTAGGGTCGAGCTGGTCCTTCACCTTCATGCTGTTTATTACATCCTGCGCTGGGATTGGAGAGAAGCCGCTGAGCTGCACGACCGGGATCGGCTCTATCTTGGCGATGATGCCCGTATCGATGCCGTACTTGCTGAGGATGTCAGGCTTTGCCTTTATGTCTCTGAGGGCCAGGAGGTCGTATGGGGCATGGGCGGGCACAGACATCACGACGCCGGTGGCGTTGTCCGGATCGACAAATTCAGCGGGCAGTATGGGGACCTTGCTGCCGCTGATCGGATTGGTGGCGTACCTGCCTGCGAGATCAGATCCCTTCAGTTCGCGGATTACGGCTATGCATGTCATCTGCTCGCAGAGCTTGGTCGATGCCTGCTTGCTGACGACAATGCGCTCCCCCTTCATGTCCACTTCAACGTAGACAGCCTCCGGGTTTATCCAGATGTTTGTGACCCCGAAGATAGTCTCGGGCCTCAGGGTTGCTGTGGGGAGGGACGTTCCATCCAGATCGAACTTTATCGCTGTGAACTCGCCCACTTCCGGCTCGAAGTCGCCCTGCGTGTCGTGCTGCCCGACAGGGTTCTTGTCGGAGGGGCACCAACCTATGGGGTGCGCGCCCTTCGTGATAAGGTTCTTTGAGCTGAGCGTGTGGAACTGCCATTCAATGAATTTACTGTACGATGGGTCGATGGTGGTGAACTCCCTCCTCCAGTCTATGGAGTAGCCCATCTCCTGCATCCCGCCCTTTATCTCCCTGTGGAAGTACCTTGCGATGTTCACCGGAACATTGAAGGTTTTGATCGCATCTTCCGGGACGCCGTAGAGGTCTTTGAAGATATGGAGGAGCTCGGTGTCTCCTGAGGCAATCCTCTTGCTCATGGCCAGGATTGGGGTCCCAGTGTAATGGAACGCCATCGGCAGGAGGGTGTTGAAGCCCTTCATCCTCATGTACCTCGCATGGACGTCAGCCAGGGTGTAGGTTCTGGCGTGCCCGATGTGCTGAGGGGCGTTCGGATAGGGGTATGCAACTGTGACATAATACTTCGGCTTCGACGGATCGGGATCTGCCTCGAAGACCTTGGAGTCCGACCAGCGCTTCTGCCACTTCTCCTCAAGCAACCTGAAATCCAACGACATTTTCCGATACCTTCTCGAATTGATCAAACAGTGCGCTTCTTCTCATGCAGGGACGCCTTCACCTTAGACAGCGCCACAGCGAACTTCTCGAGCTCCGCGGGAGGGACTCTGCCCTGGCCAACATCGCTCCTGCCCCCTCCCCTTCCGTTTAGGAGAAGCGTGAACTCACCTGCGAGCCTCCCCGCGTCTGCCCCGGCTTTGAGGGCTTCGGCGCCTGCAAGTATCACGACACTTCCATCAGCTTTCGATGCCAGGATAGCGACCGCTGACGGATTCAGATCGACGATCCTGGATGCGATGGGCAGTAGGTCCGCCCCTGTGACGCCTTCCAAGACGCTGCTGACGAGCTTTATCGCACCGACTTTCTCGCCGCTGGCTATCAGTGATGGTGATACCTCATTTGCGATGAGCCTGCGCAGCCTCTCGGCCTCCTTCTTCGAAGCAGCAAGATCCTCAACGAGCTTCGAAGCTGCCTTCTCAAACCTCTCGACGGGCGTGTTTATGGTCCTGGAGACCTCCTGGATCATCGACTCCTGGTTCTGGATGTACTTCAGGGCTGGCTCCCCTGAGACAAATTCTATTCTCTCTACGCCGTCCTGGATCCTCTCTGACTTGATTATCTTGATGATACCGATCTCCCCCGTGGTTGCACAGTGGATGCCTCCGCACGCCTCTGCATCCCATCCTGGGATCTCGACGATCCTTATCTCCGAGCCATAGATGACACCCCCCTGGTAGAGGCCGAAGCCATACTTCTGCTCCGCTGTGTTCCTTTCCATAAAAGCCGTGTTGATCGGGCGGTTCTCAGAGACGACCCTGTTGGCGATGAACTCGATCTCCCTTAGCTGGCTCGCGGTGACCTTCTCATAGTGTGAGATGTCAATCCTGCTCCTGTCCGGAGACTTCTGTGCGCCCATCTGCCAGACGTGCCCGCCTAGCACCCTCCTTGCCGCGCCCAGCAGTATGTGGGTTGAGGAGTGGTGCCTCGCAAGGCTCATCCTCCGCTGCCAGTCCACATCGCACTCCACGCTGTCGCCAGCCTTGAACTTCGTGCCGCTCTCGACGAAGTGGATGACCATGCCCTTGTGCTTCTGAGCCTGGAAGACCTTTGTCTCTGCCCCCTCCTTGACCAGTCGGCCAGTGTCGCTCATCTGTCCGCCCCCCTCGGGGTAGAAGATAGTTTTGTCAAGGATTATGCGCTTGCCATCGGCATAAAGCACGCCAGCCACCATCTTCTGCAGCTTTGGCATGGTGTAGTAGGTCAGGCCGGTTGGCGGGAGTGAGGGCAGGCCTTCGAACATGCGTGACTCTCCAGGCTGAGCCTCCACGGCTTTGTTGGCGTTGGAGTGCCTATCCGCGACGATGGTATCGAAGGTGTCTGGGATCTCCACCTTGACTCCCTGCGGCTCGCTGACCTCTTTCACGATCTCTGGAGGGAGGCCGTTGGAGTCGTAAAGCTCAATGAGCTTCTCGAGGGGCAGTATGCCAGCTTTTGCGATCCCTTCTTCCCTGACAAGGCGGAGGACCAGGCTCCTTCCCTGCTCCAGTGTCTTAAGGTAGCGGTTAACCTCAAGGTCCGCTACCTTCGCAACGTAGTCCATATTATCCGTGAGCTCCGGGAACTGGTCCTTCCAGTAGGATATCTGCATTAACAGCAGTTCAGAGAGCGGCACCTTCATCCCGATACCATCCATCATCCTTCTGAGGCGCCTGACAAGTAGGCGGGCAAGGTATCCTGCCTGTACATTGGATGGGACTATGCCGTCGCTGAGCATGAATGTCAGGGTCTTGGTGTGGTCGAGTATGGCGGTTATTGTCTCAATGGGCTCGAGCTGTCGCTCCAGCGTCGACGCATCGGTCCCCAGCAGGTCAGCCACGTGCTTCCTCGCAGCCTTCAGCGAACCCTCATCCACAACATTCATTATCCCCGCGTATTTAGTCATGGCGGATAGCACCTTGGGGTCGGGAAGCTGAACCTTGGCTAGGTCTGTGAACTTGTCGAAGAGGCTGCCATATACTGCCTGGAATGCCGTGGGGGTCCCCTGGGAGAGCCATGTGAACCTCTCGAGCCCATAGCCCGTATCCACAATCTTCAGAGGGAGCTCCTTGTAATCGTTGCCAACCTTGCTGTACTGCATGAAGACGAGGGTTGATACCTCCATGCCTCTGACGATGCCCTCCAGATCTGGCCCCGCATCCCCGCCTCCCTCCCACCAGTGCTCGATATACGTGACCTCCTTCCCAGGAACGCCCAAGTCCTTGGTGAGGAGCTCGTGGTGGTACTTGACGGTCTCCTCCTTCCAGTAGATCTGCCTCTGACTGGAATTGAAGGCGTGGTGTGCCATCATCTCGAAGATACTCAGGTGGCGCCCCCCAGTCTTTCCAACATTGTCAAGATCATTGAGCCTTATGCACGGCTGCGAGATTGTGAGGGGATTGAACGGTGGCGGCACCTCGCCGCTGGTAACATGTGGCTGGAAGCACGCGATTGACGCAATGGTCAGGAAAATGTCGTCCCTCCAACGCGCGACGACAGGGTAGCGCCTAACTCTATGGTGACCCCTCTTCTCGAAGAACGAGAGAAACTCCTCTCGCATCTCCTTGATCGTAAACTTCCGCTTGGTCGGCGGATCGTTCAGGAAGGAAAAGGGGACGCAGGGCGAATCGCCGCACAACTCCCGGTCTGGATCAAGGGTCCAGAAGTGCCTCCTGCAGGACTTGCATTCCTTCCTCTGAAAGCCATTGTCGATAAAGAACTGTAGCCTGTAAGCCTCTGGACCAACTATCAAATTCCATCAGCCCCTGATACTAGAGTATTGATGAGCCGATCATAGATAAATACTCTTTGAGCTTGCCATGCCGATTCTGAAAGCTACGGAAAATGAAAGTTCCTGATGTTGGAATATATACGGGGAGTCGACATTCTAGGATAATATGGATTTGGCAGTTGATGTGGAGAACGTCGTAAAGATCTACGAGGGGAAGACCAAAGCGCTGGATGGGGTCAATCTCCAAGTCGAATCTGGCAAGGTTTTTGCCCTGCTCGGTCCCAATGGTTCAGGAAAGACCACATTGATACGGATCCTAACTACGCAGTTTAAGCCTAATTCCGGCAGGGCACTCGTGATGGGTCACGACGTGACCACCGAGAGCGAGAAGGTCAGGCGGTTAGTCGGCTATGTTCCCCAAGAGATGAGTGTATGGACGGACATAACTGGCTATGAGAACCTCCTAATTTATGCGAAGATTTATGGCGTGCCCTCCGAGACAAGGAAGAAGCTGATCCTGGAGGCGATAGATAGTATCGGGCTGAGCGATGTGGGAAACACGCTCGTCAAGTCTTACTCCGGGGGGATGATCAGGCGGCTCGAGATTGCCTGCGCCCTGCTGGTCAGGCCGAAGATTCTCTTTCTTGATGAGCCGACTATAGGTCTGGATCCTGTGGCCAGGAAGGTCGTTTGGGAGAAGCTTACCTCTTTCAAGAAAGAGTTCGGAACGACGGTCTTCTTCAACACCCATTACATGGACGAAGCAGATCTCTATTCGGATCAGATAGGCATCATCAGCCGGGGCAAGATAATAAAAACTGGTACCCCAGAGGAGCTGAAAAGATCGGTCGGAGGCGACGTGATAACGTTTGAAATTGAAGGGGACACTGTTGACGACCATGTCTTTGACATCATAAGGCGTTTGGAGCTGGTGAGAGAGGTCACCATACACAATTCTGAGTTGATCGTAGTCACAGACGATTCTGAGACCGCGATGCCTTTGGTCGTCAGGCTTCTTGAGGGCGAGGGCGTGACAGTGGAGAAGGTTTCCATGAATAAGCCGAATCTGGACGATGTATTCTTGAAATACGCAGGCACCCGGCTAGAATCGGGAGGGAGTATAAAGGATGTCAGGCAAACGAGGGGAAGGATAAGGAGGGGTTAACTGTGAGTTCTCTAAGCAACCTGAGAATTTCTGTAAACAATCTCTTTGTAATGATAGAATTGGAACTGAGGAGGTTGAGGCACGACCGGACCGAGATCTACACTAGGGCAGTCCAACCTGTATTGTGGATCGTCATTTTTGGGCCGGTGATCGGCAATCTCCGCGCCATTCCAACGGCAGGTATACCTTATACCGATTACATAACACCAGGGATTTTGGTCCAATCCATGACATTTGTCAGCATATTTTTTGGGTTGACCATGGTCTGGGAGAGGGAACAGGGCATCCTGAAGAAATTGCTTGTGACTCCAGCCTCAAGGTACTCCACAGTCATCGGGAGATCCATGTCCTCGGGTGTGAGGTCATTTTTCCAGGTGCTGATAATCGTGCCGATTGCGCTTCTGATAGGCGTCAGGATAGTGCCCAACCCTCTATATTTCCTGACAGCCACTGCGATAATCTTCTTCGCCTCCGGCGGGTTCGCCGCCATATCGATTCTTATTGCATCACTCATGAAGAGCCGGGAGCGGTTCATGGGCATAGGTCAAGCAATAATCATGCCGCTCTTCTTCGCAAGCAATGCATTATACCCAGTCGAGATAATGCCACCTGTTCTACAGCAGCTCGCAACTGTGAACCCACTAAGCTACGTCGTTGACGCCGTAAGGAGCCTTATGATAACGGGGGACCTTTCAAACCTTCTGACTGACGTGATAGTCATCGCTATCTTCGACGTTGTTATGTTCATAATCGCGTCCATAAGCTTCAAGAGGATAATCGAGTGACCAGATGCGAGGCAAAAGATAGAAGGCAGTCCGCCAATTTAGATGCTAGGGAGTTTTGATCATGGAGCCTGAGGCCAAAAAGACGGATGAGGAATGGAAGAAGGCGCTCAGCAAAGAAGAGTACGACATACTGCGCAAGAAGGGCACCGAGAGGCCTTTCACGGGCAAGCTTCTCTACAACAAGGATGACGGCAGCTACAGGTGTGCAGGCTGTGGCAACGTCGTCTTCAAATCGGATGCGAAGTTCGATTCAGGCACCGGGTGGCCAAGTTTCTTCAAGGCGGCAGACGAGAACGCTGTCAAACTCATCCCAGATAACAACTACGGGATGAAACGGATCGAGGTTGTCTGCAGCAAGTGCGGTGGTCACCTGGGGCACGTCTTCGACGACGGTCCGGCCCCCACGGGGAAGAGGTACTGCATCAACTGCGGTGCTTTGAAGTTTGATGAGATAAAAAAATGATACTGCAATCTCCCTTTTTTAGAATTTAAGTGGGTTCAAGACTCTTTGCTTCTGGCTGCTCGCGTCTGCATAGTCAAAAGGACGTGGAGTGCCAATAGGGCAATAAACACCCACCAAAGGTTGATGTGGAGCTGGAACGCTGTAGCCTTATCCAAGATGCCAAATGTGATCGCCTGGACTACTTGGTAATCGACAATCCCAAACCCTGGCAGTGTCTGGCGACAGAAAATGTGAGCTGCTATCATTTCTTGCCAGATCGTAGAGAGGATGGTTGCCTAGGTTCGGCATGGGGGAAAAAGGAGGGTTGAAAAATGCCCCTAATCACGATCATGCTTTCTTGGGTGGTGGAACTCGCCTATCCGAATCTTCGGATTGGAACGTGTCTTGTGGCGTCTCCTCTGAGTTAGAGGTTTGTTTCGCAACTAGATCTTTGATCCCCATTACACCCACAGGCGGGACACCCTCGCTGAAGCCAGCGGTAGGTATGTTTGAAGGGATCAGCAGTATGGTGTTCTTTCCCTGGAGGCCGAGTTCGTATATGATGTTCATCCACCGCAGCTGGAAGGCGCGGTCGTGGTTCTTGTACTGGTCTGCTGCTTCAACCATCTTTGCAGCAGCCTCGGATTCTGCGAGTGCCAGCGTGACCCTTGCACGCCTCTCCCTCTCCGCCTGAGCCTGCCTTGACATTGCCTCCTGCAAAGCCTGCGGGATAGCGACATCCCTGATCTCGACGGCGGTCACCTTAATGCCCCAGGCCTCGGTCTTCGAGTCGATTATGCCGCGGGCGATCGAACCAACCTTCTCGCGCTCCGCAAGCAGCTCGTCAAAGCTGGCCTGCCCGATGACCTCCCTCAGGGTGGTCTGCGCAGCCAGCTCAGTGGCCATACGGAAGTTCTCCGCACCCAGAACCGCCTTCTGCATGTCGACCGGCTGGAAATACATAACGGCGTCAACGACGACAGGCACGTTGTCCTTGGTGAACGTCTGCTCGGTTTTGAAGGAGATTACCTGAAGGCGCGTTGAGATGATGAATGGTACCCTGCTTATGAATGGAATCACGTATATGATCCCAGGCCCCTTCAGGCCACGGTACCGCCCAAGGGTAAGGAGCGGGGCGCGTTCCCACTCCTTGATGATCCTGAGTCCGCTTGCAAGTATCGCGACAACTATTAAAATTATGAAGGCTTCAACGGCTAGAGTTGTAATGTCAGCCATTAACTATACTCCCCAGAATTTTTCTTAGGTGATAATAGCAGAGGCACTCTAATAAAACTAATTTGCAGGGCAGGGTTGCAAACGATCAGGTCTTGTCGGCCGCAGCTTTCTCGACCACAAGCATAAGCCCTTCCACTGCCTTCACCTTCACAGCTTCGCCGGCTTTTGCCGTGCCCGGCTCGAACTTTGCCCTCCAGATTATGCCTTCCACGCGGACATCGCCGGTAGGCTTCAGATCGTTGATGGCAACTCCTATCTTGCCGATCAGCGACTCCGGCCCCGTGAAAGATTTCTTCTTCCGTATAGGGCCGAGTATCCATCGAATGTAGAGGCCTGACATGATCCCAACCGCTACCAAGACAGTTAGTTCTATCTCGACAGATGCATTTATGGGTGTGGGCGAGTAGCTTAGCCCCTGCGAGAGGTACAGTATCCCTACTGCACCCAGCACCATCCCGGCGATCACTGCGAATCCGTGGCCCAGCTTGAGCTCTAGAAGGACTAGCCCAGCCGCAACTGCCAAGATTGCGAAGCCAAAGATCGAGGCGCCTATTTCCTCTGCGCCCACAAAGCCTGCTATTATCGCCACACCCCCCACTATGGTCAGGAATATCGTGGGGTGGTAAAGCTCCAAGAGGAGAGCAAGGATGCCAAGCATTATGAGGATTCCGTCCAGGGTACTGTTGCTGATGGTACTCAGGAACTCTTCGTACAAGTTCTCGCTCAGAGTCTCCTGCGGGTTGCCCTGCAGGTGCCAGACTGCCAGTGATTGGTTCAGCGAGTCGGCGACACCGTCGATAAGCCCGATGGAGGAGGCGTCCGTGGCTGTGAATGCCTGGTCAGAATAGACCATGGCGTAGGCTGCCGTGCTGTTCCTACCCCACTCCTGGGCAAGGCTAACCATCAGATTTAGCATGGCTGCTTCCGTGTGGTTCTGCTCTAGGTCAGTCCCCCCAACGACTATTGGTGTGCTCGGTCCGATCTCGGATCCCGTTCCCATCAAGATGCCGTTTGAAGCCATGGCTATGTAGCTGCCTGCGGAGGCGGCCAGGGCGTTTGGTGGGACGTAGGTGTAGACCGGGATTCCAGAGGCGTTCGCCTGGGTGATCGAAGATATTATCGATACCATGTCCGAGAGTAGACCGCCGGGCGTGTTCATTAATATGACCATAGCAGAGGCGTTCTGGCTTATGGCGTAGCTAACAGCCCGTTGCATCAGTGAGGACGACCCGAGGTCCACAGGGACATCGAAGTTAACGATCACAATTTTTCCGCCAGGCCCTGATGCAGCCTGTTCTGCCGAAAGCACGACGGGGTTGGATTTTGGCGCAGCGATCAAGACCGAGGCTATCAAGATCAAGAGCACGATCGCAAACAAGCAGCGGATGCGCGGGAATTTATGGGCAGACATAAATCGAGTAATAACTCCGTTCATAGTTTAAAAAGCTTTCAGCTAGGCAGGGACAATTGTTATTCGCCCCCTTTGAGAAGTATTATTCTTATGGGGTTGCTCTATCGCATTGTCTTCAACGAATGAAGCGGGTCCTAAGAAGAGAGGAAAGAAATTCTGTCCAAGGTGCGGTTCAACGGAGATTTTCTTCGCATCGGGGCTGCCACAAATGTGGTCCATTTGGGACTGCAGGCAGTGTGGCTACAGGGGCCCCATTATTCTCGAAGACAGTTCACTAGCTGAAAAACTGCAGGAAGACTGGGAGAAAGATCATAATTCGGATGCATGAACTTTGCAGCAAGTATCAGTGCATATGGGAATAGATCCTATTAATGAGCACTGTTAGTCACAATAAATCCAAAAAAGCATAACCTTTTCGTAGCGCAACTTTGCATTGCAAGAAGTAATCTTTCTCGAAAATACCGTAGGTAAGACCGACTTTCAGAGAGAGCGGCGCCCTCCGGAGCCCGGTCCATGGTCGAACTCCTTCCTCCACCGTTCACTCGCAGCAACTTTCCTCGGCCGTGGCGTCCGATTTT
>JACTUC010000015.1 GCA_015660995.1 Candidatus Methanomethylicaceae archaeon | reverse complement strand
GGGTCCACCTCGCAGCCGATCTCCTTGGCCTTATTAATTGTATCATCAAGCTCGACGAATGCCCCGACCTCGGAAAGCATCCTGTACGAGGTTGCGTCGATGGCCTCCATCATATCTCTTGTAAGTAGGCGCCACATCTGCTCTTGGTGCGGTTGTTTGATACCCTCTCTGACCAATCGAAACACCTTTTTTTATTTAAAGTAAGTCCTTACTTGCATATATATTTTTGTAAGTAGTTACTTACAGTGATTCATTCATAATCTTGGGACTCGCTAACAGCGTTGGCTGATCTGGTTATAGGGAAGAAGAGCCAAAGCGAAAGACGCAGAAGAAGCGACGAAGCTTGTTGAGGCGGGCTTTTGAATTTGTTTGCACAACTCCTGAGAAATTTATGATCTTTCGAAAGAGAAAGTAAATAAAAAGTGTATGGAGCTTGTTGAAAAATGGATCGGACCGTATTCATGCCCAAACGGGTATGAGCACGCAGTTTTTTATAAGGAAACATCCTGAAGAATTCGTTCTATACAAATGTGGAGAACAAAAAGATATATCGTTCCAAAATGCTTTTATAATACGTTCATTTATTTTAGAACGAGGAATATAAAATGAACGACCGAAATGTTCAACGGGTAATGGAGATCAGGGATTTAGCCAAGAAAACCACGGCACTTGCCGATGAACTCATAGCAGCCATGGGGGGAAAAGAACCTGCCGAATGGGCCAGAGATAGCATAGAATTAATTTGCCGCGTATACAATAAGGGCAGCACTCTCTCGTGGGAGGACGTGAAGGCTATTTGGGCAGACATGGGGAAGCAACCTCAAGGAGTGGCCGCCTTCCTTCGTGGAGACGCAAAGATCTTTGCGAGAATGGTAGATGGCAAACTTAGCTTGACTATGTACGCTAGCGAGCTCGTTCAAGAAGAGACCGGGCTGCCACTTGAGGAATATGCTAAAAAAATTAAATCATAAACCATCTCTTTGCGGAGCGATGTAAATGATGTACACGAAATATTTCGACGATGACGATTCCTACATGGATTGGGTTCGGAAAAAAACCTTAGGAAATAGTGCTAAAACATCTTCATTTTATTTCATTCTTTTTATCGATCATGAATTGATGAGGGATAATGGTTAAAGTTCTTTATTGCATGTTGGCATGGATAGTGGCACTAAGAAGTGGAGAAGATACTACTTAAAAAGTGAATAGGACGGGATTCCAGGATTGCGGAGATGTTAACTAGTAAGCCATTCACCCTAGCCTCAAGACGGCTCCAAATATTAAATATATCCAGACTTAAAATTAACTCCGTTGGATTCAGTAAGAGTTGAACTAGGTATGGCTAATAATTCGATAAACCAAACAAGAATAGAACTCATTAAAGGCATTATTGCAAATTTGGCCAGAAGGGCTGAGGTCCAAATACCTGAGGTCAAAATAAAAAATGTTACACTCGGCATAGCACACGCAAACATTAAGGATGAAATTGAGATAAGTCCTGAGTTAATTACAAAATGGGAAAGTGGTTTTTACACTAACAGTGACATTGAAGTAGTATTGGCCCATGAACTAGGCCACATTATTGATGGTAAAAAGGGCTTTAAAAAATGGTTCTATTTGGGGCTTGCTACATTATGCATTTATGTTATGAGTATTTTACCGATAATTTTCTTACTTAGAGATATTTTTTTAATTCAGATATGCGCATTCATTATATGGGCTTTCTTTTTGCCTGTATTGTTCAAATGGCTCCAAAATAGATCAGAATTACGCGCAGATAAGTATGCTTTGGAATTAACTACAAAAGAAAATTTTGCTCATTATGTGGTCAACAGGCTTAGGGGAAAACACCAGCCGCTCAATCCTTTGAAAATATGGCAAATTTACTATAGTCTTGCTAGTCATCCTGGTCTATCGGAGCGACTATCACTATTAGAAAACGAAGTTGATGATATTGAAGTTAAGTTAAAGGAGCCGGCGAGTCAACAATAATTTTAGTGTCTGATCCCCGAAACTGATTTTCCATGTTTATTAATCATCATTCTAACATCACTTTGATGGTCCCGAAGCGAAAATTAGGCGAAAGTGACAGATAATCCGATGGCGATCGGTATGGAACATCCCAAAACCATCATCTATGGCGAGCTTTATTCAGGTCAAAGGAAGAAGCGACGAGCGAGGTCTAGAATTAAGCAACATCCTGATCAACTATCGCTCCTTAGTTGGGATGGCTGATGGGATACACCACCAAATGGGGGGGGAACCCGGGCTTTTTCTATGATCCTCTTTGGTTCAAGTTCGGATGGGCTCACGAAGAATATGGGAAGTAGTATCTATCATTCGATTTTGCACAGGTCTAGAAAATTCTCACTACTTTACCTTACGCAATCCTTTCACAATAAGGTATGTCGCTCCGACTCCGAAACTCAATAAAAGTTCATCCCAACTTAAAAGATAAGTGCCTATAATCAAATATCCGAGGAGCCACCCCGCTAGATACCCTATTGACCAGTAATTCATGTTTCGAGCCAATTCGATAGTAGCAATTAGCGCCATGACGGCCAACAATGCTGTGAGGTAGCCGCCTGCCGGACCAAGACTCCCCTCGATCGCTCCCAATAGAAGGAAGGTAATGTAACCTGACACAATACTGACAAAGGCAGTAGCCAGCCCATTCTCCCAGCTAGGCATGTGTGTCTTCTCCTCTCATCGCCATCCTACCTCCTCTGGCGCCAACTTGCTCGGACATAGCAATAAGGACCACCTGTTCGTCCAGAAACGCCAACTTTGAAGCCAGCGCTCCTAGGAAGAGCCCTTCGCCACCTTGCCATTCAGCTGTCACCTCCCAGTAGACCGATGAAAAATGTGCATATCCCAGCAATATCGGCAAGAGCTAGAGCCAATATTCCCACCCCCAAGGCGAGATTGCCAGCATTCTGAAATGCTGGCGAAACCATATTCCACGGAAGTGAGGCATGGAACATAACTAGTGTGATTATCAAGAGCGGGGTTGTGATCCCGCTCACAAACAACCCAACGACTGACGCTCCCGACGACATAAATGGGACCCCAGATCTTTTACGCCAACTCTGCTTAAAAGATTTTGGTCTGGATAGCGAAATAGCATTTTAGTTTTCAGATGAAAGTTAGTCCTTTGGTTTGAAACAATTACGAAACATCATTACCTTCCACTTCGAGGTTTATGCCAAATGGGTAGCCTTTTTTAGTATGAAATATAATTATGAGGTAGGGATTACAAATGAATGCAGAGGTTGATCTCTTCAACTTAGTTCCAGAGGAACTGCTGAAGCAGCTCCGTTCGTTGCAACCAGTTTTGTTTAACGCTGATAGGTTATCCATTCTTCTGGACAGTTATCCAGGCACACAACAATTCACCCAACTAATGGCAGACCTAGGTCTCACGTCGGGTGCTCTTGCCACGCATCTGAAGGCGCTTTCAGAAGCTGGTCTGGTCAAGACCTTCAAAGAGTCACAGGGCACGAAGGAGAAGACGGCTGTAATTATCACGCCAGACGGATACAAAGCAGCTGAGCGCTTTTTTAATGTCATTTGTCGAATAAGGAGTGATTTCCTACGTCTAAATTCGTGAAAGTCGTATCATATCTCAAGGCGCTTGGGTTTTCCAATGACTTGAGTTCGTTTTCTGAACGCAAGCGCATTCAAAAAATAGCATATTTGCTAAAGCAATTTGACCCGAGCGATGCCGACCTCCGATTTGGTTTCAACTGGTACCTTCATGGCCCATATAGCCCCCAGTTGGCAAGCGTATTATTCAATGCCACTCCTGAAGATGTGGCTTCTGTGATTCCAGAAGCTGATCTCAGCGTTATAAACAAAATAAGAAATTTCCTAGCAGAAGACTTGTACTCTGTTGATTCCCTCGAGCTTGTAGTGTCGGTGATATATCTAATAAAGCATGGGCAAGAACGGGACCTTGGCTCAAGAAAGCAGATTGAAGAATTCCTGCTTGCCAAAAAACCCCAATTTTGCCATGATGAATTTGAGCGGTCTTGGCTCAAGATTGTATCTTCGCACATGTGGGATAAAGAATTGAGCAAATTGCACAATTAAAGTCCAACAATCACACTATACGAATTGTCATCAGTAATGGAGGAATCGGAGGCCGGACTTGAACCAGGGACAGTTGGAAACACAGCCCCGCATATTCCTTTTTTTATGATCTTTGACTATCCAAGCAACAGCCCATTGATTAACGAGAGCGTGGCTGCTCTGACATCCTTTGCCGCATAAATCGATCTGCCAACTATTGCATGCCAGTTTTCACCCATCACCTTCGCACATTGCTGGATGTCTCCGCCCTGGGCTCCGAGCCCCGGAAGGAAGTATGTGGATGAAGGGGCCATCTTCTCTAGCCTATGCATGTAATCTAAGGCAACGTCAGGTTTGTTACCCGGCAGAACGAAGTCCTTGACACCATGCGATGTGGCTATATCAAAGATCCTCGATGTTGAGCCCTCATCTATATGGCCGCCATCCTTTTTCAGAAAGTCTGGGATGGTCATGACTGCACCGACTATGGGGACTATGCCTTTCTTGAGCAGGGCTTCTATCCATGCTATCTCCGTTGAGGGGCCTGAGAATGGAAAAAGAATGGCATAATCTGCCTTGGCCTCCGCCATGATCTCGGCGAAGATCGCTCCGGTGTGCGGGACATCAGTACCCCCCTTTTGGTGGTCATAGATCACGGGCTTATTCGTGTACCTTCTTATGGAGTCGACGATGGATGGAAGTCCGTACTTAAGCGCCAGCCCGAAACCGATTTTATAGCCTCCCACACCGTTGAGGTCAAAGGTCTTGCTCACAACCTGCTCTAGGTTGCTCATGGATGTGAAGTCGCACGCCACAACTATACTTTTCTTGGCGCCTATTTTCATGCTCTTTTACCCCCAAAGATCTTCAGATACCCATTAATTGAGTTGATTGCGTCCTCGGCGATTAGACCGCCTCTGAGAGCCCTCTCTGCAACCTCCTCTATGGTCACTATCGCCTTGACTGGGATGCCATAACCCTTCTCAAATTCCGATGTAGCCATTAGGTCCGTTTCCCCCTTCTCAAGTCGGTCCACTGCTATCAGGATATACGCGATCTTAACCTTAGCTGAGGACCGGATGACTGAGATGACCTCTTCCTTGGTCTTGCCCGTGGTCATGACGTCGTCAAGGAGACCCACTCTATCCCCATCATCCAGGCTGCCACCTACTATTAGCCCTCCCTCACCGTGGTCCTTGACCTCTTTCCTGTTGAAGGCGAAGCGCTTGGAGGTGCCAAAAAGGTTGGACAGGGCAACAGCAGTTGAGACGACTATGGGTATTCCCTTGTAGGAGGGTCCGAAGAAGACGTCAGTCTCCTGAAGCAGACCATACCCGACGATGGCTCTGGCATAAAACTCTCCAAGCTTTGATATGGGGGAGCCCTCACCTATGGACCCTATATTGATGAAGTATGGAGAGATCCTACCGCTCTTCAGCTTGAACGTCCCGAACTTTATCGCTCCGTTCCTCAATAGGAAGTCGGAAAATTCATCCTTGATTTTCTGAATGTCCTCATGCATTTAGTGGAACCCTCCTTCCGCTAACCCTTCTCTTAAACCTACCAAAATCACTTCCATTCCTCAGGATGCTATATGGAAAGACAGGACCGTCCACACAAATCCTAAACCCATCCATGGCACAGCTGCCACATAGCCCAATCCCACATTTGGTGTACCTCTCCACGGCACAATAAATCCTACTGGCGTCTACGACGGTGCATTCCATCTCCGCTACCCTAACCAGCATGAGCTCTGGGCCACAATTGAAGAATTCCTTGACCCCAAGATGATTTGGATCAAGGATGTCGGTCACCAAGCCCTTCGCCCCTAGTGACCCATCCTCGGTTGTTGCTCTTGTCTCCACGTGACTGCGGAGATTGTCGTACAACGGCAGCTCGAGGCTATTTCTGCCTCCGATCAAGGCAGCCTCTACCATTTCTCCAAACTCGCTGGCTATGAAGTGAATAGGGGCAACACCTGAGCCTCCTCCCACTAGACCGACCTTGCCGGAGGGCCTGTAGCCGTTCCCATATGGACCCCTAATAAAAATAGTACTACCCTCCTCCAGAGAGGCGAGGGCCGAGCTCACCACCCCCAAGCTTTTGATAAGGACCATGATCGGTGATCTGGATGCCAGCGAGAAGGGCTTCTCCCCTATGCCGGGCAGCCACAGGAATATGAACTGCCCCGGCACGGCATCCATAACCCCGTCCAAGACAAGGACCCTCATGGCTGAGTTCCCCCAAGTCTCCCTCACCTGGAGAGTCTGGTATCCCAACGGGGGCATCACCAGGGCTCTCTCGCCCGAAGGATCGCTTGACGAGAGCGCCCTGAAGTACGCCCCAATCGCTTCCGTATTCATACCAGCAAGGGCAGTTCCGATGCCGAATAAGGAGGCTCCGGCAGACCTGAAGGCATCTATATCTGCATGGGTGCAGATGCCGCCCATCCCTATTATGGGCACGGTTACCCTCTCCCTGACCTCCCTCACGCATCTTATGGCAATCTCCTTTAGTGCAATGCCAGATAGACCTCCCAGAACGTTCGAGAGTAGTGGTCTTCCGGTGGTTTCATCCAAAAAGGCTACTGGCCCCAAGGTGTTCACTGCGGTTATGCCATTGGCCCCCTTGTCCACGGCTCTCTTTGCCATCAGGCCAGCGCATCCCTGGCTGGGGATTACCTTGACGAAGATGGGGAGATCCGTTGAGCCTCGCACTGCAAGAACGACCTCTGCCACAAGATCCAGGTGGTTGCCTATGGCTGCGCCATAACCCTCCGCATGGGGGCAGGAGAGATTCAGCTCGATCCAGTCGGTGTGCTTCTCCACCCTTTCCGCCAGCTCCGCGAACTCCTTGGGGGTGCCTCCGAATATGGAGGTCATCAGGACCTTCTTGAGCGGGTATGTAGACTTTATCTCCTCAAGGTAGGCATCAACGCCTGGGTTCGCAAGGCCGACAGCGTTCACCAGCGATGCCGCTACACCAGCTATTATGGGTTCCTTGTACCCGTCCCTCTCGGACAACCCTATACTCTTGGTGGTTATTACACCAAGGCCCTCCACATCTGCCAACCTCCTTATGACATCGGCAGTCGAGGCGACCGTCCCCGAGGGAATCACCAGCTGCTCTTTGGGCAGTTCAAGGCGCATAGCTGACCTCCTCCCCCCGCACCGGGTAAAAGTCCCCATCCCGGTATGCAACTCTTCCCCCCAGTATTGTTGCCACCGGCCACCCCTTTAGCAGCATGCCCTCATATGGCGTCCAGCCGCACTTGTAATGCAGTTCATCCCCCCTCACCCTGTGGTCTTTCTTGGGATCGACTATTGTTACATCGCCATCCATCCCAGACTCCAACGCGCCTTTTCTTGCTATCCGGAAGATCCTTGAGGGGTTGTAGCACATCAGCTCTACTACTTTCTCCAGTGTTATCAGCCCCTCGAGAGAGGCGTTGATCATCAACGGGAGCGAAGTCTCCACGCCAGGTACGCCCGAGGGCGCAACCTCGCGCTCCTTGGCCTCCCTGAGGTGGGGAGCATGATCGGACCCTATGGTGTCTATCATGCCACTGTCGAGTGCACGCCAGAGGGATGCACGGTCGGCCTCATCTCTGATGGGTGGGTTGACCTTGGCGTAGCTACCCAGTCTTGATGTCGACGATGTGCTAAGGAAGAGGTGGTGGGGCGTTGCCTCTCTGTGAAAGGGCGAGGCAAGGGCAGCCTCCTCCCATGAGGTCACATGGAGGACATAGACCCTGCCCGGCACCCCCACGGCTAGGAGCTTCCTTATGGCGCTGAGCGCTGCAGATTTTGGCCTTCTTGAGCTGTGATCCGGTTCCCCTGTGTGTTCTTTGATGACCGCCTCGTCCTCGGCGTGGACGGTGACGAGCCTTGACGTGTGGATGATCCGCTCGAGAACCTTCAGATCAGTGAGGAGGAGGTCACCTGTGGAGCTGCCCATAAACACCTTAACCGAGGCCGCCATGGGCAGTTCGGGAATGGAGCCCAGATCCATCACCTTCCAGATCTCTTCCATGTTGCCACTTGTGGCCCCAAAGTGAAAGCCGTAGTTGACACAAGGGCCGCTGCCTACGGATTCCAATACCAGCCGCCTCTTCTCCTCAAGCCTCTCGGCATCTGTGGTTGGTGGCTTAGTGTTAGGCATGTCCAGCACTGTTGTGACGCCACCGGCTAGGGCAGACCTTGAGCCACTTTTCCAGTCCTCGGAGTCCATGCCTGGCTGCCTAAAGTGGACATGTGGATCTATGACGCCGGGCATCACCAGAAGCCCCTCTGCATCTATCACCTCCTCAGCGCTTGGCTCGGTTACAGTGATGGACTCAACCTTCCCCTCCTGGAGCAGGATGTTCGCCTTAGCTCGCCAGCTATGGGTAACCAGCGTGCCATTCTTTATGAGAAGGGACATAGGAATCGCCACCCACTCACCTCTCTACCTCCCACCTGCCCCCTTCAGCTTCAGCTCCTCGCCTTTTGACTCGAAGTTGCAGTAGTGGCATACCATTACCAGGGGATCCCGGCTGACCGTGTAGAGTCGGGATGGCACATGCTCCTTGTTTGAGATGCAGTTGGCATTGGCGCAGAAGGCTACCTCCTCCAGGACATCAGGAACAGTCACCTTCCTTTTCTCATTGATTTCAAAATTCCTGATCATGTTAACCGTGGCGTTGGGCGCTATCAGGGCTATCTTGTTGTACTCCTCACCTGTGAGGTAGCGGTTCTCCACCTTTATCAGATCCTTCAAGACATACTTGGTGCTCCTGAGGTTCTGCCCTATTATTACAACATATCCCGGTTGGAGGAGGTTGAGGATTTCAGCTATCTTGATTGCCTTGCCGGGAGGGATGTGGTCTATCACCGTGCCGTTCTCGATTGGGCTTACCATCAGACCCTTCTTGGCCTCTGCAGGTTTCTTCATGCCCATTCCTCCCATCATTCCACAGCCCCCATTATCAGTGCCAGTAGCGTTGCCCTTACCGGTACGCCATTTCCGGCCTGCTGGAAGTAGTAGGACCTCTGGTCATCATCAGCGTCCACTGCTATCTCATCCACCCGTGGCAGGGGATGCATCAGGCGCATTGTTGGCTTTGCCCTTGACAGTAGACTTTTATCTATCCTGAATACCCCCTTGACTTTGTTGTACTCATTCTCGTCCGGAAACCTCTCCTTCTGAATCCTGGTCATGTATATGACATCCGCGGTTTCTATGACGTCTTCTATTCTGGAGTACTTGGTCTGGGCGATTCCCTTTTGCTTCAGGAAGGACACCACATGCGCAGGTATCTGAAGGGCCTCTGGCGCCACGTAGTCTATCCTGGTGTCGAACATGGAGAGGGCGTATGAGAGTGAGTGGGTTGTCCTACCATATTTCAAGTCACCAACTAGAGCCACCTCAAGCCCATCGATCCCGCCCTGCGTCTTTTGTACGCTGTAGAGATCAAGCATTGTCTGGGTGGGGTGCTCATTCTTGCCATCCCCGCCGTTGACAATTGGCACTTTCTTGAGCCCTTGCTTTGCCCTCTTGGTTGTAACGTCTGCCGCCCACCTGGCAGAACCATCAAACGGGTGGCGCATTACTATAACGTCCACGTAATTCGCCACTGTCTCTATGGTGTCCTTGAGCGTCTCGCCCTTCATCACCGATGTGCCCTCGACCCCGGCGAACCATATTGTATCGGCTCCTAAGGTCTGGGCGGCTGTGTCAAAGCTCATCCTCGTTCTTGTGCTTGGCTCGTAGAAGAGAAGCCCGACCCTTTTACCCTTCAGGGTCGATCTGCTATACCCTTTTTCTTCTATTTCTTTCGCTTTTTCAAAAATATATTCTAACTCAGGTCTTGTAAAGTCCTTTATGGATACTATATCTCTATTCACAAATTCCAATTTATTTCTCCCCCTGGGAGGAGGGGAGTACGGGAGGCGAATGCACATTATAATTGTTCAAAAGAAGGTTTCGCACTAGGGAGGCAAACGCACTGTTCAGAAGAAGCTTCTGTTCTTTGGTTTTAGGAATTGACCCGTCACCAGTTTAGAAGACAAGGGGTATTTAAGGTTTTTTTAATAGATTTTATTATGTTGTAGATGTCTGAGAACTATTGATTTTTCGCGCATACCTGATGAAGGGCTGAAGGTCTTTGCACCTGATTGAGGGCAATTGCCTTAAGGAGTCAAAATTTAATCCCAAACCCAAAGCCTTTAATGAAGATAATCCATAGAAAATACCCAAATTCTGAAACGTGCCCTTCGCCTTACCAAGAGCCACTTGAAACCGTTCAACAAATAAGTTATAAGGTAAAATTCGCAATGATCCAGAAGGTAGTATTATGCCCCTCGCTTTTGTATTGTTAAATGTCGAGACTGGTGCGGAGAAGGAAGTTCTGGAGAACATAGAGAAGATCCCCGAAGTCAAAGCTTCTTACGTGGTCTATGGAGTCTATGACATAATCGTCATGTTGGAATCAGACACGCTTGAAAAGCTTCGAGAGATGGTTACAAAAAAGATCCGGCAGCTCGATAAGGTAAGATCTACCATGACCATGATTGTTATGGGAGACTAGCCCCGAGGGCTCGCTAGACAACTACAAAGTGAAGTAAGACTAACTCCCCCCACTCGTCTCCTCCTGCAACCTAATCTGTGAGGTTTCGGAGAATTTTTAATGAGGGATAGGAACGTTGTAACTATAGTCCTTACTAAAAAAAGCCGTAGTCCTTAGGACTTTTTATTTTTCTTTCCTAGGTAGTTTTACTCTGATCTTGGTTATGTCATCTTTTAGCTCTACATCCTTGTGCAGATTCATGAAGATCTCCTCCAAGAAGACCCGTACAAACTTTTTTACAGCTTCGTTGCCGAATATCAGGGTCAGCCCATCCCCAGACCTTCCTATCCTGAAGAGGTTGCAGGCCTCAAGCCTCCTTAATATATGCTCAACATCCAAATTGCGAAATTCCTCAGCATGATTTCTGGCAATCATCTTGTGATCCTCCCAAAAGACATCCCTCATTGGCAGCTCATCGATTATTTTGAGAAATAGCGCAAGGTGGTCAAGATCCAAGATGACATGCTCGCCTCCGGATAGCATCTCAGCATCCACTTTTAGGTTGTTAATATCCTTCCCATCAAAGTCTTTAAATTCATTATAAAGCCTGAGGGCCTTCCTCACCACATCGCTTTGGGAAGAGCCGGGGCTCCTTAGACTTTCCAGAATCTCGGCCGTTTTCTCGTCAAGCGCGATGGTTGTGCGAATGGACATTTTCATACCCGAAGAATGTATTGCCCCAGAATAAATATCTTACTACTTTTTCATACTTTTTGTGAAAGTTTGTTAGACAAAACAGGTTTTTCTTAACAACTTTTTTATAATGTCATGGCAGAACCTGAGCGAGTGGTTAATATGGATTCGGGCAGTACCGCATGGGTTCTGGCGTCCACGGCTCTGGTCATGATTATGATACCAGGTGTTGGTCTATTCTATTCAGGGATGGTCAGGAAGAAGAATGCCGTTGCAATGATAGCACTGTCATTCGCAGCATTGGCTATTGTCAGCATTCAATGGGTTCTTTTTGGATATTCACTTTCCTTCGGTTCAGATTTGAACGGGATTATTGGCTCGCTTAACTTTGTAGGTCTAACGGGCTTGCTCACCGGGGAAATTGGCGGAATACCAACTCTAGCATTCGTCGCCTTCCAGCTGATGTTTGCTGCCATATCCTTGGCAATTGTAACCTCTGCCATAGCGGAGAGGGTAAAGCTGGGCTCTTTCATCATTTTCGGGCTACTGTGGACGACATTGGTGTATGATCCTTTGGCCCATTGGGTATGGGGCGGAGGCTGGCTCTCCCAGCTTGGAGCCATTGACTTCGCTGGTGGCACCGTGGTCCACATTAGCTCAGGCTTCTCAGCATTGGCTTTAGCAATGGTGATTGGTAAGAGGAGGGGGTTTGGCGAGCATTCCCTGGAACCACACAACATCCCACTGACACTCGTGGGCGCTGCACTCCTCTGGTTCGGGTGGTTTGGGTTTAACGGAGGAAGCGCTCTCGCCGCCAATGGGCTCGCTGCAAACGCCTTCCTGGTAACGGGCATCGCAGCGGCGGCAGGCGCATTAGCCTGGATGGGCGCGAGCTGGATCAATGGCAAGCCTAGCTCACTCGGTTTGGTAAGCGGTGCCATCGCGGGGCTCGTGGCGATAACCCCGGCCGCGGGGTTCGTTGATCCGCTATCCGCAATAGTCATAGGGCTAGTGGCCGGCTTTATATGCTATAGGGCGCTTACCTTCAGGCTGAAAAAAGGGCTTGATGAGAGCCTTGATGCATGGGCCATCCACGGCACAGGCGGCATATGGGGTGCAATCGCTACGGGCATCTTTGCCACACTGGCCGTGAACAAATATAGTGGCTTGCTCTATGGCAACATTGCCCAGTTCGGGGCTCAGCTACTGGCTGCCTCGGTCGCGGTGGTGTATGCCTTCACAGTGACCTTCGTACTTGCCAAGGTGGTAGACCGGTTCCTCGGTCTAAGAGTAACCGAGGAGGAGGAATACGTCGGGCTTGACATATCCCAGCACGGTGAGAGGGCCTACAATTGAGGTGACTGGCTTGAAGAAAATAGAGGCAATAATAAGGCAGGAGCGGCTCGAGAAAGTCAAATCGGCACTGGATATTGCAGGCTTTGCCCCCATGACCCTCTACGACGTAATGGGTAGGGGTGAACAGAGGGGGGTAACCCTGCAGTTCAGGGGTAGAAGCATTCAGGTGGATCTCCTTCCCAAAGTCAAGGTTGAAATCGTTGTCGAGGATGAAAACGTGGATAGGGTGATCGAGACTATCGTGACTGCAGGGAGGACAGGGAAGGTTGGAGACGGCAAGATCTTCGTGATCCCCGTTGAGAGGTGCCTGAGCGTCAGAACAGCGAACATCGCAGAGGAAAAGCAAAAACAATATTAATTTTTTTATTTTCGAAATCGTTGGCAATAAGGATCTGGCCTTTCACATCACTCAATGAATATGGCATTGTCTGACCAGTCTTCTTTAATTTTCCCCATGGCCATGTTGACCATGAAAATGTAATTGTGGAATATCCTGATGGGATCACCTAACCTTATGGTCTTCACATTCGTTATCGCATCCTCGCCATGGTTCTTCTTCAGCGAGGGTATTATCTTGGAGTTGAAGGCTTCGTTTACTTCCTCATCATTGCGCCCCTCCACGAGCATGATCAGCGCCGTATGCCCGTCTATCTCAGCAATGTGGGATTCGTAGATGTGGTCGGTAAAGATTGTCCTGACGTTGGGCTCCTCTTTTATCTCATTGACCAGCCTAGACTGCGGGAAGCCAAGCCTGAACTCGATTAGGTACAAGTGTCTTGCGGAAAATCTACCTGTTCCGGTTCGCCCCATATTTACATTCACATGATAGCTGATGATCTGGCTGTCCTCAAGTGACTTCCTTCTCCTATTGACAGTCTTTATGGGGATTCCTGTATTCTTGGCGATCTGGTTATCTGAGATCGTAGGGTCTCTGATGAGCCTCTTTATGATTGCCCTATCCTTGTCATCAGGCGAAAAAGCTCGACCATTTTTTTTGACCAATCAATGCACTTCCAAAAAAAATATGACATATTTGTGTCATTTTATTTATAGAAATATATATAAATCTTTCATATTCATAAAGGAAATGCTATAATTCCTTTAAGGAACATGGCAGAAAAGTAAAAACTTCTAAAAAAGGACAGATTGAATGAGTTGAAAAGATTGGAAATTTCAAAAATATTCCTCAATTTTGCCAGCTCCATTTTCCATAAAAGAAAGGAGGGCTTTTGAAATGTGTGGAATAGCTGGAGTGATGCTTGAGGACAGTGGCGAGGTTGGAAATCTGCTCATGTCGATGCTCAAAGGTCTTCAGCATAGGGGGCTGGACTCAACGGGCGTTGCACTCTACAAAAGTGAAATCCCGCCCGAGGATGAATACCTCATAAGGGTTTTCACGAAGGACGTAGTGGGCGCACTTGGCAAGGTGGCCACGGCTATAGCTCAGACTGGTGGCGACATCCGCAGCATTAAGATAAATGCCGCGAAGGGGTATGGATTTGACACCTATCTGATCAAATCGGATCCAGCATCACTGCCGAGGATTGTAGAGGGAATAAACTCAACTGGTCTTTCGAAGGTTCTCAGCCTTGGCAGGAAAATGGAGATAATCAAGGATACAACGACAGCCGATGAGCTGGAAAG
>JACTUC010000024.1 GCA_015660995.1 Candidatus Methanomethylicaceae archaeon | reverse complement strand
CAATTATCGCCACGCTGCTACTCATCGTCATCGCAGTCGCTGCGGCCGTCGTAACATACGCTTTCGTCACGGGCTTCATCGGGACAGCAACTTCACAGTCCAATCAGCAAGGTGCAATGTCTGTTGATACGGGAAGCGTCGTATTGAGGGCGAATGATTCCGGGGCTATAATTACTGTCTATGTAAGAAATACTGGAACTAAATCAGAGATTCTAACTTCGGCGTATGTGGATAATGCTCTTATTACTAATGGAACAGGGGTTAGTGTGAATTATAACCCCGCTAGTGCACAAATAGCTCCCAATGCAGTCTGCACAGTAACCATTTCTTCTACTGCCAATTGGGCTAATGCCGCTGCGCACACAGTAAAACTTGTTGCCACTGACGGAACACCTGTTGCGTACAGCGTACATAGTTAAACAATGAGATACTGAAAACACAAAATATTTTATTTTTTTCTTTCTTTTTTTATAAAAATAATGATAGTGCGTCGCCTGACCGGACATAGTTTAAATAGAAACAATTATCTAACAGTTCTAAGTGGTGCTTCCTTTGTCAAAGGATAAGGGCCTAAGTGAGATCATCGCAACTGTATTGATGATCATGATCGTAACAGTGCTTGGTTTCAGCATATTTCTCTATGGATTGGGGTTTTTCACGGCCACTACATCGGCAAATAACCAAGCTACGGCGACTGGGATACAGTCACTACAAGAAAGATTTGTAATTATAGATGTTAATTTCACAGTTACTACTACTCCAGTAAATAATACGATTGTAACAGCTTGGGTTTACAACTATGGTTCTACAAATGAGAAAATTGTCGCTATGTACCTCAATGGTACGCAAGTGAGCAATGTTCTCTCAACGTTGATAGACCCTAATGCAGCATTAATGGTTGTAGGGAATGTTCCATTCAACGTGACGCAGGGTATTCCGCAGACGATAAGGGTTGTAAGCTCTTTGGGGAATTTCTATGAGAATAACTATGGGTATTAGAAAGCGCAACTTGGTAAAAGAACGCGCTAATACCGGCTCAAATGCGCTGGTAGCCAACAGAAGGAGGAAAGGCGTCAGCACGATCATAGGTATCACCATATTCCTGCTTATCT
This sequence comes from Candidatus Methanomethylicaceae archaeon, assembly GCA_015660995.1. Taxonomy (GTDB): domain Archaea; phylum Thermoproteota; class Methanomethylicia; order Methanomethylicales; family Methanomethylicaceae; genus JACTUC01. The sequence goes on along the minus strand of JACTUC010000024.1, from coordinate 14,738 downwards.
TCGCAATTGCGATTTCATACACCTTTGCATGGACCCAGAACACTGGAAGTTATCTGCAAACGGTTAACCAACAGGTGGATCTGGACAGGCTTAAGATTGGCGAGAACCTGGTAGTGAGCGCAATAAACACAACAACACTAACGGTCACAAATCCCACTGGGAATGCCATTGTTGTTACCCAGATATGGTCTGGCGTGTTAAATGGGGCAGCTTACATACCTGTTTGGAGCGGTCTGCAGGGAATTTCCGGTTTTGGCAACTTGACATTCATCACCAATGCAACAGGTGGTAACGGCCAATACAAGGTTGTCACCCTGAGGGGTAATATCTTCAGCGGAGGGCTTCAGTCCCAACTAGCTGCCGCCACCCAAAGGGCATGGCAGGTGAACTGGTACTATAATAATGTAAGTTCTCCTCCCATCAACCCGCCTCAACATCCAGCTAACTTCACCAGCAACAACCTTGTTGGTCAAAGTTACTGGTATGACCTGAACCTAGCGTGGGATTGGACGGCCTTCAACAACCCCGTAATCGGGGGGAATTATAACATAACCTCAAATGTCACGATAGGTTTCATCGCGACAACATCGGTGATAAAGCTCTCCGACAGCAACTCAAACGCGACTGTCAACTTCTTCATTGATAACAGCAGTGCGGTAGCCATAGGCGTCGATGGTAGCGTCCCAGACTGGTGGAGTACTTCGGCAAACATTACTAAAACCCCATACTCGAGTACTTTGGTAAACATTACCGGAGTCCAGAACTCGGTTCATACTCTGACCGTTTACTTCTACAGTAATGGGACGTCTGATACAGAACTGAAGCTGAATATCGTGAATGCGACTTTGAGATAAGAGGGAACAAGGTACGAAGAACAGTCTCATGGCTGGCGCTCGAAGAAACAGAAAAGGAGTCAGCACTTTAGTAGGAATAACCATATTCCTCGCGCTGTTCGCCATGGCAATTAGCTTCACCTTTTTATGGACCCAGAATAGCGAGAGCTACATTAGTGCCACTGCTAGCACGATTGCTGTTGATAGGGTGCAGGTGTCGGAACAACTCATACTTAATACGCTGAACAACACCGCCCTCTTGATTGAGAACCCGACTTCCCAGTTAACCGTTGTCACGTACATTATGAGCAACAACAGTATATGGACGGTGAATGCCCAGATAGCACCCTTTGGAAACGTAACGCTCAACCTAGGTGGAAGTGCCCCAGCTAACGGGAACTTTGAGGTTGCAACGCAGAAGGGTAACATTTTCTTTAGCACAATTCAGTCACAGCTGACCAACGCAGCCAAGCAAACATGGGACATTAAGTGGTACTGGAACGACACCACGCAGCCAGACCCGACCAGCCTCGATAATCTAACCTACAGTACACTCCTGGGAGAGAGCTATTGGAACAAATTAAGTCTTGACTGGGAGTTTGGCGCAGGCCTTCCCGTGGTTGGCACCTATGCCGTTGGCGATGGCCAGATTCTGGGTCTAACGGCCAGCACGACACTGCTTAAACTTACGAATGATAGCAGTTTGGCTACCATAAACTATAAGATTGATAACTCAAGCAGGATCGGGGTAGCGATAGATGGTGCGCCGCAGGATCCACTGAATCTGGGGGTATATTGGTACAACTCTTCTAACTATGCATGGTTTACCATCAGTGGAGATCAGTACTCATACCACACAGTCACGGTATATTACTACAGCTACGGGAACTATAGCCAACAGCTCTATCTTAATGTGGTCAATGCAACATTTGCGCCCTAGTTTTGACGAGAGCGATGGGTTTGCAGCTTTTTGTGTTGATAGCTAATAATTGGAAGATAAAAAAAGGGAAAAGATTAGAAGAGATGGTCACCCGCCGGCCATATTGGTGAGCTACTAAATGCACTATTCAAACCTTGCAATAAAGTGTTGAGATCAGCATATGTATAGCCAAATGAAGATGGGTCCGTGTTGCCACTAAGTACCTGGTTTGCTGTCTGAAGTATACTATCTATGGTCATCCCATTAAATCCGGAGTAAGTTCCTACGGTGTAGTTATAGAGCCTCAGATTTGGAAAGTTAGAGTTGAATGTATCAATTGTAGTGTTATAATTGCTAAAGTCGACATTGAACTTAAGCGCAAGGATGTTTGCGCCTAGTGGGCCACCAGGTGAAGTTCCTGGGTCTGTATAAGATGTGTAGAGACGGTTGGAGGTTCCAGTATTTATAAGATATTGCGTTACTTTGCTGTAGCTAGTAAATAGTATCGAGTTTGTACTTCCGATGCCAATTTGAGATTGATTTGACTCTACTGATCCCCAATAGTTCTGCAGATAGCCTTTGCCAGAGCCTGCGCTGTCTTGACTCCACTCGCTCGTTGTCAATGTGAGGTAGGGGTGATCGGCGGAGAGGTTGCGATCATAGCCAAAGTTTTGAATGATGCTCTTATTAGAGATTGTAAAGGATGTTGAAGCAGGAGTTGCGTTGGTCCAGCCAGTAATTCCTATTGAGCTGAGGGAGTACTTGCCTGGAGGCATGTTGGGGAACAGATAGTAGCCGGAGGAGTCCGTCACAGCAGTTGTGCCGTTAAGGCTTACAGTCCATCCTTGGCGCGCATAATCACCTGCATCGTATACAGTGTCATTATTCGCATCAAAGTAGACGATGCCCGAGACATTGTACCTGTCATAGTAGTCGCCAAACAAAATTCCTGAATAAGGCGAGGAGATTATTTGGACACCTACACTCACGTTGGTGGTGCTGACCCACCCTACTTTTATTAGCTCCTCAACGGTGTAGTTGCCAGCAGTCACATTCCCAAAGACGAATTGCCCGTACTGGTCGGTGATGACAGAAAATAGAGGCACTGTCCCATTCTTCAGTCTGACCAGCCAGTTCGCAAGACCTCCGTCACCCGCGACGTACGTCCCATTCCTGTTGGTGTCGTTGTAAATAAGGCCACTGATGGAGTAGGTTTGACCTGTCGGTGTGTTATAATAGACACCGAAGTATTGATCAGTGATGTTAGAGGATACTAACTGTTCATTTAGGACAGAGCCCGTCGTGCACTTCCAGTTCGCATCGTTGTTAATCTCCCCAACGGTATAGTTGCCAGGCAATAGGTTATCGAACTCGTAGTAACCAGTGGAATTTGTACCCTTATCCTGGGTATTGTCCGATGAGTCGGTCAGTTCTATAACCCAGCCAGCGATCATGCTCTCGTTTGATTGTTTTACCTGGTCTTGGTTTAGATCATTGAATACATATCCACTGATGGAGTACGTGGGCTGTGCAGCTGACTGGTTGACTCCGAAGTCCACTACAGCGTTGCCGGATGTGACGTTTATACCAGTGACGTTACATGAGGTCGTGTTCTGCCAGAGTGGCTGCACCTGTACCGAAAGGTTATAGGTGCCAGAAAGGCCGGTGAAGGAATAGCTCCCGTCCGATAAAGTAGCAGTCGGGTAGGAGGTACCCCCTGAATCCGTCAGGACTACTATCCAGTTGTAAAGAGGGAAATCAATCCCAACCTTGTAGGCTGGACCATCGGTTGCGTCTGTATCATTGTAGACATGACCGCTGATTGCGTAGGTCACAGGTTTGTAATCTCCAAAATTCACCTGGGTTTCGGTTGTAAGGTTCAGCAGTACAACACTTCTTTTGGTGCTGTTGGTCCATCCAGCCACTGATTGTTCAAGCACGGTGTAATTTGCTTTCGGTAAATAGCTGAACATGTAGAAGCCCGACCCGTTTGTTTGTGTTGTGCTTAGAAGAATTCCCGTGGTATAGTTGAAGAGGTACACGGTCCAGTTGGCAATCCCGGATTCATTACTATCAAAAAAGCCTTTATTCGGGCTTGTGTCATTGAATACAAAGCCATATATCGAAGATACGTTTTGAACGCCAGTCTTATGGATGCCGAAGTTCTGGTTGCTCACACTTTGATTTGATATGGCAAAATTGATTGAGGTGGATGTTGTGTTGTACCAGCCACCTGGCACTATGATGTACACCTTATAGCTTCCAGTCCCAAGGCCACTGAAAATGTAATTGCCGTTTGCGTCGGTAGTCGCGTTCGCCACCGGAACTGTACCCAAGTTGAGCCATACTGTCGCCCCTGCATAACCGATGTCGCCCGGTAGGTAGGAACCTTTGGAGTCGGAGTCGTTGTATACAATGCCGCTCACGGAGTAAGGCAATGGTGCTGGTAGCCAGAAGTTGCCAAAAGTGATGTTGACATCTGCGCCGTTTATTGGAACGAACTGTTCCTGGAGGGTTTTATTGGTCCAACCGGGTTGTAAAGACTCGACCACCGTGTAAGTCCCATTATTCAGGTTGGTTATGACATAATTGCCATTGGTGTCTGTAAACACTGTAGCGTTGGGGGTTCCAGTTCCATTGTAGCTTCCATAGTAAAGATTGATGGCCCAGCCACTAAGCTTCACATCACTTCCATCAAAAACGCCATTATTGTTAGTGTCGTTGTACTTAAAGCCATAGAAGGTGTAGGTCGCGTTGATGGTTGAATTGTAGATCCCAAAGTCCTGACCCACGAAATTGGACCCTGCGATGGTTATCGAAAGCGGGCTCGTTGTAGTGACTATCCATCCCGTAGGGGGCTTTATGTATACGTTATACGTGCCGTTAGGCAGAGAAAAAGTATAATTGCCATTGGCATTGGTGAGCGTGGTTGTGTAGGGCAGTCCAAATGAGTCGTCAACATATACTGTCACGTTGGAGACACCATTCTCGCCCATTCCCCTCAAGCCGTTCCTGTCACTGTCGTTGAATACTTGGCCACTAACTAAGTAGGTTGGCACAACCGCTATTAGCCCATTGCCAAAGGTGGCATTCTGGGAGCCGGGTATTGTAACGTACTGAGCTCTTGGTTTGGTATTCACGTAACTGGAATTCATGAGCTCTATGACCGTGTAGTTGCCAACCGGTAGGCCACTGAACGTGTAATTGCCACTTGAAGATGTAGTTGTAATAGCATATGGGAACATACCCAAGCTGTAAGTCCCCTGGTATAGTAGGATCGTCCAACCACTCAGCTTCTTATCGCTCCCATCAAATACTCCGTTGGCATTTGTGTCATTAAATTTAAACCCGCTGATCTGGTAGACTGGGGTCGTCGTATTGTAGATTCCAAAGTCTATGCCAGCAATATTAACTCCAGCCACTGGGACATAGACGCTGCTCGGCGTAGAGTTCGACCAACCGTTGGTTGATATGTAAACCCGATATGTCTGGTTGCCAAGACCACTGAAGGTATAGTTACCGGGGCTCGTCGTGGAAGTCGCATTCGTTGTCAAATATGCCATTGGATACCCCAATGCATCATTGATGTAGACATATGACCAAGAAGGTATTGGGACGTCGTCGATCTTGGTGGTTGCATTCTGGTCCACATCGTTGAAGACCTGACCAGCGATAGTGTAGTTCTGACGGTTCGTAGCCCAGTTACCAAAGGAGATGTTGTAAACATTTGAACCATTTATGAGGACAACTTGAGCTCTAGGCAGTGTGCTATTCCAACCATTCTTCCAGAGCTCTATGACTGTGTATGTGCCATTGGGGAGGTTTGAGAAGCTGTAATACCCACTGGCGTTTGTGGTTGTCGTAAGAGAGGGAAATACACCAAATGGAACGCCTCCGGTATAATCCCCGCCATAAAGCCAAATTCCCCATCCCAATGTGTATGGGCGTTCCCCATTGTCCCACACTCCATCGGTGTTATTATCCATGAATTTATAACCACTGATAGTGTAGGTGGAGTTCGTACCTATCATATATATGAAAAAGTTCTGGGTCACATTTGCACCAGAAACGGTTATCGTGACGTGGCTTGAAGTGCTATTCTGATAGACTAATGTATTATACTGCAGTAGAAGCACGTAAGTGCCGTTTGGAAGGCTGGAGAAGGCATATGATCCCGCACCGCCAGGTGTCCCCGACCCTGCGGTCACTACGTAGGCCATTGGTAATCCTGTCGCATTATCATTCAGCCATACAATGATTCCGCTAAGACCCGTGTCGCCAGCTGTCAAGGAGCCACTTTGATCGGAGTCATTGTAGACCGTGCCGCTGATAGAATAGACGAGGGTCGCATTCTTAATGTCACCAAAATCGACATTCAGGATAGAATTGTTGGCCATTATCTCAAACGCACTCCTGGCGGTTGTGTTGCTATAGCCAGCTAACATCGTCTCCACAACGGTGTAGATGCCATTCGTAATATTCACGAAAATATAGGCGCCTGTCCCGCTTACGGTCGTGAAGTTGGCGAATGGTAGGGTAGTCCCATTATAGGTGCCATTGTAGATGAGTATTACCCAACCGCCCATGCCGGTCTCGTTGCCATCCCAAGTATGGCTGTCGTTTGTATCGTTGAAGACATGCCCGCTGATGCTGTACATAAGTGTGGCATTGATCTTGTATATGCCAAAGTTATTGTTTACTAGAGATGAACCATTTATGGTCACGTTTATTGAGGTTGGCGTTGTGTTGATATAGCCAGTAGGAAGAGACAGGAAGACTGTATAATTGCCATTGGGGAGGCTGCCGAAGGTGTAATTGCCAGCTGAGTTTGTGACATTGGCCCTTAGGGGCATTCCGTTGGAGGAGTTAAAGAGTATGACTGTCGCTCCAGTGTAGTTATTATCTTGGCCAACAGTAAAGTTGCCATTATTGTCGGTATCGTTGAAGACAAGCCCGCTAATGTTGTAGATATAGGGTGTACTCCCTACTCCAGCGTAATTATTTCCAAAATTGACTATCTGGCTTGATCCACTAATGTTCACATAGCAGGGATTAGAGGTTTCATTGACCCACCCTACTTGCGGTAATTCAATTACTGTATAAGTTCCATTAGTAATCCCAGAGAAGTTGTACCCCGTGGTCGTCGTGGTCCTATTGGCGAACGGGAAGCCAAAACCGGTGTAGGTGTTGTTGTAGAGGAATATATTCCAACCAGCCATTATTGTATCCGTCCCATCAAAAATACCATTACCGTTCGTGTCATTGAACTTGAAGCCACTTATGGTGTATATGGCAGTTCCTTTATTCGCATATATGCCAAAGCTTGCGTTGGCTATAGGATAGAGCGGGGTTAATGTCACATTGTATTGCGCAGGCGTACTACTGTTATACCCTGATATAGGCATGCTACTGTTGTACCCTGGCACAATGATGGAGACTGTGTAGGTTTCATTAGTTAGCCCTGTGAAGTTGAAGCCACCGCTTGTATTGGTCGGAGCGGCCATCAATAGAGTACCGTTCTGATCGTACAGAAATACGTCTATTCCTAGAATACCATTCTCTATGCCCCCTTGCAACCCGTTATGGTCCGTATCATTGAATACAGTCCCATAGACCGCGTAGGGGGGATTTGGTGCGTAGTACCAAGCAAACTGGACGTAGGCTGATGTGGCTGTTACATTGACCGTCAGACTATTATTTGTCACAGGGTACCAGTAGAGACCCTGGGGGTACGAAGTAATGTTGTATACCCCAGGAGCTAGGTTGTCGAAGATGCAAGCTCCGTCCATGGTCACGTTGTTAGCGGTGTGCAGGTAAGCCGATCCATTGTACACCAGCCAATCATCCAAGGGATTGTCGTAGCCAATGTCGTATATACCATTTTTATTCGTGTCGTTGAATACGAAACAGGTAATATTTTTTGGAATAATTTTCGCAAGCCCAAAGTTGTATGTCCAGGATGAATTTGTGATTTGGATTTGCTGTGACGAATTAGTCGTATTGTAATAGCCTGGCGGTACAGTGATGTTTAGAGTGTAATTTCCTGCAGCTAACTGGGTGAAATTGTAATTGATAATGGGATCGCTAGTGCTAACCTTGGCAATAGTGTGATTGCTACTGTCAATTAGGCGAACAATGATACCGGGGTAGCTCTGATCGATAGATGAGTTGTAAACCCCATTCCCAACAGTATCGTTGAAGACCATCCCGCTGATATTATAAGGTCTGTTGATGGGAGGGTTGTAATAGTTGCCAAAACTCGGGATCACAAGTGAACCATTAACATTAATATTGACAATGTTGTTGTTGGTTGTACACTGCCACCAAAGCGGCAGCAGATCCTCTAGGGTGTAGTTGCCAGGCTCAAGGTAAACATTGTAGGAGCCGTTTGCAAGAGTTGTGATGCCCCCAATATTTCCCATACTGTCGTTGATCTGTATAGGCCACTGGATGGTAGTGTCATTTATTATGCTATAGTTCCCTGAGTTATCATTATCAATGAACTTGAAGCCACTGACACTATAGACGACTGATGGGTTATAGAGTATACTTTCCACGTGAAAGTTCACGGTGATATCGCTTAGTATAGTTTCAGTTTGCGTCGTGTTCTGCCACTGGTAAATGGGCAATACGACATAAATCGTGTAGGTCCCTTTCGGTAAGCCTGTTATGTTATAGTAACCGCTACTATCAGTAAAGGTGAATTTTGTAATTGGCCCTGTAGCAACGACTGCAACGCCAGGCTTAATGGTTGGGTTAGGGTGGGTTGAGTTAATGGTGTTGTCCCAAACAGTCCCATTCAAGGTGTAGGCATACTGAGAATAGTAGTTTGCAAAATTGATTTGCGGAGGGTTTATTGAATTGATAGAAACAGTGACTGAGCTGTAATTCGTGTAGTACCAAAGACCGTTGGGGTCAGGCGATGGTAAGTACTCATGAACCGTATATGTACCTTTGTCTAAACCTGCGAAAGTGAGATATCCCCCGTTTTGAGTTACTGGGTAGCTGCTGTGAAGAGCGGTTATATCATTTCCAGATTGGTCATAAAGGGCAAAGACCCAATCGTCTATTCCACTTTCATTAACATCAAATTTGCCATTTAGGTTGGCATCATTGAACTTGAACACAGTGATAGTGAATTGGTTTCCGCTAGAGCCACCTCCCTGGCCGATTGACGTGCTGGTATAGGAGGATGTGGGCGGGGCATAGAGCATTGAAGTTGTTACCCCACTCAATGTGACTACTTTAAAGATGGTGGAATTATTCAGGATGGAAGGGTTTACTACAAAGGTTATGTTGCCACTGTTCCCAGGGGTGAGAGTTAAAGGAATGTGGACCAGGGTTAGCGCGTTGCCGGAAAGATCTTCTATGTAGGCATAATCAACGGTCGTATTGACGCTGCCCCGGTTCAGCAGAAATAGAACCACGTTGCCTGTCTGGTTATCGGCGTCAATTTTCACGATCCTCAGGTCTTCCAGGATCCTGTTTGTATCAGGAGTCGGCACTAAATTTTGTGAAAACGCTGAATAAACCATAACTGAAGTTGCGGCCACTATTAGAATAAGAAGTATAGTGGATACAATAACAGAAACGCCTTTCCTATTCGCCAATTGGCACCACTAGAGGGTGATTAATGAATCCGCATTTTTATATACTCCGCTTACTTAGTAGTATTAAACAAAAAACAAAATTATTGTGTTACTGTTTTACTGTTTTTCATATATACAGTTCTTAAATAATAGACTAAAAAGATTCATGTATGACTGCGATAAATTAGTTTATAAAAAAAATCAGTTCTTGCATAACTTCGTGAAATTCTTCAGAATGTCTTTACCCCGGGGCGTGTCCGCAACCTCAACGTGGAACTGGAGACCATAGATTGGCCTTTTGTCCACCTTTAGAGCCTCCACGTCGCAATACTCACTGTTTGCCAGTATCGTGAATCTGCCGCCATTCTTTCTAACCTCATCGTTATGGGAAGCCCAAGCAACGAATTCCCTATCAATTCCCAAGAAGATGTCATCTGTTTCCAGAACTTTGACAAGCGTCCTCCCATACTCCGGCTGTCTCCCCTTTACAACCTCGCCTCCCATCACCTTCCCAATAAGCTGGTGGGAGAGGCAGATCCCTAACAGAGGGAATGTGCATCTTTCGATTATCTCGGGGGTTCTGCCAAGTTTATTCAGCCCATCATTGACGCTGTGCGGACCACCGCCCATTATAAGGCCGTCCACCTTCAATTCCTCCAAGGAGGTAGATTGAGGGATCAGTCTGCTGGAAACCCCAAGCTCTTTTAGCGCCCTTACTATTAGGTGATTGTATTGCCCCCCCATGAAGACTACGGGTATGTACATCCGATCACCTATTCGAATTCTACAGTCGCTGGTGGCTTAGAGGTCAGGTCATAGGCAACAGCTACAACCCTTTTGTCCTTCAAAACGCCCTTAGCTATCTCCTGTAGGACCTGGAGAGAGACCGCCGAAGGCTTGGCGGTCATAAAATCCCTCGTGTCAACGGCCCTTACGATTACAAAATACCGCTTGATTCTTTTTTTTCTGGTAGATTTGGCACTATTATCGCTAATGCTGTACAGCACCCTCACGATCTCCCTGTCAGCGTGAACTACCTTCTCGGGCATCTCGAAGAGATCCTTGGGTTCCTCCTCGATCCCAGACACTACGATCATCTTCCCGTACGCCCTGTCGTCGCCTTTCACGCCTGTTGCCCGGCCTGCCAAATAATATGCCGAAGCGCCATCATGAACCTTTGACAGTATCTTATCAATTCCTCTTCCTGCTGGCGTACGGTCATCTTCGACAATTGCTGCCAGATATTGCTGCGGAGGAGGAGCAATCTGCCTCAAATGATCTTCAACTATAAAGGTTGCCTTTTTCAGGACATCCAACTTATCCTCTTTCACAGTGCCTATGCACCTGACAAGCAGACCAGGTCCAGGAAATGGCTGCCGGTTTGATGAAGTAATCTCAACGCCAAGGTACCTTGCCAGAGCCCTCACTTGGTCCTTGTAGAGGTCGAGCAGTGGCTCGAGGAGCTTGAAACCGAAACTGCTCATTGTGTTCACCCCCAACTGTTCGAGGACGTTGTGCTGAGTCTTTATACCCCCCGAAGTCTCTATCCAATCGGGAGCAATCGTCCCTTGAATTAGTATCTCGCATCCCTCGCCCTTGACCGCTTCGCCAAGGATCGTGTAAAAAGTGTCGCGGAACGCCAAGCGCTTTGATTCTGCGTCAGTCTTACCTTCTAGAGCCCTAAGGAATCTGTCCTCCACCGTGAGCACCTTGAAAGGCAGCCCCAGTGAGGTCAGCATCGTCCTCACTTCCTCCACCTCCCCTTCCCTCATGAACCCAGTATCCATGAAGAAGCAGATCAGCCTATCGCCCAATGCGCGAAGCGCAAGCACAGCACACACAGTGCTGTCGACCCCGCCAGATGTTGCGATGGCAGCTTTAGATGAACCAACTATCCGCTTTATCTCTGGGACATTCTTGTCGACGAACCGTGCTGGATCGAAATCCTGGGAGTCTGATGATGAGATCGGATTGTGCCCCCTTGAGTAGTGTAGTGTTCTGTTTCAGCAAACTTAATTTTAACGTCTTCGGCGGGAAGTCCCCATCCTTCAGGGTGGGGATGAAAGCCGAAACTCTTTTTAGCCCTATTTTATGAGATGAATCCAATGATGCTCTGCTACCGCTACCGCCTGTACCCGTCCAAGCAGCAAGAATCAACATTATTGTGCCATCTCGACATTTGCAGGCAACTCTACAACACGCTACTGTCGCTGAAGTGTAATAATATTGGGAGGAAGCAGTTGCAGGCAATGCTTCCTGAAATGAAGAAACATCGCTTAGAACTAGCAGAGGTTTACTCAAAAGCCTTGCAGATGGTAAACATACAGCTTCACCACAACCTCTCAGTATTGCATGCATTGAAACTGAAGGGTAGGAAGGTCGGTCGCCTCCGCTTCAAGAAGGAAGGTCGCTACCGAACGCTGAACTATAACCAGTCTGGCTTTTCAATAGACGGAAAGAAGCTCTCGCTGTCAAAGATAGACTTAATCCCAATAAAATTGCACCGCCCCATCGCAGGCAAACCGAAAGGCGTCCTTATCACCCATGCCAAATCAGGCAAATGGTTTGCCATCTTCCAGTGCGAACACCCTAGTCAGCCATTGCCTTCCTGCAACAAATCCGTTGGCATTGATGTCGGTCTGAAACATTTTCTTAGCGATTCAGACGGTCGCCAGATAGAGAACCCACGTTACTACCGCAAAACAGAGCAGAAGCTGAAGATAGCACAGCGTTCGCTATCCAGAAAGCGGAAGGGTTCATCCAACAGATCAAATGCGAGGCTTAAAGTAGCCCGCCTCAGCGAGAAACTGACAAACCAGCGTGACGACTTTCTCCACAAGCTTTCAAGGTTCTATGTCAACTATTATGGCTTGATAGCGGTGGAAGACCTCCGAATACGAAATATGGTTCGCAGTCGCAATTACGCAAAATCAATATTGGACGCCTCTTGGGGCAAGTTCTTTAAATTGTTGTCCTGCAAGGCTGAAAGTGCTGGCAGGATAGTTGTGAAAGTAAACCCAAGAGGAACATCGCAAGAGTATAATCACGGTCTGATCGATCGTGACTACAACGCCTCGCTCAATATCTTGGAGCTGGGCTTAGCGGGGTTGGGACGACCCTTTGAGCCTGTGGAGACGAGACCAATACTTGCACCGCATCAGGTGCCAGCAAGCCTCATCATTGAAGCAGGAAGCCCTTACCCTTCAGGGTAGGGTAGTTCACGGATGATTATAAAGAGAATGATTCGTCGGGATGTGCGCTGATTGCTGGATAGTCTGAGGTCCAAAGTGTCTGCAGTATTCAACCCCCTCTTTTCCGCTCTTGCCTCTGCGGGCATATCCCCAAACGCGATAACTACGGCGGGCTTTCTGGTCTCGATTCTGTCAGCTTACTTCTTTTATGTCTCCCAGCCAGTTTATGGCGGAATCATCCTCCTACTGTCGGGCTTCTTTGATATCCTCGACGGCGGGGTGGCGAAGGTCTCAGGCAAGGTGACGAAGTTTGGTGGGGTACTGGACTCGACCCTCGACCGCTACTCCGATCTGATAATAATTGGCGCAATTGTGATTGCAGGGCTCTGCAACCCAATCTGGGGTATTATTGCGATCATTGGGTCGGTGATGGTGAGCTACATCCGGGCTAAGGGGGAACTCGAAGGGGTCAAGATGGCAGGCGTCGGAGTTATGGAGAGAGCGGAGAGAATCTTGATACTGGCTGTCTTCGCAATCGCCAGCTACACCTGGCTCGGTATAATAATTCTCGCGGTGCTAACGAACTTCACAGTTGCCCAGCGTCTTTATCATATTTGGAAGGAGTTGCACCGCCAGGCTCCAGTTGTTCAAGGGTTCTCCTGAGGATGCCTTTCCCCTCTTTGAGGGCTTCCAACCCCAGCTTGGTAGGACTGTAGTACCTCCTAACGACGTTGCTGGGCGGCCTCTTCTCTGTGGTGCTTAAGACTAGACCCTCACGCTCCATCTTGTAGAGTACAACGTAAACCGTAATCATGGCTGGCTCGAAACCAAAGGAGTTCTTGATGCGGGCGTTGATCTCGTAAGCGTAGAGAGGCCGCCTCTCCAACAGGAAGAGTATGTAGAGCCACAGGTTCTCCTTGGTAAGCTTCTCCTTCAGCCTATTCAGCGCCAATTGATCCAGCCTTCGTTCCTGACTTTATGCAGAGACGAGTTATGGACTTTATGAAATTTAACGCTTTTCTAGAAGGTCGAGCTCGCTCTGCACAATGGTTATGCAATGGCTGGCGAGGTAGGGATAGGGACCGAGGCTCACCCGCTTCGCCTTCAGGCCATCGAGGAGATGCTCGCTCTGCGGATCGAGGCCCTTCTGGTCACCGAGGATGAAGGCAGAGTCCTTGCCGAACGAGACGCCCCGCGAGTCCTCACCCTCCTCGTGAAGGTAGAAAATGGGAAGCTGCTGCTCCCTCATTTCTGCCACAGCCCTCTCGAAGCTCTTACGTTCCATTTTAACGCCTCTGATCTTAATCCCAGAAAGGGCGTCGAAGAGCATCTTTGCAGCTCCCACCTCGCTCTTGGGCACACTTTCCATTATCGAGCCCTCGAACGTCACGGTAACGGGCGGATCGGGAGAGCCTTCTAGCACAAGGGTAAGGCGTGAGTCCTTCCTCGGCCCCTTTGTGCTATAGAGGGCAGAGATGATGCACCTGGCAATAAGATCAGTCCTTCCAGGGGAACCTGCGAGGGACTTTAAAGAAAAATCAGGGGCACTTCGCCCCTCCGAAGCCTTGAGCAAAAATGCTCTAAACAATTATTGAGTTCCTCTCTCTTTTACCTGAGATCACTGGCGGTCTTCCGCTCGCCCTTGGACCGCACCTTCACTACCCTTTGGTAGATCGCGCAGGAGATGCAGTAGTTCTTGGTCACTATCCGGCGGTATATGAAAGCGCCCTGCTTCGTGAGTTCCCTCGCGAGCTGGGGGTCCACTATGGAGACGGGCTTCGTTACCTTTATTGCCTTGTCCCTGGGCACCCAAGCGCCGCATGCATCGCACTGCACGCGCGAGGACTGGCCCTTAGAGCCCTTGTTCCTTCCACGGCTCTTCCTCTTCTTTGGCAATTCTTTACCCTCCGATCATCAAGATAGTTGGTTAATGGAAGTTCAGTTAATTAACCTTTTCATTCAGCCCGTCCTCCCAGATCGGGGATCGGGGAGGTAGTGGAAGATTGTCAGGCAGTGAGGATTAGGAAGATCGCAGTGATGGCACTTGTCGCCAGTGCCACGGGAATTCCAGCCTTCAGAAACTCGGCATAGGAGAAACTGCTGCCCCTCCGCTCCGCTGCCTCTAGGACGATGATGTTTGCGGCGGCGCCTAGCAGCGTGGCGTTCCCAGCCAGCGTGCTGCCTGCTGCAAGTGAGAGCCATTTAG
>JACTUC010000009.1 GCA_015660995.1 Candidatus Methanomethylicaceae archaeon | reverse complement strand
TGGGCGATGGTGTTTATGTGGCAGAGAAAGGACAGATCGACCCCCAAAAGAACATCTTTTTACCCCCCACCGAGACCCAACTAAATGACATCGTGGACTTGGGTGGCAGAGTTATCGTTGACAAGAACGCACTATATGAGCGCGGAATAGAATACGAGAAGTTGATCGCGGGTGTCGAGGTCAAAGAAATGAAAGAAATCCAGAATGTGATATTGGACCATGGCGACAAGGTCGTGGCCTTTTGATGGTAAAGGTGATTGAATATGGCAGATGAAACAATTGACGTAAAAGGGCTAAGTTGCCCGCAACCATTGGTTGAGACAACAAAGAAACTAAGGAAAATGGAAATTGGAAAAACACTAGAAATAATAGGCGACCACGGACCATCCAAAAAAGAAATCCCTGATTCGATGGCTAAACAAGGTCAGCAAGTGCTTTCGGTTGAAGACAAAGATGGAATCTGGCAAATTGTGGTTAGGAAAGTGAGGTGATAAACATGTCAAAGCTAACTATAGTAATGTTCTCGGGCGATTTGGATAAGTCAATGGCAGCTATGATCATTGCCAATGGCGCAGCTGCTTCAGGATGGGACGTAACAATCTTCTACACCATGTGGGGGACGCCATTGCTGAGGGATCCCAACAAGAAGGCCCCGAAGCCAAAAGATACTATGGGCAGGATGTTTGGCATGATGCTTCCAAATGGTCCGGACAACCTAAAACTCTCAAAGATGAACATGCTTGGCCTCGGTACATCCATGATGAAAGGCAGAATGAGCGCAAAGAACGTCAAGACCATCCGTGGAATGATGGAGGATGCAAAGGAACTGGGGGTGAAGTTTCTCATCTGTGATCTTACCATGAACATAATGGGACTGCAGAAGGAGGAGTTCAGCGACATCGTCGATGACTTCGTGGGAGTCGGCACCTACCTGGACGCGGCCGAGAAAGCCGAGGTCAACCTGTTCATCTAGGGTATGTGATGGGTGTAGCTCATGGCAGCAAAAGACAGACTTGCAGAGAAGACGCTCTTCCTCCTGATGGAGAACTCGAGGATATCCTTTCGAGAGATAGCCAAAAAGCTCAAGGTCAGCACAACTACCATAAGCAGAGTTGTAAAGGATCTTGAGGACAGGGGGATCATCCAGGGTTACACTTTGCATATAGACTGGAAGAAAATCGGCTTCGACTCCGTTCTTTGCGTTCAAATAATTACTAAATCCGATGCTGAAGTCGACAGTGTAGGCAAAGACCTGCGAAAGATCAACCAGGTGAAAGAAATATTCTACACTACCGGAGACGCAAGTTTCTCGGCGTATGTAGTGTGTAAAAACACGGATGACGCAGCGTCAATACTTGAAAAACTAAGCAACATCCATGGCGTAGAACGTGTGGTCTCGCATATGGTCTTGAAAGCATACTAGCCAGCACCACCAGCGTCTCTTTTTTTCAGTTTAACCGTGTGAAAATTTACAATAATTTAATCAGTGGGTTGAGTCAAAAAGATTTATTATTTGCGAGATAACCGCCCCCGTTTACTAGGAATGTGCTTTTTGTGTCCTCAAAGAAAGAAGAAATGCTCTTGAATGAGTTGTCTGAACGAATTAAAAAAATGAATTCGCTGGATTACCATCCTTCGACCTACAGGGGGATGGGGATAACCAAAGAGTTGCTCTATTTTGCAATATTCATAATCGTTCCAACACTGATTCTCCTTTGGGGCTTTCTGGGATGAGCAAAAAAACGACTTTGGACGAAGATCTGCAGAAGGAAGTGAATGAGGGTAGAATGCCCGCACTTCACCACGAACGGGCTTTTGGGACTGTCGGTTTGACAATGACGATTTTTGCCTGGTCGCTGGCAACATATGCCTTTGTCCAAGGAGGTACAGTGAGCACTTTACTAAATGTGAGGGATGGCTTTGCTGCCACCTGTTTCGGTTGTGTTATTGGCTTTGCCTTAGTTTATTATGCAATAATCCCTAGGACTTGCAAATACGGAATAACAACGATCGATGCGGTAAAACCAGCCTTTGGCCAATATGGCTCCATTCTAATATCCGCCGTATTGCTGTTCGCAATGGAAGCATGGAGTTTGTATCTTCTCAGCATGAGCAGCTTATCCATATTCGATGCGGTTCAGGCTACAAGTGTGTACACCCCAGCTTCGAGCCCCACGTTCCTTCAACTCATATTCTTAATCTCCGTTATTTTTTGTTCATTGATAGCAGTCAAAGGCATCAATATACTCAATAAAGTCTACACAATCCTTGCGCCTGGGTTATTGGTTCTAGGGCTTCTGCTGCTATTTTTGATATTTTCAAAATGGGATTTTTCGCAAATTATGGCCTTCAAGCCCCAATCGCCCTATCCCCTCAATCAAATAAACTTTTCATTAGTTGCCGAATGGGGCCTCAGTTACAGCCTTTCTTTTTTCATAGCGATAGGAACTGTTACAAGGCACGCAAAAAGCCAATCAGCGGCTGCCTTCATTCCATCACTAGGGATTGGCTGGCTTTCGATTTTGTATATCACCATAGGCCTAATAGTCGGATTGGCACTCGGGAGTTTCGATTTTAACGTATGGGCTTTGCAGCTGGGTGGCCAATTCTATGGCACAATAATTCTCTTGTATATCGCAATAGCAAACATCACTCTTTATTCAGTACTCATTATTTCATTGGAGCAAACGCTCCGTCAATATTTAAAGAGAATAAAATTCTCCCTCCTGATATTGATAGTCTCAATACCTGTAATAATTTTTGGAATAGTGCCTGGCGCGATCACGTTCTATTATTCCCATTACAGCATCGTGATAGGCTATGCGGGTGCCATCTGGGCCCCCTTTTGTGGTGTGCTAGTGGCTGATGAAATCATGCGAAGGAGGAAAATTGACCTGGCGCATGTCTTCGACAATTCAACGAGGAGCAAATATTGGTATTTGAGGGGTTTCAATATCTATTCATTGCTTAGCCTTGCCATCGGCCTCATAGTCTACTTCTTATTGTACGACCCTATTTCCTCAAATCCACTGCAGCCAGGCATCTTCATGTGGACAACCGCAACTTTACCGTCATTTGGCATTTCACTCATGCTTGAATTACTCTTTATCAAAACCATCCTCCTTCCAAAGAAGAAAGGTGGCTACGAGTTAAAAGATGATAAAGGGTTGCCCGCTTTCATAGAAAAGCCTAACCTGTAATTTTGGACAAGAATATACCCCTTGAAAACCCACCCGCAAGAGCTTATGCGGGTCTAGCTCACTTTTGTGGTTCCCACTCTTCAAGCGGGCTCTTCCAGAGAGCTTCCTCACGTGCCTCAACCGTCTCAACAGGTACAGGTCCGAACCTTCTCACTTTCCGGATGACCTTTTTGACCTGCACTAAGGACATCACAGTCACTAAATAATAGATAACTGTCGAAGCATATAATGTTAATGCTCGGCGATTATCGTTATTAAATTCGACTTCTGTCTAACTCCTTTCCCCTTTTAACCTTCTGAAGGCTTCGGCAGCTATCTGGTATGTCCGATCGTTCCTCCCCGCAGAAGGGGCGCCAGCTGTATAGACGTCGAATTCCATGAAGTCGATGCCTGCCAACATGGATGAGGATAGGGACTGCCTTACCGCGCCCAGCAGCCCGTAAAGGTCGCTGTTGCTCAACCCGTGGTAGTCCAGGAACCTAGCGCCCTTAAGAGGGGCGTTGGCGCACACATCTATATCCACTGAGACATAGGTGTACTGCTTGTCAGTTTTTGAAAGGAGCCTCTTGACCCCGCTGAGATCGGCGTGCACATTCTCCTTCCTGATTACGTGGACCCCAGATGACTCAAAACCCTTGTAGAACTCGATGTAACGCTTCACCCTCTCGTCATTTATCTCCTCTGCTACCCTAGGAGGGTAGTCGGAGACGCCCACAACATAAATGTTCTCGGGGGGAACTTTCTTGACCAAGAAGCTGAGAAAGGAATCGGCGTTGTAGCTGTCGCTCCTGTTGAATATATACGGGTCGTTTGGCGTGAATTTGGTCGCAGCGTTCGTCTCAAGGTCGTACTGAATTAGCCCACACCTAATCGAGGGCAGTATAAAGTCGAAATGGCTGTCGAAGACAACTAGCCGGACGTTCTCTCCTCCATACTCGCTTGCGACCGCATTGATTGCGCCACCAGAAAGGGAGTGATCCACCCCAAACATCACTGGAACTTGCGGAAGGATGCTTGACCGGATTTTTTCATTGATCTGGTTTGAGTAGTCTAGGCACCCATTGGAGTCAAGGAAAGTTACGATGTTCTCCACGGTCATCATGAAGAGCATCTCAGCTGGTGGAGTGGGAATCAGCCACTGCTCCACGTCAAGGCTTTCGATATTGTTGCTCAACCCCAATTCCCTGATTATAGCCTGGCACGGATCCCTCCACGGAACCTTGGCATATCCCTGAAGGCAGGCCTCAACCTTCTTCGTGATGCTCTGCTCTCTCTCGTCGGGATCCAATAGCCCGTTGAGGATCTTGAAATCCATAAGTTCGGTGGAGTCGCAGGCGCTAATAAACTTTGCAAGAAAGTCTATAAAAAAAGAAGGATGATAGAGGCTGTTTCTACTTGGTACTCGGCTTAAGGATCTCGACTATCGTATACCTCTAGATGTCTGCTGAGATAGCCGCGACTCAACTCTCTGGAGTAAAAAAATCGTCATGCTTCAATTCTCAAAGCTTATAGAGCTAAGATGCTGTAATTGCTTCATGCGTTGCAAGAATATTCTAGCACTTGCAATAGCAATTCTCCTGTGGGGAACCTCTTACACACTAGTAAAAATGATCCTAGAAGTCCCGCCAATTACCATAGCTCTTTTTCGTGTCGCGATCTCATTAACGCTACTAATCCCGCTTGCTCTTTACAAAAATAGGGGGCTGAGAAGGGTATTTTCTAATTGGAAACCTCTCCTAGCTCTCGGCATCACGGGAATAGTTGGGTATCAAGTCCTCCAGAACTATGGGCTCGTGATGACATCGGCATCAGATTCGGGGGTTCTCCTCAACACGGATCCCATATTCATAGCCATACTCAGCTCATATTTTCTGAAGGAGAAAATAAGCAAATACAAAGCAATTGGAATTGCAGTTGCATTCGCAGGCGTATCAATCATAGTGTTGCGTGGCGGAATCAACCTTAGCTCGAATATCGCTTCAATTGTGGGAGACCTTCTAGCATTGTCTGCAGCGCTCAGTTGGGCTATATATTCCGTCCATGGGAAGAAGGTGCTTGAAAGAATTAACCCATATGACATTGCTGCCTATTCAGCACTTTTTGGATTGCTTGCCCTTATCCCGCTCGCAGTTGGGTTCGAACACATAACCTTAGCTTTATCAACAACAACTTGGCTCATCCTTCTCTGCCTTGGCTTAGGTGCTTCTGGAGCAGCTTACCTTCTGTGGTTTGTCGTTCTTGAAGAAAGCAATGCATCCGATGCGGGCATTGCGATATTCTTCACACCGTTACTCGCAGTGGCTGTTGCTTCATTGTTTCTTAGGGAGCAAATTAGTGCACTCTTCGTAATCGGAACTGTGCTCGTCCTCGTTGGCGTTGGTCTTGCTACTCGAAAGTGATTTATGGGATCTTGCTGCGCAAACTTCGCGCTTTAGGTATCCTTCTCGAGGACCGAGTTGCAGAGAGCTTTTACGTTTTCAATTGGTGATCCAATTGGAATGTCGCATGCTGCCCCAAGCGCAAAACCACGCATCCCTGCAGACTTCATGCAAGATTTGGAGGCGGCTCTTATATCATCGGGTTTCCCTAGAAATAGGTCAGTAGTGCTCACATTTCCCATGATTGGCACGCGACCGTAAAGTGCCTTCATGGCCTTAGTTAGATCTACGGCACAATCTAAGCTCATGAGATCTGGCGATATTTCCAGAATGGCATCAAGGCGATCTGAGGTGTTACCGCATATGTGGAGAAGTGCTTTCAGGTCAGCCTCTCTCGTTTTCTGAAGCAGACTCTTTTCGTAAGGCATAGTGAAGCTCCGGAATTGCTTCGGAGATATGAGGCCTGCAGAGGCCACTGGGTCGCACCAGAATATGCCATCCACGCCAGTATCGTTAGCAAACTTCAAGTATTCTTCCAGAACCTTTTGCGAGTATTCGATCAATGGGTGAAGCTCAGCTGGTTTCTTGAGAATGTCCAGCATCATCTTCTCTACCCCCCTCAGTTCGCCTGCCAAGGTGAACGGAAGGACAAGAGTGATGTAGGTGAACCTGTCCATACAAAGCCTCTTGTTGAGATGGGTAGCCAAATTAAGATCGTCCATGGATCTGGCATGCCGCCTGATGTCCGGCACTTCCAACTTATCAACCTCGCTGAGCGATTTTATTGCAGTATCCATGGTCGCTGGATTGCCTTCTTCAGGAAACACGACCTTGCACCCGCAAGCTTCGGCTGGCGTAAGCCAATCCCAGAAGACCTCCAACCCATCAAACGGAGCCATCTCCAGCATTCGAATCTGAGACTCTGCTGCCTTTGATGGGACTGCAAACGCCTCTGTAACCTTCAGCCCTGAAGCTACGATCGCCCAGAATCCTTGGAAGGGGGAAATGACGGGTATGCGATCCGGTTGTGTGAAATTTAGAACTGCCTCAACTCGTTCTCTCGGTCTCATTAAGGATAATCTCCTTTAATTTAATAATAAAATAAAAAAAAGATTTGTGGAATGGTTAGCACTAAAGTGCTCTCTCAACCAGTTCCATGATGTCGAGTACTTCCATCCCTGCACCAAGTGTCTGTGAGGAGTCGTCGAGGTTTCTCTGGCAGAATGGGCAAGCGCTGACCAGCGTTTTTGCGCCTGTCGCTAAAGCTTCTGCTACTCTCTCCTCGCCTGTCCAGAGGGCGAAATCAGGGAAGGCTCCTTTCACGCCGCCACCTGATCCACAGCACCATGCTACCTCCTTGTTGCGCTCCATCTCGACCAGCTTCACTCCTGGGATAGCCCTCAACAGTTCTCTTGGAGGCTCATAGACCGCATTTTCGCCTAGATTTCTACCCATGTGACATGGGTCATGGTAAGTGACCGTGGCATTAGGAACACTCTTGAACTTGAGCACGCCTTTCTTGAGCAAGTCCGCCAGCAGCTGTGTAGTATGGTATACCTTGAAGTTGTGTTCGATCCCGAGAAGGCTGCCATAATTGTCCTTGGAGTAGTCATGGATCCATACCTTGTAGCAGCCAGGGCAAGAGGCGACAATAGTCGATGCGCCGCTGTTTTGAACAGCCTCGATGTTGTGCTTCGCCAGTTCTTTGACTGGATCCCACTGCCCAGTCCTCAGCATTGGCGAGCCGCAGCAGTATTCGTCCTCAAGGATCGTGAAATTCAGTCCGAGTTTCTTGAATGCCTTGACCGTGGATATGGCAATGTTCTTCTGCCTGTAGGAAGCTGTGCATCCGACGAAGTATACAAAATCGGGCTTATTCGACAGCTGTGTCGTGCCAACAGCCTCTTTGAGCCAAGCGGTCCTGTTCTCATGGGCCTCATTATAGGGGTTGTACTTAGTGGCGATCGCCTCACCGAATTTCCTGTGCTCCTCTGGGCCCAGTCCCTTGGACACGGCGTCTGCCCTGACAGCCTCAAGCAAAGGGATTGCCAGATCGTATATGGGCTTGTAGCCATTTGTTTCAATAACATGGCACTGCTCCGAGCAGTTGCCGCACAACGTGCATTCAAAGAATGGCCTCGCGATCTCGCTGGACCAGCTGATCCTGCCCTTCAGCAGGGCTTGGGCCAGTTGCATCTTGCCGCTCAGGTAGTAAGGGTCGAAGCCCTTCCATTCTCCGCTGGGGCAAACGGGGTTCCAGTACTTTGACTGGTACCAATTTCTGCAGGTGCCGCAGTGGACGCATTGGGTCGGCACGGCTGCTGTTTCGAGTTTTGCTTCAAGATGTTTAAACGACTTTGGGTAATGCATAGTTTTCACACCTAAAAGTCCAAGTTCCCCGGATTCATTATGCGGTTCGGGTCAATCATCTTCTTTATGTTCTTAAGCAGGTTCACTGCTACAGGGTCCGAGCCAAGCCAGTTCAGCCGCGAGAAGTACGCAGGTGCCTTGTAGAGCACTGTTCCATGTGCCCTCATTGTAGCTCCTATATCCCTGAGGCATGCCCTGTGCCCCTCGATATCCTTAGGCGTATCGTGGGGCTGGCCAAAGACGTTGTATCTTACGATCCCTTCGTGGCCATGGTCCATGAGCCTGTTGTAAGACTGAATCCAGTGCCCAGCTTTGTTATAGCCATGTCTCTCCATGACCTGCTCGACAGCCCTGTATATCTCGGCGTTCTTGGATGGTGGGCAATATCCTCCAACCCACTGGGCTCTACCACCCCTGCCTCCTGTAATGTCGTTCGAGAGCTGCACGGGAAGATACTTGAAGTAGTGAATCTGGTCACCCTTGGTATAGGTCGATACCGCGTCCTCAAAACGCGTCAGCTTTGCTCCTCCATCTGCTGTGGCCTTCTGGACTATCTCATCCTTGGCATCCAGTTCCTTCTCGGTGTTGGCGGTAAATGAAACCCAAGAGCTGAGTTCAGCCTCACCTGGCTTTATCCCTTCGCTGAATGGTATCTTCTCCCCCGCCTCGACCCTCCCCCAGGCCCAGTTGTTGGATGCAACGTCATCAACGATCCCTTTATGGGCAATCATGCGCTGTACCTTGAATCCGCGCTCAACGGTGTCCGCATCCATTATGTAGTCTCTCCTGAAGGGGCGCTTCGGGAAGAGCTTCAGGCTGGCTTTTGTTATTACGCCGCTAGTACCATTCCAGCCAATGAAAAGGCCAATAAGCCCATTGTCCGGAAGTCCCGCATGGTGGTTCCAGTGGGGGGAGGACATCGCCGAGCCTGTGCGTATCATCTCGCCTGTAGGAAGGACGGCCTCCAAGGCATTTAGGAAGTAGCTGCCATCGCCGTAGGCCATTGACAAGTCAGTCATGCCATACATTATGCATGCAGCAATCCAGCCGGATGTGCAAGGTGCGTATGTCACTGGTATCCTCAGGTCTGGGTGATGCTTGTTCATATAGCCGACGATTTCAGCGTAGGTGATTCCAGCCTCAACCAGTGCGTATTGATCTTCCTCGTTTATCTCAATGACCCTGTTCATGCGCCTCATGTCCAGCACTATGCCGCCTTCGCGGGGCGTCGCTATTGAGCCAATGCTCGAGTTTGCAACCATGGGTGTCACGGGTACTTTTTCCCGGTTTGCAAGACGGATGATAGCCTGCACTTCCTCAGCACTCTTCGGCATTGCTACGTAGTCCGCTTTACCAGGCAACTCGAAGGTCATGAAGTCTTCGGAGTAGGTGAAAAGAACATCCTCGCTCATGCTTGCATTTCTTGAGCCAACGATCGAAACTAGTTGTTCATAGACTCTAGATGTAGTCCCTTGTGCTTTTTCCATAGAAATTACCATATATTCACCTCAAATCTGTTAAAAAAACTGCTCTGATATCTTATTTATGCATATCCCTTTTTGCAATGATTAATATTCATTTTTTGTAAGCAAACGAATGAAACATGTCATTTTTTTTTAAAAAATGCTGTTTTCGATCAAATATTCGTTAATTGCGATTTTTCTCTAGTAAATCTGTGATAATATGGTTGAGCCCTGAATGTTGCCTCTATTTTCAGCCACCAATCACTGGGAAAAGAATGTCCACAATATCCTCAGGGCCTATTTTTGTTTTCAACCCCTCGAGAAACATGCAATGTCTCCCGTTGATCAGGATATTTATATCTGTCCTGAAGCCGCCTCCCTTCATTAAGAGGTCCCTATAGCGATTATCCTTACCTGCTATCATTGAAAGCAGGTCGTCGAGATCGGGTAAGCTAGAGCCAATTTTTATTTCAACCAGCTCTTCAGGCAAATCGCGGCCATGTAGCCTTATCTTTGCCAAGGGTAGCACCGCCGATCTACTTTTCCAATCCGAGCCTCTTCAAAGTTTCGTCCATCGGAACTCCGTTTTTCCCCCATCCCCGCAACTCGTAGTAGGCATCTAGCATCTTTTCGAAATCATCCTTGGCGATGCTCCAACCAGTGTCTGATCGGCTATCATGCATCCTCTTTGGTAGGGAGTCATCCTTGCGAGAAACACCCTCCCTGACGTTGAACAGCCGTGTGAGGTTGTTGATGCGCTCTCCAACCTTTAAAAACTCTTCTTTCCCAATGGTTATTCCCACGATCTTCAGCATATCAAGACAGATGTCCACCCATCCCTCTGGGTCCCCCAATGAGTTTGACGGTATATTGTCGCAGCTGATCAAAGTCCATAGCGCCGCATTCCTGTCCTGCAGGTACTTTGTAAGGTGCGCCTTCCCCTTGATTGTGAAGGGCTCCTTCAGCTCAGATGTTATGGTCCAGGCCCTGAGGTGATCCGCACCTCTGTCGGCGGTGGCATAGGCCAACGCCATGCCTACAACCCCCCTTGGATCGTAGCCCGGAAATTCCAACCCTTTGATCTCGAGCGCCATATCCTTCGCTCCTAGCTTTTCAGAAGCCGCTTTCACCCCGTCGGCTAGAATATCTCCCTCCCCATCCCTCTTCGCTATCTTGCCCAAGAGTTCGATGTGACCGTTAATGTCGCCAAACCTTACACCAAAATCATGCACCTTCCTTTCCGTACATTCCATGGCGAAAGATACAGCCACACCGGCGCTCATGGTGTCCATCCCCAACTCGTTGCACCTCCTGCATATGCGCGCCACACTACCCAGACTTTTATGGTCGCAGTTGAAGCCATTCAGCGCCACGGTCTCGTACTCCAGCCTCTCAACTTCATCTTCGCCAACCTTCACATGAACGCCGCAGGCCAATGGGCACAAGGGACATGTGTGTTTCTTAATCGTGTACTTCCTGATCTCAGGTACCGCGAGCTTCTCCCATCCGTCCGCGTAGCCAGCCGTGAAGTTCCTGACTGGCAAAACCTTTGCGCCAGCACTCATCTCAACTGCGGGCAGGTTCCCGCCCAAGTCAATACCCTTAACGACATAATTACGGATGTACTCCATCGCTCTGAGGTAAATTCTCCTAACTTCTTCTGCCTTGCCAGAGGGTACGAGCTCCCTGTCAGTTAGTCTTCCCCGAACTGCGATTGCCTCGATATTCTTGGATCCCATGACCGCTCCCATTCCGCCTCGTCCGATTACGCCAGCCCTACCGGGACCCGTAAGGTCATTCAGGATGCATGCGTACTTGACCATGTTCCTTCCGGCTTCTCCGATAACCATTGCCGAGAATGGTTTCAGCGACTCGCATTTCTCATAGGTATTCTTCCCTTCAAGGGAGCTGGCATCCTCAATGGACGGCCGATCTCCATCGATTTTAACATAGGCCCTTAACGAAGCCTTCCCCTCAATTATTAATCCCAAAAAGCCAGTCTTTGCCAGTTCGTTGCTGAAACGGCCGCCTGCATATGAATCGCAGAAGATGCCTGTTGCGGGTGATTTTGATGCCACAACGTAACGTGTAAAACCGGGGAACAAACCTGACAAGGTTCCATTGAATATCAGTAATTTATTGCCAGATGCAAGAGGGGAAATATCCTTGCTGATCTCTTTATAAGCATAATAAGCGGCAAACCCCTTCCCTCCTACGAATTTGCTCATAACATCTTCTGGAATCTCTTCAACCCCAAATGCACGTTCCGTGAGGTTTACTCTGAGCAACTTTGGGGAAATCTGGTTCAAAAAAGCCCCTCCCACTTTAATGAGTTTCCTTGTATTAATTTTTTTCTTTGGATTTTATCATAAAAATCCCAAATTACCCATTGTTATGCTCTCGGGTGGATTATTGAAAAAATATCATTTATCGTTTATTTAATTATAAAAATGATCGAAAATGGGTTAGGAATCCATATTTCCTGATCAATTGAATGGATAATGGCTTTTAATAAAAAGAGAAATCCAGTTGACAGGTTTAAAGAAATTTACCATAAGCTAGATAGAGAAAAATAGCGCTGTTGCAGGAAAAATTTAGGAATTTATATATATCCATTAGTTACAACGGTGTTGTAAGGTGCTACACAGTGGATAATGATTCACCCTCAACTCCGCAAACGGGCGTGCAACAGCCCCAATTACGCAAAGCAATGTCCCTCCCCCTCCTTTGGGCCCTGGCAGCTGCCACAATACTCGGACCCTGGCTGGTGATGGCCAATTGGTGGTTCTCACTGACAGGTCCATCCCTATCGCTTGCTTTCTTTGTCACCATGCTTTTTATGATCCCCGTCGGATTCTGCTATTCTGAATTGGCTTCAACGTTGCCCTACGCAGGTGGATCCTATAATTACATAGGCCATGCCTTCAACCATGCGACCGCATTTCTTTTCAGCTGGTCCCAGACCATCTCCTACTTCGCTGTAACTGCCTTCAATATTCTTGCAACCATATGGATACTACAGTATGCAGGAATCATTCCCTACGGAACGACGATCGTTTTTGCCGGCATAACGATGGGCGATCCATATCTCATAGCCGCAGGTATAGCATTTGCAGCATTCTATGCCGCATTGAATTGGTTCAAAGTTGAACTGAGTGCCATGGTCCAATTTGGTCTGTTCTGGCTTCTATTCATCACTGGTATTGTATGGAATGGCTTTGATCTCTTCTTGTCTCCAAACTTCTCACTTGGCTACTTCAGCAACCTCTTTCCCTATGGGGCAACTGGATTCCTAGTTGCTACCGGAGTCATGGTCACAATGTACTTCGGATTCGAAGTCGTTGCGAACATGGCCGAGGAGGCGAATTACCCACCTAAACAGATGCCACTCGTTGTCGTAGGGGCCATTGTTACCGCTGGGATTGTCTACATTATTACCCTTACGGCCATGGCAGGAACCGCCCCATTAGATTACCTTGTAGGTACCGCTAATGTACCGGGCGAGATCGTCTACCTCGTGCATGGGCACATCCCCTGGGCAACAATAGGTTGGATAGGGATCGTCCTAGGCGGCATTGCCTGTGCGCTCACGTGCGTAGATGGATTCTGGCTGGCATTGAGTAGGCTTTGGTACGCACTCGGCCGCGCGAACCTCTTTCCCAAACAATTCGAAAACCTCAACAAGCATAAGGTACCAGGCATTGCCACTCTAGTGATTTTCATAGGGCTCATTCCGCTGATCGCTTTTTCTGGAACATCGTGGATCGCAATGCTCTTCGTATTAATGGGGATTACAATAGCCATCGTTTATCTCGGAACCACACTCTCGTTCATACAGCTTAGAAGGAAGCACCCAGAATGGGTGAGACCATACAAAGCCCCGGGTGGTGTGCTCATGGGAGTACTTGGACTCATCGGAGCAGGTTTCTGCGTAATCATGACTGCAGTTGCTCTTACCCCTGTCTCGGTTGGAGGCCAATATGCAGGCGGTTGGGAAGGCTGGATCTTCCTTGTCGTCTACATGATTGTCGGCACTTTGGTGTATCTTTACATGGGTCAGTACCGCAAGAGTAGGAATTTGCAGCCAGTGTTATGCAAGGAGCCCGCGTGCGTGGCAGAAGGACTGGAACACAAGACAGGACCGATGAAATCCTAGTCGTGGCAAACTGATAACTTGCCACTTTTTTTCCTTTTTTAAGATCCGAAAATACTATCTTGTTGTACCCTCACGGAGGGCAAGCTGAATTCCCTTGGCGGGGGGTCATATGCAGGTGGCTGGGAGGGTTGGAGCTTGCTCATCGGCTATATGATTATCGGTGCAGTCGTCTATTAGAACTATTCACAATGCCATCTGGCCTCACGACGACTTTATAGAACATGAATTTCTCGAGCTATACCTTCAGATTAATTTTTGAAAAATAGAGATAGCGTGCGTTACCACCACCGGAAGCGAGTTAAAATCCCCCCCATGCCACTATCAACCAGCGAAAGAGACACGATTTCCTAGGTATCTCCAACATAATAGAATCTACATTGCATTTGCCTGCTCATTTGTGAAAAATATTTATACTTTAGACGGAAGAAAGGTTCAAGAGCAAAGCGAAGTGCAATCCTATGGGGATTAGCGATTTTATATTTCTCGAGAAGAAAGCCTTGGAACTAGGAGCAGTAGAAGCTAAAGTTATTCCAGCAAATGATGTGGTCGTGGAGGACAGAGTTGTCCTAAAATGCAAAACAGGGTGTGATGACTACGGATCGAAACTCTGCTGTCCACCCTATGCACCTTCGGTTGATGAATTCAGGAAGATGTTGAAAGACTACCATTACGCACTATTCATGAAATTTAGGTCTGAATCTAAGACTGACGACGATGTATCCCAGAACCTCCTAAGGTACCTCTATGATCCTGAGATAAGCAGTGAGTTGAAAGAGAAGGCGCAAAAGTTCTATGCTGACTGGTCAGAAGACGCTAAAAGAATCCTTCTTGCAGTACTGAAGTTAGAGCAGACAGCATTTAACAGTGGATACCCATTTGCCGTAGGTTTCATGGCTGGCTCTTGCATTCTCTGCCCCAAATGCAACATGTCAACGAAGGTATGTACTCATCCAACAATGATGCGCTTTCCGGAACACGCGGTAGGCATTAACATGATAAAAACAGCTGAAAAGGCTGGCAGCTCAGTAAAGTTTCCGATAAAAGGGAGACCTGAACCCACAGGATTACTTTTAATCGATTAACTCGATAACTTTGACAATCGATGGTGAGTCAACGATAAAGGTCTTTGGCAAGGTCTTTGCCCCGTCGCAACAACAATTCGCAGACTACACCTAAATGTCGAAATCAACTGCCCGATTTCCAATTCAATTTTTCCAACATAATCGTAAGATATAAAATGGCATTGAAAGAAGTAATGACGAAGATAACTATGAATCTTATTTGGAGTCTAGTAATAGGTCTTGTTATCTATTCAATACTAATCTTCTTGCTCCCTATTGACTGGGTGAGCGCGCTGATCACCTTGGGTATTTTTGTGGTCCTTAGGAGCAGAATGAATTTTAATGCACGGGGTTACTGGATCGGCGAGCTGATCTCGTTCCTGGCATTTGATATTGCGGGCCTTTACATTGCAGCAACTGAGCAGCTTCCATTTTTTACAGGTAATCCTGCATATGCCATAGGGCAGCTGATCCCAGGCTTATTGCTAAGCCTAGGCGCTCTCATATTTTTTGGAAGAAACACAACTTTTTCTCGCAAGTATTCTCCACCAAATGTTAACAAATGATAAGACAAGATGTAGGTAAAATTACTGGTCAACTATACGATAAAGGTCTTTGGGGAATGTCTTTTTCGAAAAAAATGGAAAGTGTAAAGCCCATTAACTTTTTACAACATAAACAATATTCTATTGAGTTTGGGAATAAAATCATGTCTCCAAACCTAATTGGGCCAATATACTCTCATAAACCGCCTGGGATGGCAACTCTTTGTAATCTCTTATGGCTTCCGTGAGCGGTTCCCTCTCTAAGCTGAAATATTGGCCAAGATGCGCTGAGATCGAACCCTTGAAAAATAGGTAGTTGAGCATTGCTGCAAAATTCCTGCACCTCCTCCTGACGCTGGCAGTCTCAAAATCCAATAGGTGCGGATTACCTGCGTCGTCCACAAGTATGTGCTTCTTCGCGTCCGAAAGCTCTCCATGGTCAAGCCCAGCCTTGTCGAGGGCGTAGCACTGCTTCAGGAGCTCGCCGAGAACGTGCCTGATCTCTTCGTTCGTGTGGGGCTCCTCAAGCCATTGCCTAAAGTATTTCCCACTGATATACTCCATGGCCAAGACGCTCTCGGTGCATTGGACTAATTTGGGCCCAACCCCGCACCCGTTGGCAATGGCCAGATATCCCCCCTCCACTTTGAGGCTTCTTCTGTTCGCATCCGACCTCAGGACCTTCAGCGCTACCTCCTTGCCTCTCGCAGAGCCGAGCAGCACAATGCCAACGCATCCCTTGCCCAGCACGAGGATTTCCCCAATCTCCAGCCTTCCCTCAGAACATATACCGTCAACTCCCATGGCTTCAAGATCGCTCAGGACCTTAGAATAATGGATGCCAGAGAAGCGCGGGTAGGAAAAGACACTCCTGAGGCGATAGTCATCAAGCCGTACTATGACAGCCATCGAGGCCTCTTCTCCACGAATTTGAGCAGAAAGATCTGCAGGAGCCCTTCCCTGCCTTTCAGCAGGTCATAGAGCTCCTTCTCTGCGAGGACTTTGAATCCCTTTTTGGCCTCCGCCTCGATATCCTTGCTGAGCTTCAACTTTGCAAAATGCTTCTCGAGGAGGTTCTTTGCGTCCCTCTCCTCCCTTCTGAGCTCGACGCACCAGCGGCCGTCCTTCACGTAGGGACCCGCCAGAACCCTTCTGTCTTTGACGTACTTTCCTACAAACCTCTCCGCTTCTGCAGAAAAAGTGACCTTCGGTCCCTCATGGATCCGTGCGGGGCCGATTGTCCTCCCTAGGACCTCGACGAAGAATATCACTGTCTTCTTTTCGTCGCTCCAGGTAGCTGACTCGTTCACTCTGAACCCGCTTTCCTCCAGCAGCCCAACGATCCTGAGCAGGCTCCTATTCAGCTCTCCCCACAGTACATCTGATGCAAGAGGTGGGCACCCGAGCACGACCCCGATGACCGAGGCGCCCCTAGCCTCGAGTGATTTGCTGATCGCATTAAAGCCTAGGTGCTTTGGCGACGGGAAGAAGAACTCTGTGCTAGGCTTCTTGAGGAAGAACTTTGCAGCAACAATCAGGTTTGAGTAGGATTTCTGTGAAACTGCTGCAGCAGCATTCCTCCTCCTGTCCACCGGATCGATCACGACAAGCTGCGTGTCGAAGACCTCGCCAGCTTTGCCCTTATAATGCTTCGAATAATCAATGGCTGTCTTCTCACCCCACTCCGAGATCGCCTTAACAGCCTTCTCGAAGCCGCTGTAATTCAGAATTAGCAGCTCGCAGAGGTAACCCGAGAAGCCTCCGACCTTCAGCTCTGCCCCGTACACCCCTATCCCCTTCATGAATTGCTTAAGGACCCTCACATCTTTCTTCAGCATTGAATCCAGATTCTTATTGATGAAGGTAGTATGGAGTGGGGTCCTGTCCACCGATGTGAGTGGCTTCTCCCCCTCCTTCATCATGACACTTGGCACTATGTCCAAGGTATAACCGTCAACTTCAGCCTCCACATAGGGGTGCTCGGCGTAGCCTAGCCTCCACGAACTGCCACTGGCAGCCTTGGCCACTTCCAGGCCTTGCTCCTTTGCCTTCTCTTTCTCCGTGCCATCGGCAAATATTATGAATATGTCGATATCCTTGTCTGATCGTATCCAAGTGTCCTTCGCGATCGACCCAACAGCCTCGACTTTTATTTTCAGCCCGCGCGCCTCTGCCTCCTTCCTGATCCTGGCAGATACCTTCCTCAGCACCTTCCTCATTTCGGTATAGTCCTCGCTTTTGGGGGAGACCCTGCTCGAGACTTTCTCTACTACCTGCCGGACGCGTGCGGTCATGGAGGGAGCTCTGCCTCCCTGATGCTGGAATATATGGGGCCGCTGGACGTCAACTGGCTCCTCTTCAGCACTATCCTGTCGACAACTGTGGCCCCGAACGGCTTCTCCTTGAAACCGTCGAGCGCCCTCAGCAGCTCATCACGCCCCGCTGGGGATCTCACCCTGCCTATGGTTATATGGGGAGTGAAGTCTCTCTCCGTGCGGAAGCCGAGCTTCGCGATCTCCGTGTCCAGGTGCCTGAAAACTGCCACAACCCTATCCCCGCCTTTCCCCACGCCGACCCATACCACCCTGGGGATCCTCGGGTTGGGAAAGACGCCCGTGCCTCTGACTTCCATAGGAAACCTGCTCTCCTTCACAGACTCCATGACACCAACTACCTTCTCTATGGTGTCAGGGGCAACATCGCCAAGAAACTTCATCGTCACGTGGAGGTTCTCTTTCTCAACAAGCTTCACATCTGCTCCGCTCCTCCCGACGCTCGCCTCTACTTCCATTATCTTCTCCTTGATCTCGTCCGGGATCTCAAGCGCGAGAAAAGCCCTAACGATCTCCACCGAAACCACCAGATAAACCGTTATATGCAGAGTACTAATTAATCTCTTTTCGGGATGATCTTGATACTCTGCATTACTGGCATGCCCGGATCCGGGAAATCCATAGTATCGGATACTGCAAAATCGCTCGGCTTCAGGATAGTCTCCATGGGCGATGTCATAAGGAAGGAAGCAGAGGCAAGAAGGATGGAGATGACCCCTGCTTCCATAGGCGCTTTGATGCTGGAGCTGAGGGAGAATGAGGGCCCGGATGCCGTCGCTAAGAGGTGCCTCGCTGACATTAGAAAGGGGAAGGCTCCCGCTGTTGTCGAGGGCGTGAGGAACCCCGAGGAGCTCGACTACTTCAAGCATTGCACCGACCTTATCGTAATCGCCGTCCACGCCTCTCCCGCCACGCGGTTAAGCAGGCTCCTGAAGCGGGGCAGGCCAGACGACCCGAAGGACCTTGCAACCTTCAGGGAGCGTGATCTGAGGGAGCTGAGGGTGGGCCTCGGATCCGTAATCGCCCAAGCCGACAAGGTGTTCATAAATGAGGGGACTCTCGAGGAGCTCCAGGAAACCGCCAAGAAATATTTCGAAGGGGTTAAGAGTGGCAACAAAGGTGCTGGTCGAGGCTGACCTTTTTCCGACTGAGGCTGAGGACAAGGTCAGGGAAGCCCTCTTCAACGTGACCGGCTCCAGAAACTTCAAGAGATGGTCCCAAGGCAAGAGATCCTATCTCACCCAGGAGGGTGACGAGTCACTCCTTCTTAGGCTCCGCACTCTCATTAGGATGGAGAGGATCCTCGATGCCTCCAGGAAGATCATGCGAAGGGGAATCCAAGGTTCAAGCATCAAGTTCTACGTGAACAAGCAGGTAGCCTCTGTGGGGCATCTCTCCTTCTGCCAGGCAAATGGCGAGTCCCCCCTGGGACCCATCTCCTTCTACATCTCCACAGACGATCCAAATTCATTAATAGAATGGCTCGCCACAAGGACAATAGACGGCGTGCCCGTCGATGAGCTATGCCAATCGGGATCTCGACGCTTTGCACCTTCGGTAAGACCTATTCGGTCCTGAACGAGATTCTAGAGAACGATATCCAGGTCCTCGAGATCCTCGATGACTGGAACGAGGGGCTCAACAAGAGCAGGATGAAAAAGCTGCAGGAGATCAGAGCCTCAAGGCGCTTGAAGCTCACGGTGCACTCCCCAATCCTCGACATGAACATAGCATCTTCCAACAACAGCTTCAGGAGCATCTCCATCCGGCTGGTGATGAAATCCATAGAACACGCAGCCGAGATGGGCGCTGAACTTGTCGTTGTGCACCCGGGCAAGCACTCACCGCTGGAGTATATTGCGCCGCGCTTGCACTGGGACCACAACAGGGAGGCCTTGAGAGAGATCATCCTTAATGGAGAGAAGCTGGGCGTTAAGGTGGCTGTCGAGAACATGCCTGGCAACACCCCATGCCTGCTGATTGACGCATCTGAGTTCCAATGCCTTATCGATGAAGGCCTGCCTTTATACATGACCCTTGACGTCGGCCACGCCAACACCTCCTCGCAACTCAAGCCATTCCTAGACACTTTGTCTGGAAGGATAATCCATGTCCATCTTCACGACAACAATGGCTTGAATGACGATCACATGGTTGTCGGGAAGGGAACTATAGACTGGAATCTGGTCCGTTCAAAGATCGATCCTAAAAAGATCACTTGCGTCATAGAGAACAACACGCTGAGCGACGCCCAGGAATCCCTGCGTAAAGTCCGTCAGCTCTTCAGCACGTAGACGCCAAAGTCCTTCGCGATCTCTGTTTTAGGAAATATCGCCCTCGCCTCTTTCAGAAGGGGCGCAGTATCTTGGTACCTCGCGCTTATGTGCGTGAGTATCAGCTTCTTTACCTTCGCCTCGGCAGCTAGCCTTGCAGCGCCTTCCACGGTGGAATGACCGTCCCGCTCAGCAAACTCGAGGAGATCCGCCAAGAGCGTAGCCTCGTGGATGAGGAGATCTGCCCCAGATGCAAGCTTTGCAACGCTGGGCGAGGGTTTTGTGTCGCCGCTGTAGACAATGACCCGGCCCGGCACTGGCTTTCCAAGGACCTCCTCTGGACTAACAACCCTCCCGTTCCTGAGTGTTATGCTTCTCCCCGACTTCAGCTCGCTTCGCATTGGCCCCTCGGGAACCCCCAACGCCCTCGCCTTGTCAGGGTTGAACCTCCCGCCGCTCTCGCCGACGATCATCTTGTATGCCATGCTTGGCCGCGAGTGATCCCCCCATACCCCCTCAACCCTGTAGTTCTTTCCGCGGTAGATCTCTCCCTCGGCGACCTCGCCCACAAAGAGGAGAAAACTTGGCTGGGACATGGTGGAAAGGGTGGTCTCCTCAATGAACTCGGATAGGCCAGGCGGACCATAAACCTCTAGGGGGTGCACTCTGTTTAGCAGGTTCATAGTCTGTATCATGCCGGGGAGCCCGAATATGTGATCCCCGTGGAGATGGGTTATGAAGATCCTCATCCTCCTGCAGAGGCTTGCACCAGCCTTCATCATCTGCCTCTGGGTGCCCTCGCCGCAATCGAATAGCACAAGCTCGCCCTCGACCTCGACCAGGATCGCTGGGAGCCCTCTCTCCGGCGTTGGCAGCCCCGCCCCGGTGCCCAGTATGGTTATCTTCATCTCACGTCCTCTCTGCAACTATTATAGACCTCGTAAGTGACTTATGAACCCTCATCCGGTGCTCCTCGCGCACAGTGAAGCCTGCCTCCTTTGCCAGCACCGCTGGGTTGATCTCCAGAGGAGCAGCAGTGCACAGGTAGCCACCCTTGTCCAATGCACGGTGGCCCTCCCTGAAGAATTCGGAGAGTATCCCCTTTGTGTTTTCCCCCATGGTCGACGAGCCCCTGCCATAGGGCGGATCCGTCGCTATTCCGTCTGCTCGTTCCAGGGGGAGGTCCCTGGCGTCCCCGTGGATGAGATCTGCCTCCAGTCCGTAGTGCGCTAGGTTCTGCCGACCGCCCTTGATCATCCTCATGTCAAGGTCTATACCACAGACTTGGCAACCCAGCAATGCACCCTCGATCAGGAACCCCCCAGTGCCACAGAAGGGATCGAGGAAAACCTCCCCCCTCTTGACCTGCGCGAGGTTCACAAATGCCCTTGCAATCTTCGGGTCAAGCACGCCAGGGTGGAAGTAGGGCCTGCTCCTTGGTCTCCTAGCTGAGAATGCCTTCCTATCCGTAGTGAAATCCAACGAAAACGCGAAGAAGCCTCCGTCGGTCAGCACTCCTCTTATCCAAAAATCGGGTGCGCGCAGGTTCACGGAAGAGCCTGTCTGCTTCTTGATCGAGTAGCCCATCTCCCCCTGGACTTTCTGCGTGTCCACCCCCATGAAGTAATCCCTGACCCTCGTAACCTTGACGCCGAAGCTCCTTCCTTCCAGAAAGCTCCAATCCGCCATGCTGCACCTCAGCTCCACATCCTCCACCGACGGCTTTGCAGAGAAAAGGAACCTGCCGCCCTCCATGGTGAATGCTGCTCTCCCCCCTATGGCATCGCCAGCGCCCTTCCCTGAGTCGAGGATGAGAACTTGGTTGCTTCTGGCTACAGTCTCAAATTCAACCCCCTCAGTCCGCAGCACCGCAAGCGCTTCGGAGCAGGGGATAGTCGGATGCTCGCCGGAGAGCAGGAGGAGGATCCTCTGCGCACCCTTCCCTGAAACCAATCTACCTGAACTCCTTGGCAATGAGGGGCGCCACCGGTATCTTCCCTATATCGCTGTCAACGCTGTCCGTCCCCAGAACCTCATCGAGGCCCGCCCCTCTCATCCTCTCATAGGCGCCCGCCACAAGCAGCGGGTGGGAGCAGACCGCAATGACGCGCTTCGCACCCCCTTCCTTGACAATCCTGCAGGCGTTGGCTATGGTGCCCCCGGTGCTTATGAGGTCGTCTGTTATAACCACATCCCTCCCTCTGGCATCGACCTTTTCACCCTTGACTGTAATCGCACCGGTGACCCTGTCCCTTGTCTTCTCAAAGTTGCCGTACTCGGCACCCAATGACTCTCCTACCCTCCTAGCGATGCTCAGGGCACCCCTATCCGGGGAGAGGATGTACGGATTCTCCAGCCCCATGCCTCTGAGGTAGCTGGATATGACCTCAGATGCGTAGAGGTTCTTTGCCTTGATCGTGAAAGTGTCCAGGGTGCCCTCCTTGTGTAGGTCTATTGTGTAGAACTCATCACACCCCGCCTTCTCAATCAGCTTGAAGAGTGCCCGGATGCTGACTGCCTCCCCGTCCCTGAACCTGGTGTCCTGCCTCGCGTAGGCCATGTACGGTACCACTGCCCTCACCGTTGAAGCTCCAAGGTCCTTGAGCGTGTCTACCAGAAGGAGGAGCTCGAGGAGCCTCTTGTCTGGCTGTGGATAGGTTGTATGGACTAAAACAACATCCTCGCCAGCTACGCTGTCGGCTAACCTGATGTAGGACTCCCCATCGGGGAAGTTCTTGTATTCAACCATCACCTTCTTCGCGCCCATGAGATCGGCAACGGACTGGCCGACCTTGGGCGATGCTGGCCCAGGAACTACAATCATCTGCAAAACCCTCGAAAACTCTTATCTTAAGCCTTTTCTTAAGAGTTTATTGGTGACTGCGAATGGAGGCTATGCTCTGGGA
Source organism: Candidatus Methanomethylicaceae archaeon (assembly GCA_015660995.1). Classification (GTDB taxonomy): domain Archaea; phylum Thermoproteota; class Methanomethylicia; order Methanomethylicales; family Methanomethylicaceae; genus JACTUC01. Next base: position 55,360 of record JACTUC010000009.1, on the reverse strand, counting down.
GAAGCTCAAACCCCCGACCGTTAGGTGCAACCTCTGCGGTTGGAGGTGCACCATAATCCAAGGGCAGAGGGGGAGATGCGGCGTCCGCGAGAACGTCGATGGCACCCTCTTCACGCTTGTGTACGGGAAGGCAATTTCCTACGCCGTGGATCCCATAGAGAAGAAGCCGCTCTACCACTTCCATCCAGGAACCCGGGCCTTTTCCATAGCAACCGCCGGCTGCAACTTCAGGTGTAACTTCTGCGACAACTGGAGCATCAGCCAGACAAAGGAGATCGAGGGAGAGGACATGCCGCCCACAAAGGTTGTAGAAATGGCAAAGAGTGCTGGCTGCGCCTCGGTGAGCTATACCTATACAGAGCCCACAATATTCTTCGAGTACGCCTACGACACGGCACGCGTTGCGCACAGGGAGGGCCTCTTCAACACTTTCGTGACCAATGGCTATATGACGCCTGAGGCTGTTGACGAGATTGATGGGTACCTTGATGCAGCCACCGTCGATTTCAAGGGTAGCGGCGACCCCGACTTCTACAAAAAGTTCTGCGGGATAGTCGACGTGAAACCCGTCTTCCAGTCGCTTGCAGAGATGAAGCGCAAGAAGATCTTCATCGAGATAACAAATCTCATAGTCCCGGGAGGCGGCGATGCAAAGGAGCCTTTCATGAAACTCGTTGAGTGGATACGTGACGAGCTCGGCGAGGATACCCCGTTCCACATCCTGAGGTTCTTTGCAAGCTACAATTATGACGGACCCGAAACAACCCCGTCGCCATACCTGGAGGAGCTTTGGCGGCTTTCCAAGGAGGCAGGCCTGAAGTATGTCTACCTCGGCAATGTCATGAATCCGAAATACGAGAACACCTACTGCCCCCAATGCGGAAAGGTGATCATAGACCGCCTTGGCTTCGAGGTGGCATCGATCCACCTCAAGGGCAAAAACTGCGCCTTCTGCGGAAAGGAAATAAATGTATTGGTATGATCCGTTCAAAGAACGGGGTCAGTTTTTCAAAACCCGAAACATACGTATTAATAGAAGAATGAAAATTACCATTTGAGGTATCACCATGAGCGCTTGCCCAGAATGCGGCGGGAACTTGAAGTTTGATCCAAAACAAAAGAGGCACGTATGCCAAAGCTGCGGGCTTGCCGTCACCAGGGAAGAGATCGACGAAATTCGCTCCAAGAACACATCCCTCAATACCAATACAGAAGATGAGAAGGAGCGTCGCAGGAAGGACTACCTGAAGTGGTGGTCTACAAAGAAGTAGCATCGGGTGTTGTGCATTAACGCCGAGATAATCACCTTCGGCAGAGAGTTGCTCATAGGCAACACCATCAACACCAATGGGGCTTGGATTGCCAAGCAGCTAACTTCACTCGGAATAACTGTCACGAGGATTACTGTGGCTGGGGACACCGTTAGCGAGATATCCCTGGCTGTAGCCGAGTCTGTTGCCAGGAACCCGTCATTGATCATAACCACTGGCGGGCTCGGCTCCACCTACGACGATCTGACTTTTGATGGCCTGGCATCCGCCCTATCAATACCGAAGGAGACGAATGCCGAGGCGCTGGATCAGGTAAGAGCAAGATACCGATCGCTGAAGCTCGAGATGAGCCCCTGGCGGAAGAAGATGGCGGTAATGCCATCTGGGGCAAAGCCCATGACGAATCGGCTGGGATCCGCCCCGGGCATGTTCTTGGAGCACAAGGAAATTATGATCTTCTCTCTCCCCGGAGTGCCCAAGGAGATGATGGGCATGTTCACTGACCAGGTACTCAGGATAATTAAGGCGAGGACTTCGCCGCAGACCTTCAGGGAAAAGACATTCATCATAGAAGGCGTACCAGAGTCCTCCCTGGCCCCAATTATTGAGAAGTGGCTAGGAACTAGCAAAGACGTCTATCTCAAATCCCACCCCAGCGGCTCGGAGGGCAAACCGACAATAACCATCCATCTCTCTGCAATGGGTCCTGACGCTGGCGCCCTCGATGAAGCTATCTTGAATGCTGAGTCTACCTTCTCAAAATTGGTCGAGTCTGCTGGAGGAAAAATACGGAGGGGAAGATCCTGAATTTCGTGTACATTATGGGGACTGCCGGATCCGGGAAGTCTACGCTAGCCCTATCCCTTTTTGAGAGGCTGCAGACAGCCGAGGTGGACTCTGCAATCCTGAACCTCGACCCAGGCGTTCAGTGGCTACCCTATAGCCCGGACGTGGACATCAGGGACTATATCAACTATGGCAGACTTGTAGAAGAGTACAAGCTCGGGCCAAACGGAGGCCTGGTCGCGAGTGTGGACGCTGCAGTGAGCCACATAGGCGAGATGAAAGAGGAGCTGGAGAAGCTTGACCCTGAGTACGTCATCGTGGACACACCGGGCCAGATGGAGTTATTCGCCTACAGGAACTCCGGCATGTTCATAGCCTCATCCCTCGCCGAAAACAATTTCTCCACCATATTCCTGGCGGACTCGATCTTTCTCAACAAGCCATCGGACTTCGTCTCCATACTCCTCCTCTCCTACTCGGTAAATGTCCGTTTCAAGGCACCCCAGATTAACTGTGTCTCCAAAGTGGACCTCCTGCCCAAAGACGTCTACGACCGAGGTGTCCTGTGGTCCAGTGATCCCGAGATGCTGAAAGAGGCCTTTTTGGGTGAGAGTGTGGACCTGAAGACCGAGATATCCGAGAGAATGCTCGAAGCTCTGACCGACGTTGGTGCCCTCGGAGAGTTTATATTTACCTCCTCAAATACTGGAGAAGGATTGGACGATCTCTATGCCCAGCTTCAACGCATACACACTAGTAGCGAAGACCGTTAGCTAACCATGGTGAAGAATTAATGGACAATCCTCAGTCTGAACTTGGTGACGTTTCGCGTCAGATGAGATCAATCCAAGACCAGATTGACGACGATTACCGGAAACTCGACAAGCTGAGGGACCGGCGCAGTGAGATTTTCAACAAACTCGAGGAGTTCCGGAGTAGCGTCGCAACGCACAAGGCGCTGAGGGACGAGAAGAACCGGATAATAGCCGAGAAGAAAGCCCAGCGCGACCAGCTCCACAAGCAGAAGGCTGAAGTCTCCGATAAGATCAAGGAGCTCCTGGAAAAGAAGAAGTTCATCCTCTCGAATATAGACTACGATCAGAACGACCTTCTCACCCAACTCAAGGAGATCAGTTGGAAGTATCAGACTACCTCCCTATCGATTGGTGAGGATCGCAAGGCGGTGGAGAGGATATCCGACCTCGAGAGGAAGCTCGTTGTCTTCAAGAAGACCAAGGATGTTGATCAGGAGATAAGCCGCCTTAGGGCGCAGTTCAACGATCTCAAAGATAAGGCAAATGCGACCCACAGCGAGATAATCGCCCTTGCAGACGAGTCGAAAACCCACCATGAAGCCCTCCTCAAGACCTTTGGTGAGCGCGATGCCGTCGTTGCTGAGCTGGAGCAGATAAGGACGAACATGGCCTCCCTGATGGAGGGTATTGCGAAGTCCAAGGACGAGCTCTTCGTTACCGATGCGCATTTCAGGGTGGCGCGGAACACTGCCATGCAGCAGAAGGCCGATGTTCTCAACAAGCAGGCCGAGCTGCTATTCAATAAGAAATCAGCACTTGCGGAAAAGGCAAGCGAGAAACTGAAGAACGGCGGGCGCATGACGTTCGAAGAGTTTGCCGCCATGGTAGAGACGAAGGGCATCCCGACCTGATTTTGCATATTTAAAGTTTTCTGTTTTCAAAGGAATATTTTAAATCCATAAAAAACTTGTATCTTTATCAGTGTAGATAATGAGCCTGGAGAGCAAAAAGGTTCTCGTACTGAGCGTGGATAAGGACGACGACATCGGTCGCGCCACTGGCGTGTCTACCCCCCTTATCGGGCGGGAGAAGGTGCTGTCCGTCGCCTCACTCTTTGCCATAAAGACCCCGGAGGACTCGGACACAAACTCCATGTTCGCCTCAATAAACACCTACGACTCTCTGATCGACCAGGGCTTCAACTGCGAGGTGGCAGCCATCGCCGGCTCAGAGAGCGGGGGCTTCGAGGCTGACCTGAAGCTCGCGTCGGAGCTGGAGTATGTCCTCAATAACTTCAAGGCTGATGGCGTAATCTTTGTCAGCGACGGAGCCGCCGACGAGTCGGTCATACCCACAATCCAGGCAAAGGTCCCGGTCATTTCTGTGAGGAAGGTCTTCGTCCAGCAGCAGAAGAGCGTCGAGGAGACCTACGTTCTATTCAGCCGTTATCTCAGGAAATTGGCGGATCCCGAGTATTCCAAGTTGGCTCTAGGTGTTCCGGGCCTCATAATACTCGCACTCATCGCCCTCTACTTCTTGAACCTGATCAGCTATGCGCTCATCTCAGTGGGCATAATCATCGGGGCCGTCCTGCTCATAAAGGGCTTCAATATTGACTCTCTGCTTAAGTCCGAATGGGAAGAGTCCCCTATCGTGCTAATCACGGCCGTGGTAGGCTTCATAATCTGCGCCGTCTCGATCTACAGGGGGATCGGCATCGCCCTAGCGGAAGCCCCCCTCCCAGCTCAAACAGCGCTCTTCTTCAGCATTCTACTCGTAAATACAATAGATCTCTTCATCGTAGGCATAGCGGTCTACATCGCCGGCATTCTTGTCGTCAAGTACCTGCAGAAGTCCCCCAAGATCTGGCGCCAGGCTGTAGCTCTTGTTGCCCTTGTCTTCATAAGGCAGATGGTTGTGGAGATCGCTCCAATCATAATCAACCCGCAGTCCAGTCTGCTGCCGTTCCTCGTCACAGCAGGCATTGGCGTATTTATCTGCGCGCTGCTCGTGATAGTATTTACCGTGACCCCAAGGGTCACGAAAGGCCGCACGAAGCAAAAAGCCGAATCTCCCGATCTAGCAGAAGGAGCTGGCTCTCCCTAGCTTCCGGGCTACTTCCCGTATCTCCTCTTCCTTCTCTGGTATGTCCTCACAGCCCTCAGAAGGTCAATCTTCCTTAAATCTGGCCAGTAGACATCCATGAAGTAGAACTCTGAGTACGCGCTCTGCCACAGTAGGAACCCACTAAGCCGCTCCTCCCCAGAGGTTCTTATTATCAGATCGGGGTCCTGATCACCCGCTGTGTAGAGGTACTTGGAGAAGGTGTCTTCGGTGATCTCTTCCGGCTTGAGCTTACCCTCCATTACCGAAGATAGCATCTTCTTCGTGGCGTCAACGATCTCCGCCCGCCCACCGTATGCAACACAGACGTAGATCCTCCTTCCCCTGTAGTCCTTCGTCTTCTCCTCAGCGTTTTCGATGACCTTCCTTAGCCCTTCGTCGAGGATATCGAGCCTGCCGATCGCTTTGATCTGGACCTTGTTATCGTGGATCTCTTGGTTCTCGAGCACCTCTGTGAACCCCTTCTCCAGAAGGTCCATCAGGTCCTTGACCTCACCAGAGTCCCTGTTGAGGTTCTCAGTGGAGAGGGCGTAAACAGTGACTGTATTTATTCCGAGCTGCCAGCACCACCTGAGGACATCCTTCAGCTTCTCAAAGCCCTGCCTGTGCCCCGAGGAGATATCCAGACCCACTTCGGAGGCCCACCTTCTGTTGCCGTCGAGTATGAGCCCGACGTGGGTCGGCATATCCCCTTTCTTTACCTGGGAGAGGAGCCTAGCCTCGTAATAACTGTAAACCCTCTTGCTGACGCTTCCCCTCAAATAATCTAACATTTATGGCTCCCCCTCGGCAGCGACCTTTGCCTTTTGGCTAAGACTTTTAACAGATTAGGAGATAAGAGCTTGGTTAATATTTTTTCCCTCGGGCTCATGCCCCAGCGGGTCTCAGAAAACCATGAGCTCCTTGCTGAACCCTGTCAGGTCCCTGCTGCCTTTCTCGGTGATGAGGATCATATCCTCTATCCTAACCCCACCAAGCTTCGGGATGTATATGCCAGGCTCTATGGTCACGACATTCCATGGAACAAGTTTCTCCTCGGCGCTGGGTCTCACTCCCGGTTCCTCGTGGACGGCGATGCCTACTCCGTGCCCCAGCCCATGGCCAAAATACTGCCCATAACCCTTTCCTTCTATTATCCGGCGTGCTACCGCATCCAGCTCCTTGCCTTTCATGCCAGGTTTTGCTGCCCTAAGGGCGGCCTCCTGAGATTCAAGAACCACCTGGTAGATCTTTACCATCTCCTCCTTTGGTTTGCCAAAGAAGATGGTTCTTGTCATATCCGAGCAGTAGCCGCTGACCTTGACGCCAAAGTCCATCACCACTTGCTCGCCACCTCCAACCTTCTTCTTGGTGGGCATTCCGTGCGTGTAGGTACCCCTGTAGCCCGATGCCACAAGGCACTCGAAGGCATAGGACTCAGCACCCTCGCGCCTCAAGTTGTACTCCAGTTCAGACGCGATCTCGAGCTCGCTCATACCTTCCTTGAAGACCTTCGAAGCCTTCTCAAGGGCCCTATCCGCAGCCTTCTGCGACTCCTCTATCTTTGCTACCTCGCCAGCGTCCTTTACAGCCCTCATCTTCTCCAGCGTCCCCTTGAGTGGCTTAAGCTCGTAGTCCTTCCTGAGCGAATCCTTAAGGCTGGAGCTCACGAAATTCTCTTCAAAACCCAGCCTCTTCCCTGCCACCTTCTTGAGGCGTTCAAAAAGCTTCTCCCCCCACGCGATCTTGACAAGCTCAACATCCTTCACTTTGTCGTGTGCCTCGTCGTAGTCGAGCCCAGTCACAATCAGCGAGTCCGCACCTTCCTTTGAAACGTACAGGAGCTTCCCGCCCGAACTCCCAATGACGAAAGGCGATCCGGTAAGGTAGTAGATATTCTCTGAATTTATTACAAGGGCTCCGTCGAAACCGTTTCTCTCAACGTAACCCCGAAACGCATCGAGCCTTTTTCTGTACAAGCCAATCATCCTCAATATCGGATACTCTTTATCTCCCCTCATTATTATTAATGTTGAGTGTCTCGAATGCTTGTGGCTGTAGGAACTTCAAATCCTGTGAAAGTGAGAGCAGTCGAGCGGGTGCTCTCTAGATTCTACGAGGTCTCAATGTTGATGATGGAGGTCGCGTCAGAGGTACCGCCCCAGCCCGTGGGCTTGGAAGTCACCATACGGGGCGCGGTATCCCGTGCCAAAAATGCACTAAGGACCGCAAAGGAAGCAGAGCTTGGCGTGGGCATTGAAGCGGGCCTGATACCCGTCCCGTGGACCATCTCAGGATACATGGATCAGCAATTCGCTGCCATAGCCGACCAGAAAGGAAGGGTTACCATAGGGGGTGGGCCTTCCTTTGAATACCCTCGCTCGCTCGTGGCTCGCGTGCTTGGCGAAGGCATTGAAGTAGGAACTGCGATGGACCAGCTAACTGGAATTTCTGAACTGGGACAAAAGCAGGGCGCCATAGGTTACTTCTCCAAGGGTCAACTCAACAGGACCGAGCTTACCGAATATGCGGTTCTGATGGCGCTGCTCCCGTGGCTCAACGAACGCCTTTACTTCCCAGAGGGCACCAAATGACCTTCTGCTGGGCTCACCCACTTTAAATACAATCTCTGCATAGGTCTCTCAGTGATCTCACAATGATCATGTTGCCTTGCACCTATTTTGACGAGCCAGGTCCGGCCAATACGGAACGGGTCATCGAGGCTGTGTCTGAGCGGCTGAAGTCTGCGGGTTCGCCCTGCGAAGCGATCGTTGTAGCAAGCACCTCGGGCCTTACCGCACTGAAATTCGCGCGCGCCATCAAAGGGATCAAGATCATATGCGTCTCCGAGCCTCCTTCCTACGCGGAAGTCTCGGGCAAGTGGCCTACCCTCCAAGAGCGGTACATCGAGGGCCTGAAGAGCTTCCATGTGGAGATCGTAAACACTGCGCCCTACGTCTTCCATAGCTACGTCGGGGGCGAGGATTCGCCCGTACCCACACCTGAGAAAGCGCTCAGGGAGTTCATGATAACCGTCCTTGGCAATGGTTTCAAGGTTGCGGTCGAGTCTGTGCTCATGGCCACATCAGTCGGCGCGGTAGCTCCTTACAAAACTGTAATTGGAGTCGGTGGTCTCTCCCGCGGGGCAGATACCGCCATAGTTGCAAGGTCAACTTTCCCCAACAGGGTCCTCTCTCCTGACCTTGAGAAATCCTTCAGCGTAAAGGAAATAATTGCCATGCCGCTGACCAAATCAGCAGATCCGAGGCGTAGGCTCCCCTAACGGCGGGCCAACGACGCGTTTTCCTCCAACCGACGTCTCCATTATGACGTAGCCCTCCCTCTCCGCTTTTACCTCGCCGATAATCCTGGCTCCCTTCCCCTCCGGTGTGCCTTTAATGGCATTGAGGATACTCTTTGCGCCACCCCTTACTCCCAGCACCGCCCTCCCCTCACAGGTAAGCTCAAGCGGGTCCATGCCAAGCATCTCGCATGCTCCCATTACCTCATCTCTTACAGGGATCTCCTCCTCCCTGAGCCAGATACTGACGCCCGACATCTCTGCCATCTCGTTCAATGCCATGGCCACTCCTCCCCTAGTCGGGTCTTTGGCAGCCGTTACCTCGCCCGCTCCCATGGCAGCCTCCATAAGGCCCCAGAGAGGCGCGACGTCGGAGATGAGTGATGTTCTGAAGCTAATGCCCTCCCTCACCGAGGCAATGGCTATCCCGTGATCTCCCACTGGCCCGGTAACGATTATCTTGTCCCCCGCCCTGAGGCCCGAATCCAGTATGGGCTTCCTGCCCCTAAGGAACCCTATCCCAGCCGTGGAAATGACTATCCTGTCGAGCTTGCCCTTGGGCATTACCTTCAAGTCGCCATGAACCAGAGCCATCCCAACGCTCTCGATGGCAGCATTCATGGACGCCACGATCTTCTTCAGGTCATCGACCAAGAACCCCTCCTCAACGACGATCGTGTCTGTGAGCGCCACGGGCTCTGCCCCCATCATCGCAAGGTCGTTTATCGCACCGCAAACCGAGAGCTTTCCTATATCCCCGCCTGGGAAAAATATGGGGTCCACTATGTGCGCGTCTGACGATACAACGATCTCCCTGCCGTCGACGGGGATGGTCGCTCCGTCATCGAATTCGTCTAATCCTGCCCCACCGGCAACCCTCCTGCGACCGATGCCTGCAATAATTACTGACTTGATCAGATCGTTCATTACCGTCCCGCCCGCTCCGTGGCTCAGTTGAATTTTATCCTGCACAGGACCCACTTCCATGATTACCGTGAGCAATCAGCCTTACGGCGTCCCATTCTCTCAAAAACCTTATATTTGTATTTATTTTAGGTAGGGTGCTGAATTGAGGGATAACGATGAGTTACTTCCAGGGTCGCGACAAGAAGAAACCAACGGGCGGCAGGCTCCGCGCAAGTAGGGGGAAGAGGAGATTCGAGCTGGGCTCCCCGCCAACGGAGACCACAATGTCTGCCAAAAAGGACAGCAAGAAGGCTGCGAGGGTCTACGGTGGCAATTTGAAGACGAGGCTGGACGAGGCTGCTTATGTCAACGTCACGAACCCTAAGACCAACGCTGCGAAGAAGGTCAAGCTCCTGAAGGTCAAGGACAATCCGTCTAACGTCGACTACGCCAGAAGAGGGGTTATTACTAAGGGTGCCCTGGTTGAGACCGAGCTCGGAGTTGCTAAGGTTACATCGAGGCCAGGTCAGGATGGCGTCCTCAACGCAACCCTCCTGAAGAAATAGACACTTACAAAATTGCAATTAGCAATTCTTCACTTTTCGAAGAATTCCTTCCTTTTGTTATCTTTATTTTGAACCCTTCACTCTTTTGAGCAGGAGCTCCCTTCCCTTATCGATCTCCACATCCGTGCTTCCGCAGAAGGAGCACTTCAAACTATAATCGGTTATCGTATCCTTCAGCTCTATTTTGTTCTCCCTGCCGCACTTTGTGCACTTTAGGCAGACCAACCTCCTCTTGACATATACTTTGCTCCCCTCAGCCACCGTCCCTTGGCTGGCTATCTTGAAGGACTCCCTCAGCTGCCGTGGATCCACATGCGTCAGCTCCCCAACTTCCAGGAATACCGCATCTATCCTCTTCATCCCCTGTTCCTTTGCAAGATTCTGCAGATATTCCACAACGCTCATGGCAAGCGAGAGTTCATGCATAGGGGCTTTTTCCTTCACTTAACGAAAATTAAGCAGCCTAATAATAGTTGCCATCAATCTTCTCTATGGCTGTTTCAGTTTCTACGTTCATTTTTTCCCAAAAAAAGCTATATCCAGCATCATAAACCCATGTGGCCCATCATTTTCCATTCTTGCCTGCCCTGTTCGTTGCGATCAGCCACTCGACTGTGAAAAATGCAATCAACGAATAGGCAATTCCCCCCATCAGGTCGAGCACATAATGCTGCCCAAGATAGATCGTTGAGAATAGCACACCAAAGAGAATAGGGGCAGATACGAGACCCCACTTCGGGTTCAGCTTAATTGTATAGACTGCAAAAAGTGTTGCATAAGCCGCGTGCAAACTTGGAAAAGCCGCCAGCTTATTTGCCACTGAGAGAAGTTCCTGCTGAAGTGTGTTAATGAAACCTGGCAACATGTTATATCCACCTATGACGAGGTTGTTGGCAACTCCTGAAATCCATGGAGGATCGGTTGGAAATATTGCGAATGTAGCTAGTGCAAGATACGATACCAGAATAATTGAGTAGGTATATCCCCTGTAAATTTTCTTATTAACAAACCAGAATATTATCATCGCAGCTATGACCAAAAAAATATGTAAGCTGTAAAATGCTATTGATATCAGTGTCATAAAGGACGAGTAAAAAGCATTCTGGACTGCTGCTGTGAAGTTAAAACCAAACATTGCCCTATCGAGAGCATCGAGAGCTATTGCATTGCCAGCATTGATGATAGCAATTACATTCTGGAGCGCTTCATAGGAAAGGAGCATGATGATGATAAGTATTGAATTTCTCAAGAACTCCCTTGACCTGCTTAGGTAGGCCACTATGGGAATTGCAATTATAGCAATAATGCCCAGAGCGGCATTCAGAATTATTCCGTAGCGGAAATAGACTATGAGGACTATAATAGAGTAAAGGAGAGGCAAAATCCAAATCAATGCATCTTTCGTACCCAGCAACCTGACGAGCTGAGAAAGCCTATGATTTGGTGCTGTTGTTACGGCTTCATGAGAACCATCCTTTGAAAGCTCATCATCCTTGGACTCTTCCATCGCAGTCGCATCTCTTTCCCAGTCATCTCTCTTCATTAGGCGTGTTGTTTACAGAAGCTGGAGATATATTTTAACAATTGCCCAGGAAATATATCAGCTTCTGGCTCCAAGGGTGACTGGAATTGTCAGAGTAACGCCCCCTCTGACGATGGCTAGGTTGACCGTCTGCCCAGGAACCGTGTTCCCATCAATGTATGATGTCAGGTCGTCCATGGTCCTTACGGGCTGGTTGTTCACCTGTATTATTAGGTCTCCACCAACGCTGACAGTCTCGCCCGTAAAAACGGTTACGGTCTGGGTTCCACCCCTGAGACCGGCACTGGCGGCGGGGCCTCCTGAGCTCACCGTCTGGATGAGCACACCATAGGTAATATTCAAGCCAGCTGCCTGGGCAGTGAGGTAGTCGAGATCATAGCCGTTCACGCCTAGGTACGGATGGCTGTAAGTCCCTGTGGTAACAAGGTCCTGTATCTCCCGGATAATTGCATCAGAGGGAACGGCAAAGCCGACACTCTGGGAGCCTGAGACTATATCAGCGGTTATGCCTACAACCCTCCCCTGATCATCTAAGAGGGGCCCTCCCGAGTTTCCGGGGTTAATGGGGGTGCTGATCTGGATCATGCCAGAGATCAGGTAGTTGCCAGAAATGTCTGTCTGGATGGCCCTGTTCAACTGGCTTACAATGCCTGAAGTCATAGTACTCTGAAGGCCGTAGGGGTTGCCTATGGCAATCACTACATCCCCAACATTCAGCGTCCCGGAGGAGACAACGGTAAGTGGCTTAAGAAGATCAGCAGGAGCCTGAACTTGAAGCACTGCGAGGTCGCTATACTTGTCTTCGCCAAGAACCTTGAAAGTGTAGGCTTCACCATTGGTGAATGTTACTGAACCATTGATCATGCCATCGACAACGTGGAAGTTGGTGATGATCAATGGCTGCCCAGTGAGGTTTACCACGAAGCCCGAGCCTAGGACCTCGCTGTAGGTCGTGCTGAAAAACCCTTGCTCTGCTACGAGGCCTTCAATGGTTACAATTGACCCCTTCACAGATTCATAAAGCGGGTTCAGGCTATCAACTGAGAGGACTGTATAGTTGCCCCCAGACTGAATGCTTGCGATCTGCAACTGTACCGACGACAATTGGCTCTCCAGACCAGCTATGTTCGAGTCAAGCTTAGCAATCTGGGTCTGGCTGCTGTAGGAACTCAGTGCGTATCCTGCGAAAAGTCCGACAGCGAGAACGGCAAGGACTAATGCCAATATTTTCAGTCTTTGTGAAGAATGTGTTTCCGCCATGGGGTGCACCTCATTGCCCATCGATAGGTTAACGATATTGAAAAATAAGCGATGGTGAGTAATAACGACGCCATCCCTCCAACAAAAAATGTGATGTTGTTGAGCGTTGGAAACAAAATTGGGATAAACTCCATAAATTGCCCCATTTCTGCCATCTCTAATCCCCGATCGTTTCGTGCTTATTAAATTTTATTTCAGAATTATACCCAATTGTCTTCCTAATCTAATTAAATTTTTCAGAGGTCGATCCTAAAGAACATAAGGGACAATGTTTTATCAATAGGCTCAGCAAAATCTTTTCGTACGCGCGGAGTGATGTAAATGTATTCCGATACCCGTTCGATCCAGTATCTGCTTGGCTGGCTAATCGCAGGTACTAGAGGAGGCATCAGCCGCGCTAAAATAATTCAGATCCTAAGGGTAACACCGCAGAATGCAAACCAACTAGCAAATCAGCTCGGAATGGACTATAGGACCATAAGGCACCATCTCAACGTGCTTGAGAAGAATAAAATAATTACTTCCATGGGGGAGGGATATGGTGTGACGTACTTTCTATCTCCAACCATGGAGGCCAACTATGCCGTATTCGAGGAGATTCTGAAGAAAATCTGGAAAAAGTAGAAAAGGGGGATATGAATGGGGACTCATATGGACAAAGGCGCAAGAACTTGGCTGCTGCTGTTAGTGCTGTTGGTTGTAGCGGTTCTGGCAGCATTATGGGCTACAGCGACATTTTGGTTCCCCATTGGTCCTTGGGGACGCCAACTACCCCCGTACTTAATCCCCGGAGACCTTGAGTTCTTCTATACTGTAAAGGCAGTACTCTCCACAGTGAACATCGCGATCTTGATCTTCCTGCTCGCCTCTTATGTCAACATATACCGAAAGACACGATCAGAGTTCACCATCGGTTTGATCATATTTTCGGTCGTTTTCCTAATGTATGTACTCGTCTCCAATCCCTTCGTAATTAGGGCTTTCGGCTTTGAGCCATTTGGCCTGGGGCCATTCGCCTTCTTGCCTGAACTTTTCACACTCGGAGCGCTGGCTGTGCTCCTGTATCTGAACCTTAAATACTGAAGGGATTAGTCAAAAAATAGAAAATAATTATTCTTGGCTAGATGACCGGTGAGGGCAGACCTCGGAAGCGGAACGCTGGCACTGATCGCCAGTCGCCCAGAACCTGGCAGGATTAGGAATAGAAATGGGTCTAATTCTGAAAAATGATTTAATAACTCACAGCATTTGTGAGCATCGGAGATGGCGGCTGTGAGGCGGTTCAAACCGCAGTCCCTCTGATTTAACCACCAAACCACTCCTTCTCTGTAGAGGAATGCTCATGGTGTCTGCCATCCCCGCCTCTATCTCTTAATTTCCCCCCCAAGTGTCAGCTATAAGTCACATTTGAATATCGTATAAATGGTCTTCCGCTACAATTGATTTTATTTACTACCGCTCCATAAACCATTAATGAATAATAGCAACTGTGAGCGTGCTTCCCCACGAGCAAGAATAATAGCATGATCGTAATCTGGCCTGCGTATATTGACTCTCAGAAGAGCAGGGCTGAGGGCAGAATGGTGCCTAAAAGCATCGCAGTTGAGTCTCCCACTGCAGACGAGATTTTTGAAGCTTGCAAGGAGCTTGAGATGGCGCCCGTGCTCGAGGCCACAAAGAAGATGCCTTCAGCGACCTGGGAAAAGCCGGGGCGCGTGCTCATCAACAAGAAGGACAAGAAGCTAAAGCTTCTCAGGGAGATCTCATTGGTACTCCAGAGGAAGAGGGCTCTCCGCAAAAAAACCTAGGCAAATTAACCGAATTTACAATCGAGTAATATTATAAGCAAAGGATATAATTACGGACGGCATTTCTTATCGTGGTTTCCGTTCGGAGATGGTTCTTTGCAGCTTCTGGGGACTACACTACACCTATCAAAAAGTGGTCTTTTAACAGTCAGAGCGAAGAACCCCCCGACAATCGGTTCAATGGCATTCATCAGAGGCAGGGATCCGATAGGCACCATAATAGATGTCTTCGGTCCCATCTCTGCACCCTATGCATCAATAAAACTGCGGTACGGTCTCGACGCCTCCCAGTATCAGAACGCAGAGGTTTGGTGGGAAGAGAGAAGGTTCCGCAAGGGAAGAAGACATTATGCAAAGAGACATTTCTGAGAGTCATGAACGTCTGGACGAGAGCTGTCCAGAGTGTGGCAGCAAGTCCCTGGTCAGGGATTATGAGCGCGCCGAGGTTACCTGCACGGGTTGCGGGCTGGTCATAAGGGAAAAGCTTCTCGATCCCGGGCCTGAGTGGCGTGCGTTCGACAATGACCAGAGAGACAAGAGGTCAAGGGCTGGAGCTCCTGTCACCCTCACGATCCACGACAAGGGACTGTCCACAATGATCGACTGGAGGGACAAGGACAGCTATGGCAAGTCCCTCACATCCAAGAAGCGGGCGCAGATCTACCGCTTGAGGAAATGGCAGAGGCGCATAAGGGTATCTGATGCCTCAGAGCGGAACCTTGCATTTGCCCTGTCTGAACTTGAGCGGATGTCCTCCCAGCTTGGACTTTCCAGAAACATAAGGGAAGCCTCGGCGCTGCTGTACCGCAAGGCGGTGGAGAGCCAGCTCATAAGAGGTAGATCCATCGAGAGCATGACCGGCGCCGCACTCTACGCAGCGTGCCGCAAGTACAATGTTCCGCTGACCCTCGACGAGGTCGCATCGGTTTCGAGGGCGAACAAGAAGGAGATAGCTAGGAGTTACCGCTTCATATCCAGTGAGCTCACGATCAAGGTATCGCCAACCGACCCTGTGAATTACGTCCCCCGCCTCATATCAAAACTGACCCTTGACGGCACGGTCCAGCGCAAGTCAGTGGAGGTAATCAAGTTCGCCAGCAGCGAAGGCCTTACCTCGGGCCGCGGGCCGACGGGCGTTGCCGCAGCGGCCGTGTATATCGCAAGCGTGCTGCTGGAGCGCAAGAGGACCCAGCGGGACATTGCGAATGCTGCAGGCGTCACCGAAGTAACTGTGCGAAACCGCTACAAGGAACTGCTTGAGAAGCTCGATTTGGAGATATATTTATAGTATATGCTCCAATGATTATCTGAGAGTGCCCCTTTTTTGTCCGAGTCGCTAGAAGAAAAGATCTTCTCACTATTGCAGAAAAGCGACGACGGCTCAATGAGCCAGAGCGACCTCGGAAAGGCCCTCAAGATGAACAGCAGGGAGATCGCTAGGACCCTCTCAAAGCTGGAGAAGAGGGGCTTGATAAAGAGGGCTCAGACAAAGGAGAAGGGAAGAAACGCGTACAGGGTTACCATGCTGAAAATGCACCAGAAGATCGACCTGAACGATGTGATATGGTGCGCATGCCTGACATGCCCTGATTTGGAGAGGTGCGGGAAGGGACAGCCGGTGTCGCCGGAAGGGTGCACAAAGCTTACCGCTTCAATAAAGGCAGAGCAGAGCAGGCTCTCTGTGCTCGGAGAGGGCAAACATGCCCAATAAACGCCAGATCTTGGGTGATTTTTACTACAAAGAGGCCAAGAGGGAGGGCTACAGGTCGAGATCCGCCCTCAAGCTAAAGGAGATTGCCTCTAATTTTAAGGTCATAAAGCCAGGCGATTTCATTGTCGATCTCGGTGCAGCGCCGGGCGGCTGGCTTCAGGTGGAGAGAGAGACGGTCGGCGATGGTGGCATAGTTGTTGGCATTGACCTCAGTTTCATAAGGCCGCTGCCATATGACAATGTCAAGCTCATCCGTGGGGATGTGGAAGACCCTAAAGTAATGGAGGAGGCGTTCAAGTTTTCCAACAAACCCTTCGACGTGATTGTATCCGATCTAGCGCCAAAGTTCTCAGGTGTCCGCGACCTCGACCACGCAAGGCAGATTGGCTTGGCAATGCTCGCTGTTAAGAGCGCGCCAAAGTACCTGAGGAAGGGGGGCGCCATGGTCATCAAGGTTTTGATGGGGCCAGAATTCGAGAGCTTTTGCCGGGACGTGCGAAGAAGCTTCATTCAGGTCAGAATATTCAAGCCCAAGGCCTCAAGGGACAGTAGTTCCGAGACATACCTGGTTTGCAAAGGGTTTATTGGCTAACACAGCGCGGGCCCAAGGTGGTCTTGCACGTGGACTGCATGAACATCCGCCCCCATTCCCCAAATATCCACTATTTATAAGTAAGACTCAAAGATAGAAATGGTTAGGTGTTGGTCTTGAAGTGTTATGTTGTTGACAGCTTCATCGGTTTTTTTGCGTATAACGAAGATCTTAAGCTTGTCAGTGCGAAGACTTTCGAGAATCCAGAAGAAGCGATCAGCCAGCTTTATGATCTTGAAAAGCTGGGTACATGCTCCATCCTCAAAGATTTTGTCTCTGATCTTTTGAAGATGGGCTATGACAGTTTCATCTTTGAGGAAGAGCTTGAGGCGAAATCATTTAAAGGTAAGTTCAGTGCCGAGTCCACAGTCATCGCCCCCAGCGAGGGGGGCCGCGTTTTCAGGTCGTCCACTGCCGAAGCATGCGAAGCTGCCGGAGTTAGCCCCAAGCAGATGGAGAAGATGCTAAAGGCTGTTTCAGAGTCCCTCCTCAAGAACAGGGTCAGAACGGCGTCAGAGAAGCGAGACAGGCTCGTAGCGCAGGCGGTGGCTGCCCAGGACGAGATCGACAAGAGTGTCAACATAGGCGTCTCGCGCATCAGGGAATGGTACGGTCTCCACTTCCCCGAACTAGATACCCTGGTACCTGATCACAAGCAATACCTCAAAATAATCACGAAGTTCGGCACGAGGTCCAACCTCGATGAGGCTGAGGTGAACAAGATCGTGCAGAGCGACAACAAGGCGAAGGCGATCTGTGACATCGCCAAGCAGTCGATGGGCGCAGACATCGGCGGCATAGACCTCGATCGGATTAAGGAGCTCGCAGAGGTGAACCTCAAATTCTATGTCGCCAGGGACGAACTTGAGAAGTATATCGACGACACTATGAAGGAAGTCGCCCCCAACCTAAGGGAGCTCATAGGCGCCCCCTTGGGCGGGAGGCTCATTCAGCTCATGGGCAGCTTGGAGAACCTAGCCAAGAAACCCGCCAGCACCATACAAGTGCTTGGCGCGGAGAAGGCACTCTTCAGGTCCCTTAAGACAGGGGCAAGGCCTCCAAAGCACGGGATTATCTTCCAGCACTTGGCCATCCACAACGCGCCCAGGTGGCAGAGGGGTAAGATAGCAAGGGCGCTTGCGGGTAAGATAGCAATTGTTGCCCGCGTGGACGCTTTTGGGGACGAGTTCGTTGCGGACACGATCAAGGCCGATCTCGATAGGCGCATTGCCGACATACAGAAGAAGTACGCGAAGCCACCCGTCAGGGAAGGCAGACCTGAGAGGCAGTTCAGGAACGAGAGGTGGGGAAGAAGGGATAGGTGGAGGGGCAGTAACCGAGGCGGAAGCGGCGGAAGCCACGAGAGGTGGGAAGGTCGCACCGGAGGCCAAGACAGTGGTCGGGGCACCGGGGGGAGGAACAATAAATGGCGACGCTGAGGGATCACCCCAAGTTCAAGGGTGTCTACATCCTAGAGGACCACGAAGGCAAGAGACTGGCGACGGAGAACTTCGCGCCTGGCAAAAAGGTTTACGGCGAGGATCTTTTGACGATCAAGAAAGTTGAGTACAGGGCATGGAACTCTTTCAGAAGCAAGCTCGCTGCCTCGATAGAGAAAGGCATCGCAGAGGTGCCGATCAAGGAAGGATCAAAGGTGCTGTATCTTGGGGCAGCCAGCGGGACCACGCCCAGCCATGTCTCAGACATCATCGGACCCAAGGGCAAGGTCTTCTGCGTGGAATTTGCGCCCCGGGTCATCCGCGAGCTGATAGAGATTACTTCTGTGAGGAGCAACATGATTCCGATCTTGGGCGATGCGCGAACCCCCGCGTCCTATAGGCACTTCGTTGAAGTCGTGGACGTAATATACTGCGACGTCGCCCAGCCCGAACAGGCAAAGATTCTTGCCGACAATGCCGACATGTACCTCAGGAAGGGCGGCAAAGTTATGATAGCGATCAAGGCAAGGAGCGTCGATGTGACCAAGGATCCGAGGGAAGTCTTCAAGCACGAGATCGGAGTCCTGGAGGGAAGAGGTTTCAGGATCATAGATGTCAAGACCCTTGATCCCTTCGACAAGGACCATGCCATGATAGTTGCAGAGCGGGTCTAGGTAATGCAAGATGACACCGAGCGCCTGAGCAAGACCTTCTGGGATGTCGAACTCAAGAGCCTGAACGATGGCCTGCCAAAAGCCAGGAAGTCGCTCAGTGAGCTCCTGAATGAAGACCGTCCTTCTTACAGGAACGTAAAGGACGAGGAGATCTTCCTTGGCAAGAAGGAGTTGCAGGAACTGGCAAAGCTCGTCCCCCAGGGAAAGTTACCAGATGTCAGCCTCCCTATTGTGGTGCTGAAAGAGGGGGGCTCCTCGAAGGGAGCCTTTCAGATACAGGGCAGCGAATTGGACGTAAAAATAGTCAACAATGCCCTCAAAAAGTCTTCAGATGACCGCACTTTCTACAAACCAGAGATCCTTGAGCTGGTGAAAGAATTCCCGTCGCTAATCGTATTCGGATACCGCTTCTGATCCATCGCCATGAATTGGCGAATGCCCCCATTAACTAGGGTTTATATCTATCTTGACCAACCGTTAATTTAGAATAGAAAATGAGAGACGGATCCAAAGGCACTCTCGTCAGAATACTTCGGATTCTGCAGGATGCAGGCTTTTCTCTATCAGAAGTCGACTCCGAGGATTGCTGCCTCGAAGTTGTCGCAAAGAAGGGTGGCACCAAGCTTCTCATAAAGACAATCGACAACGCTGACAACGAGCGCAAGGAGGCTGCGGAAGACCTCCGCTCCCTGGCGAGCGCATTTTCAGCATCACCAATAATTGTCGGCCAGAGGGTCCAGAGTGGACCCATAGAGGAGAGCACCCTCTACGAGAGGTACGGCGTGAACGTTATCAGCGCCGAGACCTTCAGGGATGTGGCGGTCAGCGGCAAACTGCCAATTGTCTATTCGAAAAGGGGCGGCCTGTACTTCAAGGTTGACGGCAGCGCCCTCCAGCGCCTCCGCGAAGAGAAGGGCATGTCAAGGGGGGAGCTTGCAAAGAAAGTAGGGGTAAGTGCCAAGTCAGTCTACGAGTACGAGAAGGGGGAGATGGGCGCTGTCCTTGACACCGTCGCAAGGCTAGAGGAGATACTGAATGCCGGAGTCACCGAAGGGATAGATGTATTCGAGTGGCGGTGTAGCTCTGAGCCCTCCGACAGGAGCCCTTCGGGACCGATTGCGAGGCAGCTCCACACAAAGCTCCACCAGATAGGCTGCAAGGCAATAGGTTTCAACTACGCCCCCATCGACGTGCATGCGGGCAATGTTGGGGTAAGCTTTCTGGCCAATGACAGGGAGTCCGGAGAAGGTGCGCTGGACAAGAGGGTTGAGACGGCCACGGAATTGGGGAAGCTCATGGAAGTCGAACCAGTCCTTGTGACAGGCGACACCCGACCTAGGGACCTGGACATAGTGGTAATCAGGATCGACGAGGTAAGGCAGCTCCGAAACCTGAATGACCTCGAGCACCTTCTCGACTCGGATAAACTGAGTTGCTGAAGCTATCTTTTCAAAAAAATTAGTCGCTGCCCAGATTCTCTATTGTCTTCCAGCTCCTCCTCACTATTGGTGGGAGTTCTTTGCCGCCTGCAAGGTATTCTGAGATGAAATTTCTTGACTTTTGATCGCTGGGATACCCGGATCCAAAATCGCCGAACTCCTCACGAAGCGATGCAACCAGCCTGTCCCTGGTTGTCTTTGCGATTATCGAAGCTGCCGCTACGGCTGGATACACATCCTCCGCATGGTGAATGCACTCAATTGCCTGATCACGTCCCATCTCCTCGATTACCATCCTTTTGAATCTCGAGGGCAGGACATCTACGCTCCCTATCTGCGCGAGATCCGGCCTGAGGGCATTCAAGATCCTTGCCATACCTCCCGCCTCGATCCAGTTCAAGTTCTTTATGGGACGAGTTATGTCTATTGCGCTGGCAGGGATCACATCCACATGATACTTCACGGCTATCTCCATTATGGGCCCGAGAAGTGCCTCCCTCCTCTTAGGAGCCAGCTTCTTGGAATCCTTCACTCCAGCTTTCGAGAGCTCGTGGACCCTACCCTCATCAACGAGGACCCCCGCTATAACCATCGGTCCTATAACCGGGCCCCTTCCTGCCTCGTCAATGCCTGCGATGAACTTCATAGGCTTCATTTATATGCTCTGCCCAGGCTTTAAAAAAGCAGTGATCCAGGTGCTAGCTTGCAATCCCTGTTCCAGAGAGTATGCCATTACTATGGTTGCGAAAGGCGACAACAGGGAAGGCATCTTAAATAAAGCCATGGAATTATATGATCGGGGTGCCAGAGCTTGATCTTCTCCAAAGCAAAAGAGGGAAAGACCGATCTGGTTGTTCCCGATCCCGCATCCTACACATTCCAGGGCAGGTACGAGCCCACAAAAGCCCCTGTCTTCTACAACCCCAGGATGGAGTTCAGCAGGGACATGGCTGTCCTCGCTCTAGCTGTCTTCTCAAAGACCAGGGACCGCCCCCTGGACATTTGCGATCCGCTCGCTGGACTTGGCGCCAGGGGAGTAAGGTTCGCCAAAGAGGTTGGCCTGATAAACAAATCTGTAATTGGCGATCTGAACGACGATGCGATACCGGTGATCTCGGAGAACGTCCGCTTCAACAAGCTGGAGGGCATTGTTGAGATCTTCCACAAGGATGCCTGCCTACTGCTCACCGAGCACGCCGAGCCAGGCAAGAGGTTTGACTACATCGACGTGGACCCCTTTGGGACGCCCTCGCCCTTCCTAGACTGCGCGGTCAGGGCGCTGAAGAATGGCGGCTTGCTGGCCATCACAGCCACAGACACTGCCCCGCTCTGCGGAATCTACAGCAAAGCGTGCATCAGGAAGTACGGGGGCACGCCACTCCGATCGGAATTCTGCCACGAGGTGGGCTTGAGGATAATGATCGGAACCGCAGTCAGAGAGGCACTGAAATACGATTTCGGCACAGAGGTTCTGCTATCCTACAGCGCGGACCACTACCTGCGCGCTTACCTCAGGTGCTCTTTGGGGGCGAAGAGGGGCGATTCATCTGCCTCGTCCATGGGTTACATCTTCCACTGCCCTTCCTGCGGTTGGAGGTGCGCTCTCCAGCTGAACGATCCTTGGCCTTGCAGCTGTGCAGCATGCGGAAAGCCCATTAAAAGGGGAGGACCCCTCTGGTGTGGCAGGTTGTGCGAGAGGGAATTTATGGAGAGAATGCTGGCCGAGGATCGCTCTTTCCTCAACACAGGCAAGCGTATCGAAAAGCTTCTCAACCTTCTCATCTCCGAGAGCGATAAGCCACCAACTTACTACGTGCTTGACAATATCTGCAGCAGGCTGAAGCGGGACGTGCCCCCAATATCCAAGATTATCGAAACCCTGACCTCCATGGGATACGAGAGCTCGCTGACCCACTTCCATCCAAAGGCAATCAAGACCTCCGCCCCATTGGATGTGCTCACAAAGGTTGTCAAGGATGCTGGTAGGCATCCTGAATAAATTGGGCAAGAACTTGCAAAAACTCTTGGACAGATGGTCATGCAAAGCTTTTTATTCTACAATGTAATGGATAACCCCGAGTGCGAAATATATGCCATCACATGGCTCGCTTACAAAGGCGGGAAAAGTAAGGTCCCAGACCCCCAAAGTGCTGGGAAAAGAAAGGGTTGGCCTGACCCCGCGCCACAGGAACAAGAAGAACTTCCTGAAGCGGATGGTCTACGCTCCGCCAGAAGACCACACAAGGAGAAGGCGCAGAAGGTAATTCGTACCTTCTAATTTTAATCTATTTTCTCGAATTTTTTCACTGCAGAATATTTATATACAACTTTCAGTTCTGTGCAAATTTGTTAACTCAACTGCCAATTTGCGAGGAGGATCTCGACTCTAAAGTGATGGAATCTTCAGAACAGAGGGATTCGATAGTTGGCAAGCACGTTTATGGCAACCTCTATGGATGCGACGCTTCGTACATCAATAACGAATCAGCCCTGAAGAGCTTGGTCATTGATGCTGCCAAGGTAGCAAAGATGACGATCTGGGACACGAAGGTCTGGAAATTCGGCGGAGAGAAAGGTGGCGTTTCCGCATTGGCTCTGATACTGGAGAGCCACATAGCCATCCACACTTGGAACGAGTTTCAGTTTGCCACTGTGGATGTCTTCACCTGCGGCGAGAAGAGTGATCCCCTCCTGGCATTCGAGTATATTGTTTCCAAGATGAAGCCAAAGTCAGTGACTAAACACTTCGCTGACAGATCGGCTCAGGTATCGGCTCAATAAGAACGGGCTATTCTGATGCGCTTTTCCGCCTTCTTATCGCAGTTGATGCACTTCCCAAGCTCGCCTTCTGCCCCCTCGTTGTAAGGTATCCCAAGAATTCTCGCATCGACCTTGACCTCTAATCCCTCGCCGCACTCCCTGCTTCCGCACCAGGGCGCTTCGAGTATTCCCCCCTGCCCGTCCAGCTTCTTCCTTACTTCCTCTAGGCTGTTGACCTGGGTGATCCTCTCCGCCATCCATGCCCTGCTCCTCTCCTCCAGGTTGGAATCGACAGCGGCAAACAGCTTCGTGATCTCCTCGTAGATAGTGTCTGCCTTGGCCACTAGCTTCTCCAAGGTGTCCCTCCTGACCAAAACCACTGTGCCTGCCTCCAGGTCCCTCGGCCCAATCTCGACCCTGACCGGCGCCCCCCTCTGCTCCCAGGTGAAGTACTTGTTGCCAGGGGTGAGCTCCTTCCTATCGTCCAAGATCGCCCGGATCCCCTTGCTCTCCAACCCATCCCTAACCTCGCGGCACTTCTTCATCACTTCCTCCTCCTTACCTTTGTAGACTATGGGAACAATCGCCACCTGGACCGGCGCCACGGAGCTCGGGAAGACAAGTCCGTGATCGTCGCCGTGGATGGACAGGAGGGCGGCTATCAGCCTCTCTGATATGCCGTAGCAGTTCTGCCACACGTAACCGTACTCGCCGTCCGCCTTCATGAACTTGATATCAAAAGCCTTCGCGAAGCCTTGTCCGAGGAAGTGGACGGTCCCCATCTGCAGAACCTTGCCGTCAGGAAGTATGGTGTCGAATGCTATGGAGTACACTGCGCCAGGGAATTTGTCCCAGTCCGGCCTGACGGACTTGGCAAAGGGCAGCTTCAGCCTCGAGAATATCCTGCTGTATATCTCTACCCCTTGTGCAACCTGCGCCTCTGCCTCCTCCCTCGTGGCGTGCGCTGTGTGCGCCTCATTGAACGTACTGACCTCGCGGACCCTTATCATGGGCCTTGTCGCCTTGGTTTCGTACCTGAAGACGTTGACTATCTGGAAGATCTTCAGAGGAAGATCCGTGTACGCGCTAATCCAGAGCTTGAACATAGGGTAGATCGCGGTCTCGCTGGTAGGCCTGAGTGCCAGCTTCACATCGAGAGGAGTTGTGCCTCCGTGCGTCACCCAGAAGACCTCGCTCTCGAAGCTCTTTATGTGCTCGCCTTCCTTGTTCAGCATGTAGTCTGGGATAAGAAGCGGGAAGAGCACTTCTTCGTGGCCCGTCTTCTCCAGCTCGTCCCTCATTATCTGCGTTACTGCCTTCCTGATCTTGAAGCCAAAGGGGGTCCATACGGCGGTCCCCTTGACTGGATACCTCGTATCGTAGACTGGGATGTCAGCTATGATCTTACGAAACCATTCGCTGTAATTCTCAGACCAGACCTTCCTTTCAGGACTCTTGTGCATCTGAATCTACCCGCCAGTCTCGATATAATCATCTAGGTTCCGTGCCTTTCTTAAAAATCTCTCTTTTCTTTCTATCTTGTTCTTGCCCGTCTCTGATCCTGAACCTCCAACCTTCAGCTCAGGCTTTCCGTAGACGCCATCGTAGCCGGGGGCTATTATGAGCTTGTTCTCCCTGTTCATGAGGATGACGTCTGCAATCTCGCGGCCACAGGACTTTACAAGCCTGTCGTAGGGGGAATGAATGAGGACTTCAATCTCGTTCTTGAAATCCTTGACGATTTCCCAGTACTTCCTCTGCACCTCCGCCGAGAAGATGTCCTTGCCGACCACGAGGGCTAGGACCTCGCTTAGTGGCAGGATCTCGATGAATTTCTGAGCCCCCTCCGGAACCACTCCCTCAGCCCTGTCCGCCAGCTCCTCAACACGCTCCGCCACCCCCTTCGTCATCTTCTTGCCGCAGACCGGGCAGATGCCCTTCAGCCTTATTGCCTCGCTTGGAGGTACCGAGACCCCGCAGTTCCTGTGGCCCGTCCAGTGGTACTTGCCATACGACGGCTCGACCTCTATGGTGGCTACATTCCCCTTGCGGTGCATGATTGTCTCGACAATTTCGCCGTAGGTGAGGTGCGCCACTTCAATGACGTTAGCTTCCCTGCCTATCCTCCAAGGGCTGGGGCTATGGCTGTCGCTGTTCGATAAAAGCGTGAACCTGTCTAGGGCGCTCACCCTCCAGTTCATTGGCGGGTCGGAGGAGAGCCCAGTCTCGAGGGCGTAGATGTGAGGTGTCTGGTCCTCGTAGCACTCTTCGATTCTGTCGACCCCTCCCTTGTCGCCGAACAGGGAGAACCATGGGGTCCATATGTGCGCTGGTACGACCATGCACTCCTCCCCGAGCTCAGCCACTGCGTCCACGAGCTCTGCCCCAGTCATGGAGAGCGTTGGCCTGCCGTCGCTCTCAAGGTTGCCCCTCTTGCCAAGGGTGACGCAGAGGTTCTCCGCTAGTTGTAGGGATGGAAGGAGTATTAGGTGGTGTATCCTCTTTGACCTGCCGCCCACGTTAAATACTGTGCAGACCTCCCCGCTCACAACGAACTTGACCTCTCCTGCGTCCTTGATGTTATAGAGTCCCTCCTCTTCCGAAAGCTTCCTTATCTCCTCCCTCCACTTTGGATGGGTGAAATCACCTGTGCCTAGGACGTCCAGGCCCTTCACAACCCCCCCGCGCTCGAGGTTCCGGAAGCTCATTTCCTTGCTCACCGCCATGCTGTACGGACTGTGCAGGTGGAGATCAGCTATAATATTCATGGGGATTCGCACCAAATAATCGCTCGATTTTTCCTTATATAGATCATGCTACCGACCTGCTAATATCTGAAGTGACGGCTGCAGCGGATCGAGATGACCTTCTTAATAGGAATATGCCAGAAGATGCAATCTACAGTTTGAAAAGTGTTATTAATCCCAACATTTTTAATGGCTACCATTGAGAGGGCTATGTAGCTATATGGCGCCAACGCTATTTGCGCACTTCTATACAAATGGTCCCTCCCTCTATGAGAAAGCAAAGGACGTGGCGACTGCCCTGAACTATTCCATTTCTCTGGACGATCCTTCCAAAGGGGTGATGCACCTTCACAAGAAGATCTCCGGAAGAATGGTGCACCTCAATATCTCAGTTGGGAGCGGAAGGGAACGCACCATAGCGATAGAAGTCATGCCAGGTGGCGAGGGCTACTATATGGATTGTGGGCGGCATTTCATCCTCGAACTGAAAAAAGTTGTAAGGTGAATCCAGCATGGGTTTTGTGTGGGGAGTAAGGTACTGGCTGAGGTTGGTAAGGGAGATAATAGGTTCCATTATAGACGTCAGCAAGAGATGCATGAATGGGGACATTGACCCGTGCCTCATCACAATAGACATGGGATTTGAGCATACAGCATCCCAAATAATGCTGGCAAACAGCATCACCTATACTCCAGGAACCGTTGTCATTGACATGGACTCGCAAGCCAAGACGATCCTCCTTGGCTCAATCAATCCGAGAACCAAGGGCGAAATCATACCCATGGAGCCTCATGTGGAGGGGTGGCTCGGAAAATGATCGCCCCTAACATATTGAACGACTTCGCGGAGACTGCCTTCTTCTGGGCAGCCTTGGTCTTCATGGTTGCAGTCTCGATCGCAGGTCTCGGAGCCTTGAGGTTGTCCCTGAAGGGAGAGGCTGTGACTGCGCTGATGGGGGTCAGTTCCTTCACAACCGTAGCGGGGGTCGGTCTCTATCTCATCTCCCTCCCAGAGCTCTTCAATGTTGGATTCGCGAGAGACACCGCGATAGCCCTGCTTGTGCTTGGCACTGTGGGGACGATAATCTTCGCTAGGCTGTTCAGGACGGAGGGCTAGGAATGTACGAGGAGATATTCACCCTGATTTATGCTGCGATAGTGATGGCCTTTGTTGCTTGGACCATAAGGAAGGGATCTTTCATAGTGGATCCCAGCAGGCTCGCCATATATGCAGCATTTATATTCGCTGCGCTTCTTGCCATTCTGATCCTTCTGGGCGTAGACATAGGAATTGCAGCATCCGCTCTGATGAAGCTGGGGGCGGCAGGGATACTCTTCGCTGGCACGATCCCGATAATCGCCGCCACCGTAGGCTTCTTCAGGTTCGGAGAAGAGTACGGCCCGAACATATTCTATGCGAGAAACCACATAGCCGGGGTCATAGACACTGACTGCTCCCTGGTGATGATCTTCGTCGGAATCCTGATCTTCCGGTTTGACCTCGTCGCCGTAGGATTCTTCTTCTTCCTGCTCCTCCCGTTCTCGGGGAACGCGCTCGCCAACGCTTATTATTATAGTTATCAGAGGAGGCTGAACAAATGATAGACGCCGTGATGACTGTCGCCTATATCATGGTAATAGGCGTAGCTGTGGGTGCTGTCGCAGCCCTGCTGCAGAAAGACCTTCTAAGAGCGGTTTTCCTGAGCGGGGCAGAGAGCATAGCCCTCGCCTTCATATTCCAGGCGCTGCTTGCACCCGACTTGGGTCTGACGCAGGCAATCGTCGGCACTGTCCTGCTCCCGGGGATTATTATCCTAGGGATATTCAAGACCAGGAGGAAAGATGAAGATGATTGAGCTCACGCTCCAGTTCCTCAGCTTCATGGCATCAGCATTGCTGATCCTTATTGGCATAGCAGGAATGCTCTTCCTTGACAACCTGATCAAGAAGATCATCGCCTTCACGCTCCTATCGGACGGCGTCAACCTCGCCCTGGTGTCGCTCGGCTATTTCGAGGGCGGCGTTGTGGCAATACTCACGCCAGGGACTTCCGTAGCTGAATTTCCCCAGAATGCTGTACTCATCTTCGGGCCTGGCATAGTCCTAACCAACATTGTCATAGGAGTCAGCACCACGGCAGTGCTCGTTGCCCTCACGATGGTCCTCTACAAGCGCTACGGCACCCTCAAGGCGTCCAAGGTCCTCAAGGGTGAACGCAAATGAGTGCTGTTGCAACGAACCTCTGGACAATCCCCCTTTTTGTGATAATACCGATTATCACTGCGATCCTACTGAACCTCCTCTACAACAAGAGCCGCACCATCAAAGTGATAGCGATCGCTTCCTCCATCGTCCTCTTCGTCCTAGCCCTGATCTCACCCTACGGTTTCCAGTGGTTCACGGGCCAGCCCGGAGTCACGCCCGGGGGGACCTATACCTTCGACGCAAGCATATTCTCCTATCGGCTTTCACTGGAGTATTACTTCGGAGGCCTTCAGCAGATACTCATAACAATAATGTCCCTCCTACTGGTCTTCGTCGTATTCCTGTCGGCTAGCTCGCTCAGGAAGAATATCGGTCCATACATAGCGTTGATATTCCTCCTCTTCATGTCATCCGCCATAATAATAATGGTTAACGACTTCTACCACCTCTGGATCGGCGTTGAGATGGGCAGCCTCCTGCTGGCCGGTGTCGTTGCAGCGTCTGGCGAGAGCATCAGCCAGAAGGCAGCGCTGAAATACACCTTCTTCTCGGCCTTGAGCGGTGCGGGGATGGCAATAGCACTGGCGATGATACTTGGTGTGACCGGCTACTCCAACATTACGAACGCCATACAGTACATCATGAGCGACAACCTGTCTTCGCTGTCTGGGGTTCTTTACATAGCCTTCGGCTTCTTTGTCCTCTCCTGGATATACGCTGGTGGGCTCGCGCCCATTCACCCGCTGAAATCCGACGTCTACGGCTCGGCTTTCCCGCACGCCACCGTAATGCTCCAGACCCAGTCTAAGCTCATGATAGTTGCCATGGGCCTCATAATCCTGCGTCTCTTTGGCACGCTCCCATTTGCCAGGGAAGTGATGCTTTCGGTCAGCGTCCTCACCATGATCATGGGCGTCACTATGGCGTTGATCCAGACCGATCTGAGATGGACGCTGGCATACCTCGTTGTGGCCCACAGCGGGTTGGTCACCCTGGGCATTTCACTCGGAACCGTCCAAGGCATCACGGGAGGCCTCTTCCAGGCAGTCAACGACATCGTTTACATGAGCGTTCTGCTCATCTGCTGCGAGGCAGTCATGTACTTCGGAAAGGGAACTTCCATAAAGACTGTCGGCGGAATCGCTAAGCGCGCCCCATGGCTGGCTCTCGCAGTAGTCATCGGTGCGTTCGCTGCATCGGGTGTCCCACCATTCAACGGTTTCCAGAGCGAGATCATTCTGATACAGGCATCGCTGTCCAGTGGACTCCCGGAGGTTGCGGCGATTGTGCTGATGGTAAGCGTCACAACCTTCATCGCCCTTTTCAAGCCCATCTACAACATCTTCCTGAAGCCTGACAACAGCCCGATCGCAATGGAGGGTGATGCTGGAGCTGGCATCGCAACCATGGCCATGGTCCAACCAACCAGCCCTGTGCCCAAATCAATATACCTCTTCTTGGCGATCCTCATCGCCATTATCATAGTCCTGGGCGTATATCCGCAACTAGCCCTGGGCTTCGTGCAGGATACTGCTATCAAAGTGGTGTACTTCCCATGGGTTCCATAGAATCCCTCTACGACAAGATAAAGAACTTCACCGCCCAGTTCTTCGGCGGCAAAGGCTTCAGCAGCACGATGACTGGATACACGACAGCTGAACTGCAGGCATCCGTTTTCCTCCTTGTTCTTGCATCCCTCTTCAGGATCTTCTCGGTCCCACTGGGGATAATCCTCGTAATTGCTGCAATTGCAGGCGTAATTGTCTTCGCGCCACTTATCGTGACCTTGGAGCGGGAGAATGAGAGTGACCTCAACCGGGTGCTATTCTGGGTAGTGATCTACTTCGCAATAATAATTGCAGTGACGATGTGGGGGCGGTAAGTCATGGAAATGAAGGAACTGAGAGGTAGCAGAGGTGTTCTCGCGGCAGTCGCGCTTCTTATAATATTCATCGGAGTGACCGTTGCTTTCGTCCAGCTGAATGGCAACGTTGCGCGGGGGATAAGCCCCGAGTACAACAGGCTTGCACATCTGCAGCAGCCAAACAGCCTCTCTGCTTGGGTCTATGACTGGCGTGGCTTTGATACTCTGATCGAGACCGGCGTGATCTACGTTGGGGCGGTCGTGTCAGTCCTTGTGATAGGCAGAGGTCTCGTGAGGATGAAACAGGTCGAGGGCGAGGAACCCGTCCCGCAGACCAGCCTCGACCTCAAGATCGGTTCGGTCAACGCTATCCTGAAGTATTTCATCTTCCCCTTGGTAATCCTGTTGGCAGCGTACGGTATTCTCATAGTGACAGGCGCTGCAACTTCGGGCGGAGGCGGCTTTCAGTGCGGTGTCGTTGTCGCCTCGGCTTACCTGATAGGTGCAGTCTTCTTTGGAAAGAAGAACCCGCTGAACTTCCGGCGGAAATTCTTAATTGCCATAGGCAGTTTCGGGTGGGCTCTCTACGCCTTGCTAGGCCTGCCAGGCTACCTTGTGACTGGCTACTGGCAGTATAATGTGGGCACCGACCTGTGGTCCTCTATAGCTGGCTTCCCTGCGCAAATACCTAGCATACTCCACACAATCTTTGGGGACCCCTACCGGCTCGCCTTGGTTCTGAAAGGGGGAACATTCTATTCCACGGCTGGCATCGTGCCCCTTATCAACATAGGCGAGGCATTCAACGTCATCGGCGCGATCTGCCTGATCTTCCTTGTCTTCATTTATGGATGGTCTGACACCGAGGAGGCGAAAGCCTGATGGTAATGCTGTTCCCAATGATGGGAGGGGAGATAACCCCCATTGTTGTTGGTTTCGCCATTGGCTTCCTCTTCGGCACCCAGGTCTATAGCAATGTCAGTCGGAGGACTGTTGTGATGATAATCTGCCTCTGCATTGTGGGCGCCTCCCTTTTTCAGGCCCCTGTTTTCACATGGAGCCTCATCGGCGGCTACATCACAGATGGCTTGAGCTTTGCGGCTCCGTTCATAAGCGCCACCATCGGCATACTACTTGGAT
Source organism: Candidatus Methanomethylicaceae archaeon (assembly GCA_015660995.1). Classification (GTDB taxonomy): domain Archaea; phylum Thermoproteota; class Methanomethylicia; order Methanomethylicales; family Methanomethylicaceae; genus JACTUC01. The sequence goes on along the minus strand of JACTUC010000009.1, from coordinate 24,490 downwards.
GGGCTGTTAGGGGAGGGAAGTGAGATGTATATCACGACAACGGACTGCAACAAGTGCGGCAAATGCTGGGAAGTCTGCCCGACGGACTGCATCAAGCACCCTGAGGGCCTGCCCTTCAGCTGCACGACCTGCGGCGTATGCGCCTCGGTCTGCCCGACAACCGCCATAAGGAAGAACAAGTTTGGCGGCTACTACGTTGACCGCACGCGCTGCACCCTTTGTGGTCTCTGCGTCTTGCACTGCCCCTTCGATTTTGCAAAGATCGTCGACGACCCCGTTTTGAAGATGAATAGGGTAAGGGGGATATGCGTCAGGTGCGGTCAATGCGTCAAGGTGTGCCCCAAGAACGCCCGCATAGACGTGCTCGGTCATATGGAGGTGCCAATGGACTACGCAAGGGTCCTCGAGATAGCGTCCCCAGAGAAGCTGAAAGAGATCTTAGAGGGAAAGAAGGCTGAAGCCAAGGCGGTGACTGCAAAATGACAGCTCAGGCAGCAACTCAGGCACCAGACTCAGCGCTTCTCTCACCTGCAAAGGTGGTGAAGCGCAAGATCTTCAGGGACATGTCGAGGTGCATTCTTTGCGGCAAGTGCAGGAACGCGTGCCCCACAGGTTCGATAAAGTTCACCGTCGAGACCAGGGGCTTCTGCACCAACTGCAACCTCTGCGCCGAGGTCTGCCCCGTAAAAGCGATAGACACAAGCGAGGGAAAGTTCAAACCAGAAGAGTACGGGAAGCTCTATCTCAACACCCAGTCCTACCAGGAGAGAGTGATCAAGTTCAACTGCGTCATGTGCATGCAATGCTTTGAGAAGTGCCCGGTGGGCGCAATCGTGGAGGACAACGGGGGTCTCAGGATCAGGAAGGGCAATGCTGGACCTTCCATAATAAACTGTAGCCTCTGCTCGCTCTGTTGCGTAGCATGCCCGACCAATGCCCTGAAATTCGAGATGGGAAGTGTCAAGCTCAAACCTGGACTTTGCGTACTCTGCGGCGAGTGCGTGAGGGTCTGCCCGCCAAAGACCATGTATCTCAAGAACATTTATCCAGGAGGGTGCTGCGTCCTTTGCGAAAGGTGCGTCAAGTCCTGCCCTGTCGGTGCGCTGTCTATCAAGCCGCTTTCATGGGAGGGTGAGATACAGTGAAGTGCATCAGATGCAGCACCTGCGTCAAGGTCTGCCCTACCTCTGCAATTGGATTCAACCCAATAACTGAAGAGAAACCTTCGGTGGACGTGTCCAAGTGCATCCTGTGCGAACTTTGCGGTTCCCACTGCCCGACGGGCGCCATAGCAGTGCTCTGCAACCTGCCGATAAGGAGGCTTGAGAGGCACACCATCAATGTCAACCGCGATATGTGCATTGGGTGCAGCCTGTGCGTGGAGGCCTGCAAGGTTGCGCTGAAGGGTGATCACGCTCCATACATCAAAGACGGGCTGGCTTACATCAATGAGACCAAGTGCATCGGATGCGGGGCGTGCGCCGCGACCTGCCCCGCAGAGTGCATAAAGGTGATCAAATTCTACAGCCCCAAAGTTGTTGCGGGCAGGGCCGAGGAGGTAGTGGTGATTCCATGATAGCCTTCATTAGGCTGATGATCGAAGGCGCCTACAAGAACTTCGTCAGGGTAGCTGCCAGAAGGGACAGGATAACAAGCATCGAGATACGCGAGAGCGTTGCATCGCAGAGCGTGCCAATGCAGGAGACCGTGCTTGACGAGACGTGCATAGGATGCAGCGGCTGCTTCCATGTCTGCCCCACGCAGGCAATAACGATGGTCCAGCTGGAAAAGCCCGTGGAGATCATTGAGGGCTACAGCCGCACCCAAGTCCCGCGCATAGACTTTTTGAAATGCATCTACTGCCTCAATTGCCATGACATTTGCCCGATCTATTCGGTCTTCGGTGAGGCAGCGCCGATCCACGCCAGGGACGTGGGTGCTCCGCGCCTGACGCTTCAGGAGATACTAAAGAAGCCGGTTAGGGCGCCGCCGGATAAGATATTGGAGCTGAGCAAGCTCATTCCAGCAGAGAGCATCGCGCTGATCAGCAGGAGAGAAAACAATTGAGCCTAAAAGCTAGATCGAGAAGGAACGCAATCCACGCAATGCTGTTCTATAGTGGGGGCTGCAACGGGTGCGACATAGAGGTGGCGAACGCCCTCCTCTCGCCGCGCTACGACCTAGAGCAGTATAAAGTACTCTTTACCTGGAACCCCAGGGAGGCTGATGTCCTGATAGTGTCGGGGATAATCGCCTGGCAGTTGCTGGAACCGCTCAAGAAGATCTACTCAATGATACCCAATCCTAAGGCGGTGGTCGCCATAGGGTCCTGCCCCATAAATGGCAATGTTTACAAGAATCTTGTAGGCGACATCGGAGTGAATGAGGACATATTCGCGCCCCTAGACAACATCATCCCCGTCGACGTTAAAGTGCCTGGATGCCCGCCAAGGCCTGAGGACATCCTTGAGGGCGTAGTCAAGGGCGTGCCAAAACTAGTGGAGGCCCCATAGCATGGCAAGCCAGAACCCAGTGAAGCAGAAAGAAGTGGTCGAAATAGAGAAGGAGCTTTCCTTCGGTCCGATCCATCCAGCGCTTCTCGAACCGTACAGGATAAGGCTGTTTGTCAACGACGAGTATGTCGAGGACTGCGAGCTGACCGTCAATGTGGCTTACAGGGGCATAGAAAAGCTCTTCGAGGGACTGCCGATTGAAAGGGCCCTGGTCATTGCGGAGAAGGTCTGCGGCATATGCTCCAATGTCCACGCCTTCAATGCTGTCAGGGTAATTGAGGGTGGCCTGAACATAGAAGTGCCTACGAGGGCGAGCTACATCAGGGTTTTAGTCCACGAGATCCAGCGAATGACTAGCCACCTCCTCTTCTTTGGTCACGCCTTCGAGGTGCTTGGCCACGAGACATTCGCCATGCGTTCCTTCCTGCTAAGGGAGACATTCATGGACCTGATGGCTTACATAGGCGGTAACAGGGTCATGGCGTCCGTCCCGATCATAGGCGGCATCAGGCCCAGGGCGGATCTAACCGAGCCGCTGAAGAAGACCATTCTCAGCAGGCTCGACGAGTTCGAGGACAAATACACGGATTATGTCAATAGGATCATGGCTGACCCCATGGTGATGTCAAGGCTGACTGGCGTCGGGCTGCTCTCAAAAGACGAAGCCATTAAGTGGTATGCCACAGGGCCAACTGGCAGGGCTTCCGGGTGGGACTTCGACCTGAGGAGAGATATGAAGGAGTACAAACCATTCGACTTCAAGGTCATAGTCCTCAACGAGGGCGACAACAAGGCTAGAGTAGTAGCAAGAGCCCTGGAGATATTCGAGAGTATCAAGATCATGAGGCAGGTTGTGAAGAACCTCCCTGAGGGTCCGGTGGTTAACAGGCAGTGGATTGCAGGCAAGATGGACTACACAATTGCCTATATCGAGACCTACCGAGGCGAGCTCATGCACTCCTATGGTCTGGACGAGCATGGCCTGATCCGCAATTACAAGATAAGGACCCCGACCATAACCAACCTGGCAGCCATGGAGCAGGCCTGCATCGGGGACCATGTGACCGACGCTATGGTCACGATCGCCAGCTGCGACCCATGCCTCACGTGCTGCACGAGAGCCGAGGTCGTGGAGAAGGGGAGGAGCAGGGTGATGACCGATCAGGAGGTTGTTAGGAATTACGGTTGGAGGCATTGAAAAATGGACACAATCTCGTTCACCCTCCTGTTAATTGCGTCTTCAGTTATCGCAATAGTCATTGCAACTCTTTACAGCCTGGTACTCCCAGGGATAGAGAGGAAGGTGCAGGCTAGGATCCAGCAGCGGATCGGCCCGCCGATCCTGACCCCAGGCTTTTGGTCAGTAATCAAGTTCACCTACAAGGAGAAGGTGGAGCCAATAGCCCAGATGCCGCGGCTGTACAAATGTTCTGTATACCTTGGCGTCGTCGTGGTGGCGTTCCTCCTCCTATTCAGCACGCCCTATTGGTGGGCAGTGCTCAGTTGGGGGAGCATACTGGGGATAGTGGGGCTCCTCAAGATCGAGGAGGTCATATACGTCTTCATGGGCTCCCAATCCCAGTCCATCCTCTCCACATCCATGCCGATGCCTGACCTTGCCAAAGGCTCAAAACACATAGGTACCAGGAGGGAGTTTGTGGAACAGCACTCAGCCGAGAGGGCCATCAAGATGATGGCCATCGGATCGTTGCCCATCTATCTTGCTCTCATTGTGCCTTTCGTGGTTGGAAAGAGCATACTGATCTCCGATGTCGTATCCTTCCAGAACCCCGCATTCTTCTCCGCGCCTTGGTATGGCCTGCCGCTGCCGAGCCACCCAATCCTCTTCACAGTTCCGGGCTTCCTCGCCACTATCCCCTTCTTCCTCGGGTACACAATCCTCCTTAACGAGAAGCCCTTCAGCATCCTCAAGGCGAAGATCGACGTCATCGAAGGAGGGGTTCTTGAGTATGCCTCAACCCTGAGGGCAGCTTACTACGTGATGCGGAACTTGCTCCTCTTCGCCCTCTCCAGCATATTCGTGACCCTTTTCATCGGCATACCCTTTGATCCGTTCACTCCATTCGTCTTCCTGCTCAACATGCTCCTCAGCATCATTCTGCCTGTCTGCCTGGCTGTGCTTGTTGCCTTCTCTCCCATACTCACCTTCAGGCAGATCTATCCGGTAGCCATAGGCCTATCCGCAATAGGGGTACTTGCAATGATTCTGGCAGTCAGTATATAGAGGTGTAAAAAAATGCCCAAGATAGCCATACGTGAGCGACACGTAATCACCCTCGGGGGATGGGTAGTAGAGCATAGAGCAAACCTCCCCTACAGGGACTACGTTGTTGGGAACCCCTTCGACGAACCTGTCAAGATCGAGGCGCCGATCTACTCACAAGAGGGGATCAAGGCCCTCCAAGACATGGGGCTTATAGTCGAGCCAGTTGCCAGCTACGACCTGCTGATAGAAAAGCTAAAGAAAGTGAAAGCTCTCATAGAGTCTCAACCTTCAACAGCGAACAGGTAAGGGTTTTGGATGAAAGTTTTTTTCATCGGTGATCCGCTACTGGTAAATGGGTACAAGACTTCAGGGGTAGACGCAGTCCCCGTGACCTCTGGGGAGGAACTTCTAAAGTCCCTGGAGGATGTCCTCAAGACGGGCAACCTTGGCATTGTGCTAGTTGATCACGATTACTCTTCGCAGGTAAAGGATAAAATAGAGCAGATTAAGATGAAGTCAGTCGTTCCGGTGATTGTGGAGGTTCCTGGAAGGAAGACCTCTGCAGACATCGATCTCAAATCAACCATAAGCAGGATAATGGGTGTTAAAATGTGAGCTCGACTCCGTCCGTGTCTGTCGGCGCGCAGGCAGAGGCTTTCAAGAAGCTTGTCGACGCCGTCTTCGAAGAGGCAATGAACAAAGCACAAGCTGCCATTGCCGAGGCGTCGCAAAAGTCCAGCGCGATACTCGAAGAATCTGAAAAGTACTCGCAAAAGCGGAGCGCTGAGATCCTCTCCTCCTACAGGGAGATGGCCGAGATCGAGGCCCGCAAGGAGGTCTCCAAGGCCGAGATAGACTTCCGGATGTCCATGCTCAAACTGAAAGAATCCTATGTGGATGCGGTCCTGGAGGAGACGCGAAAGAAACTCCAGGCATTTGTTGCTACGCCCGAGTACAAGTCGCTTGTTCTCGATAGCTTGAAGTCTGTCTCCAAATCAGTCCCAGTCGGTCAGGTGCTTATCAATGACGCTGACGTTACACGCCTCGGGAAAGAGAACCTGAAGAAAGCCGTAGGCCACGACGTCAAGATCGAGGAGCACGACCTGGGCACGGGCGGCTTCATAGTCATAACCAAGGACTCCAAGGCATCGGTGGACCGCTCGATTGATAGCATACTGGAGTCTGAGAAACAGTCGCTAAGGGGTAGGATAGCAGAATCATTGTTTAGGTGATATCAAGATGAGCATCATCAGCGGAAAGATAATAAAAATTAGCGGACCGGTCGTCCAGGCCGAGGGAGTGTCCGGCTTAAAGATGCACGAGCTTACAATGGTAGGCGACATGGAGCTCATAGGCGAGGTAGTGAGGATTGAAGGAGACATCGCCACGGTACAAGTATATGAGGATACGGGTGGTCTCAAGCCGGGGGAGAAAGTGACAGGGTCCGGTCTGCCTCTGGCTGTTGAACTTGGCCCAGGTCTCCTGGAGGGCATATTCGACGGCATCCAGCGCCCCCTCAATGTCATTAAGGAGATGACAGGAGACTTCATCCCTAGGGGCGTCAAAGCCAACTCACTGAACAGGGAGAAGAAATGGCACTTTGTCCCTACAAAGGCTAGGGGCGAGATGGTGACTGGCGGGGAGATTTTGGGCACGGTCAAGGAGACCCCACTCATAGAGCACAGGATACTCGTCCCGCCAAATGTCAGTGGCGTCTTAGATTACATCATTAAAGAGGGCGACTACACCATAGAGGAGATCGTCGCCAAGGTCACTAAGGATGGCACCACAAAAGACCTCAAGATGTACCACCGGTGGCCCGTCAGGGAACCCCGTCCCTATCTGGAGAGGCTCGAACCTTACGAACCCCTCATCACGGGCCAGAGAATCATTGATATGTTCTTCCCTGTCGCAAAGGGCGGCGCCATAGCAATCCCCGGGGGCTTTGGCACGGGTAAGACCATAACCTCGCACCAGCTTGCCGCATGGTCCGACTCTGAGATAATTGTCTATATCGGTTGCGGGGAGCGGGGCAACGAGATGACCGAGGTTCTCCTCACCTTCCCAGAATGGAGGGATCCCAAATCAGGCAGGCCACTGATGGAGAGGACAGTCCTCATTGCAAACACAAGCAACATGCCTGTCTCGGCAAGGGAGGCCAGCGTTTATACTGGCATCACCATAGCGGAGTACTTCAGGGACATGGGATACAACGTAGCGCTGATGGCTGATTCGACCAGCAGGTGGGCAGAGGCCCTGCGAGAGATATCTGGAAGGCTGGAGGAGATGCCCGCTGAGGAAGGTTACCCATCCTACCTATCGTCAAGGCTCGGTGAGTTCTATGAGAGAGCAGGCAGGGCGAAGACGCTCAATGGGAAGTATGGATCGGCCACAATCATAGGGGCAGTCTCGCCACCAGGGGGCGACTTCTCGGAGCCTGTCACGGTACACACCAAGAGGTTCGTTAGGGGTTTCTGGGCGCTGGATAGTAACTTAGCAAGCATGCGACATTATCCCGCGATCAACTGGCTCACCAGCTATTCGGATTATGTGGACTATGTGGAGAAATGGTGGAACAGCCACACCGAGGGCAAGTGGAAGGAGATGCGGATAAGAGCGCTGGACATACTCAAGAAGGAGGACGAGCTCAAGGAGATCATCCGGCTCATTGGCCCAGAGGCGCTGCCAGAGCCGGAGAAGCTGATCATGGAGGTCGCAAGGCTGCTAAGGGAGGGATTCCTGCAGCAGAACGCTTACGACCCCATCGACACCTATTCCTCGCCTGAGAAGCAGTTCAAGCTGTTGACTGCAATGTTGACCTTCTACGATGAAGCCTCGAAGGCCGTGTCGAAGGGCATAACTGCATCGAAGATCGCTGCCCTCCCCTCTGTCGCCGATATGGCGAAACTCAGGATGTCCATAGAGAACGAGAAGGTCGCCGAGATAGATATCTTCCTCAACAAGGTGTTAGATGAAATTCATAAACTGGAGGCAAGTTGATCATGCAAATATCCATGGAATACCGTGGTGTAGCTAAGATAAGCGGACCACTGATCTTCGTTGAGGGCATATCGAATGTAGGCTACGACGAGCTCGTCGAGATCAAGAGCGAGGACGGTGTAGTGAGAAAGGGGAGGGTCCTTGAAATCAATAGGGGGGTCGCCGCCGTGGAGGTCTTTGAGGGAACCTCAGGTCTCTCGACGACAAAAACCTCCGTCAAGTTCCTCGGCAAGCCACTAACTATAGCTGTATCCACAGAGATGCTGGGAAGGATCTTTAACGGCATAGGCGAGCCCATGGATGGCGGACCTCCTCCCTTTACCGAGGACTACAGGGACGTCAACGGGCTTCCGATGAACCCCTACTCCAGGGACTACCCCACCCAGTTCATCCAGACAGGCGTATCTGCAATAGACGGCATGGACACCCTTGTAAGGGGGCAGAAGTTACCCCTCTTCTCGGGTTCGGGTCTGCCCCACAACCTCATAGCAACCCAGATCGCGAGGCAGGCGACAATAGTTGGGGAAGAGACCGGCTTCGCTGTAATATTCGTGGCAATGGGCATCAAGCACGATGAGGCTTCCTTCTTCAAGAGGAGCTTCGAGGAGTCTGGTGCCCTAAAGAACTCTGCAATATTCCTGAACTTGGCAGACGACCCACCAGTCGAGAGGCTGGTCACCCCGAGGAGCGCCCTGACGCTCGCAGAGTACCTCGCCTTCGAACAGGATCTCCACGTGCTCGTCATACTTACGGACATGACAAACTATGCAGAGGCGTTAAGGGAGATCAGCGCGGCCAGGGAGGAGGTTCCAAGCAGGAAGGGCTACCCCGGCTACCTGTACAGCGATTTCGCCTCCATCTATGAGAGGGCAGGAAGGATCAAGGGCAGAAAGGGCAGCATCACGCAGATGCCCGTTCTTACAATGCCCAATGACGATATTACCCATCCCATTCCCGATCTGACCGGCTACATAACCGAGGGTCAGATAGTCATCGACCGAGACCTCCATAGGAGGGGCATCTATCCGCCAATTAACATACTTCCAAGCCTCTCCAGGCTCATGAAGGACGGAATTGGCAAGGGCAAGACCAGGGAAGACCATGCGCCCGTCGCAAGCCAACTCTACTCAGCATACGCAAGGGCACAGGATCTCAGGTCGCTGAGCACCATCATCGGCGAGGAGGGTCTTACGGACAAGGACAGGGATTACCTAAGATTCGGCGAGGATTTTGAGAAACGCTTCCTCAGCCAGAGGTTCGATGAAAACCGAAGCCTGGATACCACCCTAGGTTTAGCATGGAAAGAGTTGTCTCTGTTACAAGAATCGGAGCTGACGAGGATAGCAGACAAGTTCATCAAGATGTACTACCAGCACCCGTGAGAGAATCGCCATGTCCATAAGGGTCGCACCGTCGAAGATGAACCTCATCAAATTCAAGAGGACACTCATCTTCTTGCGCAGAGCGCATGACCTCTTGGAGGAGAAGAGAGACATCTTACTCCTTGAAGTCAACAGAAGAGTGGGCGAGGCTACAAGGGTTCGCACCGATCTCAACCGGGTTCTCAAGGAGGCCTATGCAGCCTTGGACGCAGCCACGATTATTGTAGGAACCAAGGAGATGGAGGCTGCGGGGAAAATCCCTAGAATCACCTTCGACCTTCAATCATCCAAACGCAAGGTGATGGGCGTAACAACAATCTCCTTAGAACTGATCAATACCCAAAAGGTAATTGGATACGACATATCAAAGCCCTCCATCTTGGTTGATGAAACATCGGAGAAGTTCTATCAAGCGCTACCCCTCATAGTCAAGGTTGCTGAATTGGAGAGCACTCTAGTGCGGCTGGTTGAGGAGGTCAAGAAAACTCAGCAGCGTATCAATGCGCTTGAGCAGTCCCTCATACCACAGTACTCGGCAACGGTTTCGTTGATAGCCAGTGTATTGGAAGAGAGAGATAGGGAGGAATTTGTCAGGGTCAAAAAGGTAAAGTCACTTCTTGAAAAAAGATCTGCTTCGGTGTGATAAAAATGAGCGAAATCATAAACCAAGAGATAAAAAGAATTTATGAGGGTGAGCGAGCCACATTGGCAGAAAATGTGGTCAAGCTGCAGAAAGAGATAGCTATAAATATAGACCTTCGGAAGAACGAAACCTATAAGGAGATTGAGGACAAAGTCGGAAGTGATTGACATATGAAAATTAGTGATCTATCCATTTCTAATCGCAATTTGCTCTTTGGAATTCTCGTGACTATCGTCCCATTAATCATGCTTGTAACAATGGTATCGGCAGTTCAGGCTGCTGTCCAAGTCCCAGTGACAGCTGCAACAACGAACCCCAATGCCGGTTTTCTAGCAATAGCCGCGGGGATAGCTATAGGTCTTCCAGCATTGGCAGCAGGCTACAGTTTAGCTAAAGCCGGATCGGCCGCCGTGGCATCATTGGCAGAGAAGCCCGAGACCTTCTTCAGGGCATTTCTCATAGTAACACTCTGTGAGGCATTAGCTATTTACGGATTGGTAATCGCTATCCTATTATGGCTGAGCATGTGAGTGCCTGGGTGTTTTCCGGATGCTACGCCCAGAACGGATGTCCCAGGCAAAAATTCTCTTTTTGAAAAGCGAATCTGAGCTCGCCATGGATGTATTAAACAAGCATGGGGACTTCCACTTAACACTAAAGGAAGCTGACGCATCAGTTTCCTTCGAACTGAGCGAACTGGTTAGAGATCTTCTAGCCAGGCTTAGAGAGGTCATAAACAAATCCAGCGCATTGATCATTGGGGAGACCAATCCAGCCAAAGGCGATGAGCATTATGTGTTGGAGGCTGAAGACTGGCCTTCCTTCATAAGCATGATGAACAAGGAGATCTCATCATACGAAAAACAGATCCTAAACACAGAGGCAAGCATTCAGAAGGACTCAAAGGCAAGACCTATTTTTGAACTGTGGAAAAAATATGCTACTGCCCCGGATGGTCATGCGTCATTGGATCTCCTGCAATCCTTCAAGAAGCTAACACCCCTCATCCTGTATGCCAAGAAAGAGGACACTCCAGATTTAGCTCCTGCCCTTCCCGACTCATGCTTACACTATATCATAACCAGCGAACCCATGATCTACCTAGTTCTATGCCTAAAAGGGGACAGAACAAGTGTACTCCAGATTGCCTCAGAGAGGGGTTACTCTCTCTTGGAATCTCTCGAAGGAATGCCTGCTGATTATTCGTCCATAGGTCAATTTCTGGAGACATTTGAGTCCTCCCAGCAGAAGTTTGATGAGAGCCTAGCCTCATCAAAGAGATCCATTGCATTATTAATGCCGAGGCTCAACTATCTGAACTCTTTACTCTCGGACGCCTACTCGGTGCTCAACATAAAGGAAAGAGCCTCTGTGGAGGATCGGTGGGAGGTTCTGGAGGGTTATGTCCCCAGCAAATTGGGTGACTCGCTGATCAGTGATCTGAGCAAGGCCCTGAATGGTCGAATGATCTCCTTCATCCAAGAAGAACATTCCTCGCCCAAGGTTCCAGTGAAATATCAATATCCAAGGTTTTTCAAAGCCTTCTATACAGTTACCAACCTCTACGGGGTGCCAAACTACAATGAGGTGAATCCAACAGCCATCCTTGCCCTCAGCTTTCCCATCATATTTGGCTTTATGTTCGGAGATATCGGCCACGGTCTAATGCTTGCAGCGCTTGGCTTCCTTTTTTACAGGTATACTAAATCGCTCTCAAAAATAGGGGTTTATCTGATCATCTGTGGCGTGTTCGGCGCCATTATGGGCGCTACCCTGTATGGCGAGGCTTTTGGCAAACATATTTACAGTGGACTCCTCACACCAGCTGGAATCGTAGAAATAGTCAACGGACAGATTTCGGTTAGCTCCACATCTATCATGAATGTATTCACCTTTGCACTCGCTGTGGGCGTATTTCAAATCAGCCTCGGAATAGTGCTGGGAGTTGTCAATAATCTGCTGCAGAAGAAGAAAGTGGATGCTTTTTTAGTTAGCCTTCCTAAGTTGGTATTCTTTCTATCATCTATCTATGTAGCTGTGATTTATGGAATTAACTTTATTAATTGGATGTCAGGACCAATATATTTGATACTGGCGCCACTCCTGTTCTTTTTCCTCGCAAAACCGGTTTATAGCATCTTCGCCCATGGAATTCATGAGGGCCTATCCTCCCTTGGCGAGATGGGCTTCGAGCTCTTCGACACGATAGTCCGTTTCGTCTCCAACACGGTATCTTACCTCCGTATCTTTGCAATGGTGATTGCTCATGTCATGCTTACAACGGTCTTCTATGTTCTGGGAGACCTTGTGGGTGGTGGTGTCATAGGGATACTGCTTGCAGTGGTGGGAAATGTCTTTGTGGTTCTTCTGGAGGGGATAATCGTGCTGGCACAAGACCTGAGGCTTCATTTCTACGAATGGTTTAGCAGATTTTATGAGGACGGAGGAGTAATGTTCTCCCCCTTCAAATTGAATACAAATTTCCCAATCCTTAAAAAATGAATTCTTGAACGATCTTCTTCGGTTCAAGTCCTCTGCTGATGGCATTGGCTATTCTGATGATATCCCTTATCTCCCTCAACTTGAGTTCCAAGTAGCCAAGGATGGCTCCAGCTTCAAGATAACCGTTGTAATAAGTCTTGGACATTAATCTGGAGACCGTCTGCTCATAGTACCTTTCCAAATCCCTGGCACTCTCCACCTTAGGCAGTCCTACCCCCTCAATAAGGGTAAGTACTTTTTCTATCGTAGGTTGCTTGACAGCCTCCTTGAGTGTCTGGCTCTTGACCGAGCCACCATTGTATATCAACAGCTCCGAGAGTGCATTCCTGTCGATGTCATTCTTGAGACCCCTGATCAGCAAATCTAAGTTGAAGACATCAATCTTATAGCTCAGGAATTTTTTCAATTTTTCCTCCGTATCACCACCCAGCCTTGCAAGCGACGCTGACAGATCAACAATCCTCTGTCTCGTAAATACCGAGTCGATTAGGGCTGGAACTTTGTACTTCTCATAGATCATAGTTGCTTTTTTTGCTTCAATGCTGAAGCCCATAACTTTGAGCAAAGCAGAGATGTCTTCTTTTTCCCTCTTCTGTCCGCTAGAGGTTATTATCCCCAGCTTCGTCTTGAGTAGCTCTACTGCTTCCCATTGCTCGACTTCCCGCCGCACAATCTTCAAAATCATAGAGATATCGGGGGCAGCTTTCTGAAACTCGCTGATCTCTTGGCTGTAAGAATGCAGAAGCCCCTCTTCGATAGCCTTTGGCGTAAGTGCCACGCTAGATAGATTCGGGTATCGATCTTTCACCCTATTCATGAGATCTTTCAGATCTTTAGATGAGGCAAGATCAATCAGTTGCTGATCCGATAGAAGCGTTCCTTTTCGTGCAGAAGCCTTTATAACCGCATAGATAAGGTCGGCCAATTTCGGATCACTCTCACGTCAATCTAAGGTCTTGAACTTCTTGATCATTGTATCGACCACATTGTCGACATTCTTGTCCATGTTTTCTTTGGCTTTTCTCTCCATCTCTGCAGCATCTTTCTGAGCATTACTCTTCATCTTTTCAGATTCAGCCCTCGCCTCTTCCATCTTCTTGGACATTAGCTTCTCGCCCGTCTCCTTCGACTTTCTCTCGGAGTCCGCTTCTAGCCTCTTGGCGTCCTCCTCAGCTTTTTTTACGAGTTCAGAGGCCTTCTGGGCTGCCTGCTTTTCAATTTCGTCCGCATCCATCTCCGCTTTCTTAAGGGATTTCAAAACACTCTCCATATCAGCACTTCCTTGCAGAGACTATGTACCCCGTGTGACCGACCATTATCATATCTGGCCTTGTCTCATTAACTTTTACCTTATATGTGCGCATTATTAACTCCACCGTCTTGATGCTGACGAACCCTGTTTTCTGCATCTCATCCACGGTCTTCTCAATCTGGTTGATAGTTGGGCTGAAACTGACGACTCTCCCTCCAGTTCTGAGCGCGTCATACACCGTTCCAATGACCAGCCAGGGTGTTGCCATGTCAAGCACGACCGCGTCCAGGCTCTTCTCATCGATGCCACCGGTTATATCCTTGAGCTTCATCTCGATTGAATCCATGAGCCCAAGCCGCTCTAAGTTCTTCCTAGCGTTAGCTTGGAATTCCTCCCTGATCTCATAGGTGATTACTTTGCCATTTGGTCTCACGAGCCCCGCCAGGTAGCTTGTGAGCGCACCGCTGCCGGTGCCGCACTCCAGTACAATGCTCCCGGACCTGACGTTTCCCATAAGCGCAATATATGCCATATCCTTCGGGTATATGACCTGCGTTCTCCTGGCTATCCTCTCAAGGTGATCAAGATAGTCTGCAGGCATAGCTTTCAGGGTAGCGCCAAGGGTGGTTTTCACTTCATAGCCGTAAGGCTTGCCTACCAACTCACCTAGGTCGACTATGCCCTTGTGGCTGTGGAACTTCTTCTCGGGCTCGACCTTGACTATCCAACTCTTCCTCTCGTTCATATAGAGAAGTACGTCCTCTCCGCTCTCAATGAGTCTAGTAGATCCATCCATAGCCAAAGAACACCTAAGCAAATTAGGACTAATCAGTTTTTTATACCCAGCGCATTATAAAATAATTCGTCGGGGGAGTACTTTGCCGGCAAGGATCAAGATCACGGTATCAGGTGTTGTTCAGGGTGTAGGCTTTCGTTACTTCGCATATCGCACTGCAAACAAACTCGCGCTGAGAGGCTATGTCAAGAATAAGAAAGATGGCAGTGTCGAGATAGTTGCAGAGGGCGACAAGAACAAACTCCTAAAGCTTGTTGAGGAATTGAGGATTGGTCCACCTGGCTCTGCCGTGGATAACTTCCGAATCAACTGGGAGGATTCAAAGAACGACCTGAACGAGTTCAGGATCCTCCATTAACTTTATTTTTCTAATTTCTTGGAAACCTCAATACTGATCGAAGGGCGCACGACTGCAGCCTCAACGAAAATATCTTGGGAAAGGTTTGAGTACTTTTGGGAAAGATTATTGAGGAAACCTTTCGGTGTGAGTTCTTTACGATATTGCTCCACCCTGCCAAGTGCAATTTGCTCATGGGGATAGGGTCAAGGTGCGTTCTTAACCGGAATCACCGGCTTTTCCTTACCAAAGCAGAGAACCATTATGGAACGGTCACTGCCAGCGAGTTCGTACTGCCCGCTCATTGTAATGGCATCCACTGGGCAGGCATCCACACACTCTCCACAGAAGATGCACCGATCCAGATGATATTCAACCTTGGCTTCTTGGCCCTTCCCGATCAGCTTTATGGCGCTTGGAGGGCAGGCATTTTGGCAGAGGACACAGAGTATGCATTTCTTCATATCCCAGATTGGAAGACCCCTGAAGCCTGGTGGGGGAGTCGCCTTCTCAGAAGGATATTTCAGCGTGCTGGGCTTCCTCATAAGTTGTTTGAGTGCCTCTCCAACAAGGCTCAACGTCTCACACTCCCAATCCAAGCTGAATCAGGATTATCTGCAGAATTGCTATGGGGAGGAGGTACTTCCACATTCCAGCGATCATCTGGTCTATGCGGAAGCGTGCAAAGAGGGCCCTTGCGAACGAGAGCATTATTACGACGAAGAGCGATTTTACGAGAAATACCAGGACTGGTGGGATCAATCCCAGCGGCTGGGCTCCTCCAAGAAAGAGTGATGTTACTAGAGCCGAGGCCAAGACTATCTCAAGATCCCTCCCCAAGCGAAACATCGCTAGCTTCCTGCCGCTGAACTCGGTTCGCCACCCCGCCACGATCTCTGTATCGGCCTCGGGTATGTCGAATGGGACTAATTCGAGCTCGGCAAGCATACATATGAAGAAGACCCCGAAGCCAATTGGCTGGAGCCATAGTCCCCAGGTGGCGTTCGCTGATTGCCACTGGACAATACTGCTTATGGAGAGGCTCTTGGCAGCTATTGCTGGCCCGATCAGCGCCAAGCCGAGCGGTATCTCATAGCTCAGCATCTGTAGGGCCGAGCGCACGCTGCCTATTATGCTGAACCTGCTCATGGAGCTCCAGCCTGCGAGGAAGACGGTTATGGTCATTAGCGCAAAAATGAACATGACGAAGATTAGGTCACCGTTGAAGGCCACTAAACCCGTCTGGCCAGAGATGGGTATTATGAACAGGGTAGTCAAAGGCAGGACGACATATACGATCGGAACTGAAGAAAAGATGTTTCTATCACAGGCCTTTGGTACAAGGTCCTCCTTGTAGAGCAACTTGAGGAAGTCTGCCACAGGTTGCAGGAGCCCCAAGGTGCCAGTATAGAGAGGACCATATCTGTTCTGAACCTTTGCGAAAAATTTTCGGTCAACCCATTCGTAGAGGAACGCGAGGCAGAAGAGGAACAGTGCTCCGGGGAAGACAATAAGCTGAAAGAGATCATATGCGAGCATTTTCTACAATTCCCCCAGAGTGCTACCTTGTGAAGTACCTCTTCTCGTTGGTTTTCTTGCCTATGATGAGCATGCGGTCCATACACGCGAAACACGGGTCTATGCCAGCAAGGATTATTGGTATGTCCGCCACGTGTACGCCCATGAGGGTCTTGCACAGCGAAGGGATGTTCGCCAGGGTCGGAGCTCGAACCTTGTAGCGTTCTGGCTTAGCCGTGCCGTTTGATCTTGCGTAATGCATCAGCTCCCCCCTAGGGGCTTCTACCCTAGATACTACCTCTCCTGGCGGGGCATTCTTAGGAGCGCGCACCCGGATCTCCCCCGCTGGCATATGGTCGAGGGCATAGCGTATTATGTTTATGCTCTCCAGCATCTCCTCTGTTCGCACGACCGTCCTGCTGAGAACGTCGCAACCGTCGGAGGTGATTAGGTTGAAAGGTATCTCGCCATAGGCAATGTAAGGGTCGTCAACCCTGACATCGTTTCGAATTCCGCTCCCCCGAAGGGTGGGACCCACTGCATTGAGGCTAGCTGCATCGTCGGGCTTCAAAAGACCAACACCGCTTGTTCTCTTGAGGAACGTTCTCTCGGTTTTTATGACGCGCAGGTATTCCTTGGTCCTCTTCTCGAAATAATCGAGCCCGCCCTTGATCTTCAACACTGCATCCGGGGATATGTCCCGGCGCACCCCCCCTAAGGTATTGATGGCGTGAAGGACGCGACCACCCGTCAGCTCCTCGAAGAGATTCATCACGACCTCTCGATCGCGCCATACGTACATGAAGAGTGTGTCGAACCCCGCCTCATGGGCAACAATACCGACCCAGAGCGAGTGGCTCTGGAGCCTCTCTAACTCTGCGATTATGGTGCGGATGTATCTAGCCCTGGCGGGTATCTCGACGCCCATAAGCTCCTCTACCGCCTGCGTATAACAGGTGGTATGGGCACTAGTACATATCCCGCAGACCCTCTCGGCAAGGTACATGTCATGGCTATAGGTTCCGAGTTCGAAGGCTTTTTCCATGCCACGGTGAACATAGCCTATGCGCGGCGTAACGTTCACTACTATGTCACCCTCGCACTCGAAGAGGAAGTGTTCCGGCTCCTTCAGTGCAGGATGCTGCGGACCGAACGGTACCTTAATTGTAGATGCGTAACCCATCCAGTTCTCAACTCTTTTTCAACTTTATCTCGTGAAGATCGCTGAACGTGTACTCTTTTCTAAGGGGGTAGATCTCCTTCGGCCATCCATCTGGCAGCAGGAGAGGTGAGAGATCCGAAAGCCCGTCGAATCTGACTCCCATGAGGTCATGGACCTCGCGCTCATATAAGGCTGAGTTTGGCATGAGATCGGATATGGTGGGGACAAGCGCATCGCCTTTGGGGACTCTTATTATTAAGGAGAGCTCAGTTGCGTTTCTGTACGCAAGGTGGTAGATCAACTCGATCTCCCCTCCAAGGTCTATTCCGGTTATGGAGGAGAGGTGGCTAAAGCCTAATTCGAGGATGGCGTACCTGATTGCCTCCTTGAAGGATGTTGTCTTTACTCGCAGAAAGATCCTTCTCGCCCTTGGAACCCTGACCTCGAGGACATCCGACTTCAAGTGGCTCTGCAGCCTCTCAACGATCTCATCAGCCATTTTTGTCTCCACCTCTCATCTTTTGGATTAACTTTGCAATGCCATAGATCATTGCCTCAGGCTTTGGCGCGCAACCTGGCACGTACGCATCCACAGGAATTACGGTGTCTACTCCGCCGTGAACGCTGTAGCAGTCCTTGAATGGGGACCCGCTAACGGCGCAGGCACCAAGCGCAACGACGAACTTAGGGTCAGGCATCTGCTCGTAGACCCGCTTAAGGCGGTCTGCGATCTGAAGAGTAACTGGACCAGTAACAGCAAGGATGTCCGCATGCCTAGGGCTTCCCTGCAGTATGATGCCAAAGCGCTCTATATCAAATCTGGGCGTGATAGCGGCCACAAACTCAATATCACAGCCGTTGCAACCGCCTGTGTTAAAATGGATCAGCCAAGGCGACTTGGATCGAACCCATCTTGAGGCCATATGTTACCTGTGCCTCCCCGAGTACATCAGAACCGTTACAGCAATCAGAACTATTAGGGAGTACGTGATTGGCATTATGCCAATCGTGTAGAACGAAGTTGCCAGCACGAAGGCTAGGATATCAAATATGAGAAAGTACAGGGCGAAAACGAGAAACTTTTCCAGATCGACCCTTGACTCCTCGGCTGGCAGGTCCTCTCCGCATGCGTAGGGCTCGTTTTTTCCGGTCCCCTTAGCAACACCTTTTGCTGAGATCTTGCCGCCAATAAAGTAAATTAATAATACTATGGCTAGAGAGAGACCAAAGGCTGCGAGCAATGGAAAAGCCACGTCAGAAAGCATCTGTAAGCATCCTATGAAATCCTTTTTATAGACCTATTAAAAGATTTTGTCAAGATGAGAATATATTATGGGCTGAGGCTACCATGATGGCATTCGATATTAGTCAGATCCTACTAATGTTTGTTACTTTGGTATTAGCGATTTTTACCATTGAATTGAAGAATCTATTGTACGCTGTCCTTTCCTTCTCTGGGATGTGCATTACTATTGGGGCCATGTATTGGCTTTTGAATGCTCCCTACGTTGCCATATTCCAGCTGCTTATATATGCCGGCGCTGTGGTCACGCTCTTCTTGGCGGCTCTGACGCTCACGAAACTGAAGGAGAGTATAAGGTAGCATGCGCGTGGACAAGATCACGGTTGCTGGCGCAGTGCTTGTGATCATAGTATTTGCTGCTTTGCTAGCAGTAATTGCACAACATCCTTTTCAGACTTTCAGCTATGCCCTGCCCTCAGACCGCTTCATCAGTGTCACCCACGACATAGGGCCAGAGGACAGCCGCTTCATGTGGTCCTACCGCAGCATGGACCTAATAGCCCAAGCCTTTGCCATCTTTGCGGCATCCGCCGCGTGCCTGGCCATGCTAAGAAGTGAGGAGAAGGAGGAGAGTTGATTACGGACTCGTCATATTACTTCGCGTTTGTCTTTGCACTTTGGGCCATTGGGATCTACTGCCTTGCAACGAAGAGAAATATGATAAGGCTGATATTTGGCTTAGAAATCATGATCAACGCTGCGGACTTCAGTTTCATTTCGCTGGCCACAGGAATACCTGGGTTCGTGGACCCATTAGCGCACTCGATCGTGATAGTCTCGATAGGTCTTGCGGGCGCTGTGAGCGCTGTGGCAATTACGCTCGTCGTTTACGCTTACAGGCAATACGGTACCTTGGATGTCCGAGAGCTTAAGCATTTGAGGGGATGAGGGAGCAAGCCACAATGTTCACACCGACACTCGATCTCCTTTTGGTCTTTACAGTCTCCATGCCCATTGTTGGCTGGGCTGCCTTAAAGATTCACAGGAAGGTCTTATGCGGTGTCTACGCGGCAGCAGGACTGGCTATTGCAGGAGTCTTGCTTTATGAGCTCTTCCTCGAAGTCTCCCAAAATATGGTGATCTCCTCCCCACATATTGGGGTGTTCTCGGCTTACCTCAGGATCGACATGCTAGGCGTCTTCATGGCTGCAATCTTCATCGGGCTTGGCTTTGCCGTGGCGATCTACTCAATTGTGTACATGAAAAAGGAGACTGGCGTGCCAATCTATTTCACGCTCCTGCTGGCCATGATAAGCGGAATGGTGGGTATTGTCTTCGCTGGGGATCTCTTTACTCTGTACGTCTTCTGGGAGCTCATGTGCGTCTCATCCTATGTACTGGTTGCATTCAGGAGGAGGAAGGGGGAGTCGATTGAGGCCGCCTTCAAATACCTCATAATGAGCGGAGCTGGCTCAGCGACAGTCCTCTTGGGGATGTCGTTCCTGTACGGGATGAGCGGGACTCTAAACTTCCAAGGCTTGGCTTCCGCCTTTGGTCAAGCCCCGCCAAACCCTTGGCTCTATCTGGCCTCGCTTCTCATTCTTGTGGGCTTTGGTGTAAAGACTGCAATTGTTCCCCTCCATACATGGCTGCCAGATGCCCACGCCGCTGCCCCCTCACCCATCTCAGCAATGCTCTCTGGCGTCGTAATTGAGACCGGAGTTTATGCTCTCTGCAGAATATGCTTCACGGCGTTCCTATCTGTACAGGTTCAGTGGCTCAGCATCCTGATGGTAATGAGCGTCATTACCATGGTCGTGGGGAATGTAATGCCACTGCTCCAGAATGACTTGAAGAGGCTCCTCGCATACTCCAGCATCGCGCAGGTTGGCTACATGCTCGCTGGCTTATCGATAGGGACACAGTTGGCGCTGACGGGGACATTCTTGCACCTACTCAACCACGCGCTTATGAAGGGCACAGCCTTCCTATGCGCGGGTGCCATACTCTATACCATCGGAACTAGACAGATGGACGAGATGGCTGGGATAGGGCGCAAGATGCCCATCACTGCTATAGCGTTCGCTATTTCCCTCTTCGCTCTTACCGGCTTGCCCCCGCTGAACGGCTTTGTGAGCGAGCTAATAATAGTCACTGCTGCTTTTCAGTCAAACTTGGCCTGGCTCGGGGTTGCGGTCATCCTGAATAGCGCCCTCTCAGCGGCCTTCTACCTGCGGATCGTGCGGACCTTAAT
This sequence comes from Candidatus Methanomethylicaceae archaeon, assembly GCA_015660995.1. Lineage (GTDB taxonomy): Archaea > Thermoproteota > Methanomethylicia > Methanomethylicales > Methanomethylicaceae > JACTUC01. Next base: position 3,661 of record JACTUC010000009.1, on the reverse strand, counting down.
TCTACCCATAAAGTCCGAGAAGGTTGCAAGTGCTAGGGAAGCGCCTTTGGCCTTGCTTGTGCCCATCTGCTTCATGGCCGCCCTTATTATCCTCATCGGGTTGTGGCCAGACCCTGTAATAAGAATCGTGCAGCAGTCGGTAGCCGCTCTCTTCTCCTTTTCAGGAAAGGTGATGGGGTAGATGCCATTGGATCTAAATATCATATCGTGGCTGTGCTGGATCTTCCCTACGGTTGGATCGATCTTCCCGCTGGCTCTGCGAGGCAGGAAGTCGTGGGTCAAGGGCTTGCCAGTGGTGCTCTTCTCCTTCCTTTCTTTAGTAATGGCTCTCTTGATGCTTCCAAACCTGTTTGGCGGCGGCTATTCCGATATCAAGCTGTTCTGGTTCTCTCTCCCGAATGGCGGGAGTGTGGGCTTGGGGATGCTGGTCGATCCATTGAGCATAATCGTCGTGAATATCGTGGCATTCCTGAGCTTCCTGATTATGGTCTACTCACTGAAATATGTGGAGGGCGACCGTTCCGCAGGTAGGTACTGGTTCCTCATGTCCCTCTTCATAGCGGGCATGCTGCTGCTCACGCTGGCAGATAACCTCATCCTCTTCTTCGTGGGATGGAAGATCGTTGGCCTTTGCAGCTATGGGCTTATAGGCTACTACTATAGTGACGATAGGGAGCACTGGATCGGCGGTCCAGTACCCTTCGCATTTCAGAAACCTTCTAGGGCCGGGCTCAAGGCCCTGATCGTGACAACCTTTGGAGACATAGCGCTCCTTGCAGGCATAATAATACTCTACACATACTCTGGCACGTTCAATTTCATGGAACTATACCAGACGGCTGGTGTCTGGCTGGCCCAAATGGGAAGGAGCCCCGGGATCTTGGCTATTACGACCGTCCTCATTGTCGTCGGCCCACTCACCAAGTCTGCCCAATTCCCGTTCCATGAATGGCTGCCAGAGGCAATGGCAGGTCCGACGCCGGTATCTGCGCTAATACACGCGGCGACGATGGTTAAGGCTGGTGTGTATTTGGTTGCGCGCATGCTTCCCGTATTCTTCTTTGCCGAATGGATTGCATCCCCAGGTTACCCAGAGGCACTCACATTCTTCCTTCTTGTAGCTGTGGCAGGCGCTATCACGATTGTCCTTGGCGCTTCGCAGGCAATGGTGGCGAAGGAGCTCAAGAAGATACTGGCTTACTCCACTATGAGCACAATCGGTTACATGATGCTCGCCCTCGGAGTGGCGGGTCTAAGCCCCGATACCTTGGTCGCAGGAGTGTCTGCAGGCATATTCCAGCTGATAACTCACGGGGTTTACAAGGCCGGGCTCTTCCTCTGCGCTGGGATAGCGATCCAAGCTTCTGGCTCCATATACATCTCTGAGATGAAGCTGTCAAGGAAGAGCATGCGCTTCACTTGGCTTTTCATGTTGATAGGAGGCTTGGCGCTCGCCGGGGTCCCACCTTTGTCAGGCTTCTGGAGCAAAGAGAGTATTCTAGGCTTTTCATGGGCGGTCGGTCAATATCTATTCTTTGCAGTTGCATCGGTCGCGGTAATATTGACCATTTTTTACACAATTCGCTTCATGGGCCAGATGTTTAACGGCAAAGTGGACGAGGGTAAGGGCCTTGGGCGCGTACGCGAGGCAGCCGCTTCAATGCTCCTTCCCTGTGGCATCTTAGCAGCCCTTACGGTATTCATCGGGCTCATAGGGCCATGGATGGAGCAATTCCTCAGTCAGCTTTTCAACAATTACTTTACAGAATCACTCGGACTTGTTGTGACAGGCGGTGTAATGGCTTCTGCCGCCTCAAATTCGCTGCCCATGGATATAATCCTGTTCATTGACTCGATGCTGATGATCGTCATTGGTGCTGTGCCCGCCTACAGGATTTATGTTTCCCATAAAAGCAGTGCTGAAGATCTCATCAGCAAGCACGCTGTCCTGCGGGCGTTGCACAAGTTTCTCTGGGAGCGTTGGTACATAGATGCCTTCTACAACAAGATATTCATAAACGGGACACTTGCAATGAGAGCCCCGCTGGCTCGATACATCGAGGGAACCCTTGACAGTGCATTCAACGTTGGCATTCCAAACCTCTTCTACGCTGCTAGTCAAAAATTGCGGAAGATCCAGACTGGCATCCTCTCAATCAATATGCTTTATTTCTTAATGTTTTTAGTCGCTATGGTATTGTTCTTCCTGTGGCTGGGGGTGCTGTAGAGTGCAGATCCCATACCTCCTACTCCAAACGGTTCTCATACCAATCATCTCTGCTCCAGTATTGGCATTGCTTGGAAGAAAGATGGGCAAGCGCGTTGGCTGGGTTGCGTGCGGAATCCTGGCATACACCAATATTCTTCTGTTGGTTGCTGCCCTAAACCTATGGAATAACGCAACTCCCCTTGTTGAGGAATACGCCTGGAGTACCTCGCTCTTTGTCTTAAAAATGGGCCTGTATGCAGATGGTCTGAGCCTGCTAGTGGCTTTTATCATGAATATTGTCTGTAACGCCCTCGTTGTCTTCTCCATCGAATATCTTGACCATCGAATACACTCAATTTACAAAATCGACAGCAAGCCCCTGAATGCCTTCTACTATTCGTTTTTCCTATTCTTCTCAACTGGGCTCATTGGCATAGCCTTTGCGACCAATCTAATCGAGATATATATCTTCCTTGATCTGCTGCTCGTTCCGCTTTATTTCATAATGGATCTTTTTGGATACACGGAACGCCACCGGGTAGCGACCATGTGCTTTTTATGGGGCTTTGTTGCCGGTGCCCTATTTCTCATCGGTTCAATCATAACCTATTCCCAAACAGGAAGTTTCATGATCTCCAATTTACCAAACCTGATTGGCAAGCCGCTTGCCTTTTGGGCATGCGGGTTTCTGCTCCTTGGAATTTTGATCAAACTGGCTGTCTTTGGTTTTCATGTATGGCTACCGTGGGTTCATGCTGAGCACCCAACATGTATCGCCGGTGTGTTAGCCGTCGTAGTCGGGGTTGAAAGCTATCTAATAGCAAGGATCTTTGTTCAGCAACTTTTCAGCATTTTTCAGCTAATCAGCATTCCGCTGATGATCTTGGCCTTAATTACAATGGTTTACGGCGCATTGCTTACCATTGCCCAAGATGACATCAAGCGACTTTACGCGTGCTCTACCATAGCCCAGACAGCATACTCACTTCTGGGTTTGGCAAGCTGCACTGCATTTGGAGCAGTGGGCGGAATCTTTTATTTCCTGAGCCACTCCCTAGGCAAGGCGATCCTATTCTCTGTAGCGGGCATAATAGTGTACCAAACTGGAGTCAGAGATATGCGTCAGATGGGGGGGCTAGCGCGGAAAATGCCCCTGACAGCAACACTATGTATTCTTGGCTCGATGATTTTATCAGCGATTCCACCGCTCAGCGGTTTTCCGGCAGAATGGATCATGTTTGTCGGAATATTCCAACAAGGAAGCTATGGCACATTAAACCTTATTGTGGGGCTGATAGGAATTTTTGCTACCTTCCTTACAATTGTTTACACTTTTTGGCCAATAATGCGCATATTCTTCGGTCCGACCCCGCCTTACATGGAAAATGTTAAGGAGGCACCATGGTCAATGATAGTGCCTCTTTTCGTTTTGGCAATAATCTCCTTCTTGAT
>JACTUC010000027.1 GCA_015660995.1 Candidatus Methanomethylicaceae archaeon | reverse complement strand
CTTCTTGGTGGCATCCTTCATATCTTTCTTCAATTTGTCGAATGACATTTTTTATACCCATTATAGAATCCCCCGCGCTCTATAAATAAGTTAATGAAAAATTCAGTCGCTCTCTTTAAACTGAATGGAAACTCAATATTTGCATTGACATAAAAGGATTAATCACAGCCATGTTGGCATTTCAGATTAATAGAAACACAATTGATAGCCAATGATACGATGAACGTATGGGATGCCTGCAAACGTACAATACGACTTAACTTCCACACTCCTTACCTAGAAGTGATTCATGATAAAATCTCTAGTGGTTCTATGATTAGCCAGGAGCCCAACGATCTTTTTTGTGGCCTGGGTTATCTGCGTATCGAATAATCTCGTTATGACTAACGTTAACACAAACAAAAATATGCCGAATTCCAACATCTCAATAGCGTTAATTGAGCCAATATACAATATGAAAAGGAATGTAATGACCCCAGCTAGCTCTGACATGATGAAGGATCTTATTATAAAATAAAGTCTCTGCAACCACGTAGAATACAATAGAACCTTGATCACTGCTCTTTTCTCGATCTCGCTTTCAGCTCCACTGCTCTGCTTTGTAGTACTTCCTATTTGTTCCAGCATTCTTTTTGCGTAATGAATGTCTGATAAACGCAACACCCTTTTTGCATAACGAGCGTCTGATAAATCCTTGGAACTTGCGCTTTCAAGCTCCAATAAAATCCTTTGTGCTATTTCGTCTATTATAGCATCTACTCTTTCCATTGCAGCATCTTTAATTGCCATCATCCCACCCGAATTTTTAGTATTCTGGCTACCAAGTCGTGAAATATTATTTTTGCCTGCTCTTCGGTTATAACTAGTCTTATGTCTATTCGATAATGGTACTTGCCAGTCCTTATGGTTCTTGTACGGTAATCCTCAATTGATCCTTCGGTTTTCAATGCCCTCAATGCTCTCTCTAGAAAGTATGAGACAAAAAAAGGGACGAACCGTTCAAAGATAGACAAAACTCTAATGAAAATTGGCAATAAACGTATAAAAATAGGAAGAAACCTCACAAGAATTGGGAGGTATCGATTAAGGGTTGGCTTCATAATATCATCAGTCGCGTGTTTTGGGGTCTACTTTTTCTTTATTAGCAGCTTTATTGCAACGTCGACTATAACGCCATTTTCATGACTTTCTACGTTAAAGCGCCAACCTTCTGTTGAGACGTTCATGTCTTTTACTAGTCCAGCTACGTTTTTCCTGAAGACGCCAGCTGCATCTTTAATCTGCTCAATTTGATCTAGAGTCCCATCAACTACTGGATTTTTATCCACCGTATCCTTTCACCCCCTACTTCTTCATCGCTTTACCGTGCGACTGCTCAATATCTTGAGCGTTTCCTATTTAAATTCGTAATGTTTGATCTTAATTCAAGCACTACTTCTTTGTCTGAAGATGAATCTCCGCTTTCTTTCCCGGATGGCTCAGCTGTGGCTATGATCAAATTATCGGTTTATTCCCGGGCTCTCCCCTAGAAAGGAAGATGGAAATGGTCGCGAGAATCGCACCGATCCAATACAAGCCAAAGTACGCCTGGTGAAATATTGGCGCGGAAATTCCGGTAACATATAGCGCTTCGGCCATCGAGAACAGGAGCCCAAAAATCGCCGTTCCTCCTCCGAGTCCTATGAGGAACCTCCCTGCGGATCCGTGTTTGAGCAAGAGTAAAACTCCTCCAAGAATAGCCAAGAACCCCCCAAATCCGATCAGATAGGTAAGTGCTCCAGTCGCAAGCTGCAGCACGATGTCTGCTGGACCAATAATTGGTCCGATATAGTTGTTAACAACGCCTAGGGCTGTTAATAGTATTGAGCCCGAAATGACTCCGCTTGCAATCAAGATCAGACCAGCAATTATAGCAAGGACACCCGCGCGCCTGAACGATTTCGGCACCAATTCCTTCACCAATCGCTCGGGCTCTTTCGCCAGTGACTGCATGTGAATCTTGATCATATGGCCACTACCAAGTCTATCTCGTGAGCAATCCGCCTATGAATCCGCCGATTGTTGATGCGATCGCTCCAAGGATGGCAAGTATGATCGCTATGGCTCCGACTGCCAACCCCGCCAAACCGCCCAAAAGTCCGCCCAAGATTCCGCCCGCAACTCCACCAAGCGCTGCAAGGCCTACGATTGCGAGTATTGCAATGATGATCCCGCCGAATATCCCCGCAAGGAAGCCGGCTAGCGCCCCTTTCATGCCTCCCCGGGCTATGAGCCCTGCCACAAACCCGCCGATTAATCCTCCTATCAGGTGTCCGAGTCCCGGATATAACCAGCCGACAAACAGCGTTATGAGAAAGCCAACGAAGGCTCCAGTCCACAGGTGACCCTTTTCTGCCATACTGTCACCCTTGCATTACTTCCCGGTTACAACGTTCTTTCCTACCCAAAGCCTGTAGACGATTATGATTAGGGCTATTACGAGTAGTACGTGTATTAGTAAGCCGAGACCTCCCCACAAGACTCCAAGCAACCACAGTATCAAAATTACTACAACAACTGTCCAGAACAAGTCCATTTTTCAAACATCCCTACTTTATTTTCGATAATATTATTTATAAATCTTATGTTTACATGGTGCATTATTTGAAAAAAAAGTATTTTTTGTTATTCCTGAACAATCTTTTTCTTCTATACCTGGCGGTTTGCCAGGAAGAGCCAACCCCGATGGGTTATCATTGTTGCCAACCTTATGATTATTATTCTGGAGTTGAGCATTATCCAAGCAAAAGGTCGTTTCAATTGAGAACAGCCTAGCCCTGTAATTTGGGATAATATAAATTGAGGCAATAGCAAATATATGGAGTCTAAACATATTAGATTGAACAAAGGGGTAGAGAATTCCTTAATGAACCCCAAGTAGGGGAATTCACATGAATCTTCCCACGCATTTTGTGTTCGGCGCGCTAATTGGAGCTCTTTTCTTTGGGAGATGGGACTTTATTTGGCTTGTTGCCGTCGGGGCAGTCCTCCCAGATTTGGACAGGGAGTATGGTTTTTTCAGCAAAGATTACTTCCGCGACCATCAGCTCCATCGGGCGCTATACCACAATTTCTTTTTCATTGGGATCGTATATCTGATTAGTCCTTACCTTGCAATTGGTGCTTTCTCCCATACTCTTCTTGATGCTACCAACACAGCAAAAGATCGCGGGGTTGAATGGCTTTATCCGTTCTCAAGGCTGGTGAAGAAAGCTAGGTATGATCACGAAGGGAAGAAAATTGAACTCGATCCTAAGAAACTCGATCCTAAGATCAAGGTATACATGTATCAAAATGACCCAGTCGAGCTCACCAGAAAAACCGCTGAGGATATGAAAGACTATACTATCAGGCCCTGGCGAAGGGTATACGGTCCCTTCTATTCTGGTGGTATCCTGGACATAGGAATCTTAGCTGGTTCAACTGCGCTCTTCCTGTTTATGGCTATCCTGTCTCTGCTTGGGGTTAGGACTTTCATCGATTTTTTCAATCCCCCATTTAGCTTCAACTTTATTGGTCCTTTATTTATCGGTGTTTTGGGTATTGCTCTAGTTATGGGCATAGGTGAGAGGAAGAGACAGATAGAAGCGAAAAGAGCTTCTCGGGCACCGCCGATTCTGTGGAAGCTATCATTCTTTATCTCTATATCCTTAATCGCGATTGGGATTGGGCTTGGAGCCTACCTCAACCCAGGGTCATACGTCGCATTCACAAGCAATCTTCCCTACTTGGCGGCAGGAATCTTAGTGGTATTCCTAATTGCCTTCATTGTGCTCAAAATCTTTGCTAGAAGGTCAGTTGCAAGAATTAGAGACGGCCATGATCCATATACGGTTTAATGCAATGGTGCTGCATCATATCAATAAAAAAATAATCTGCCAGTCAACTATTCGACAAAGGTCTTGGACCATGTCTCTGCCCTTGGGTTAATAAACGCGCGCTTAACTATTTTTTCTGCCTTTGAACCACTATAGTACATTTCGTAGCTAAGGCAGCAATGGCTCCAATCGCTGCCAGCCATGGAACTAGGACAATCCCTATAACCCCAATTGTAACAGGAATCTCAAGCAGAGTTTTGCCCTCTTCGTCCTTTATGATTATTCGTGTAACATTTCCTTCGTGGACCAATTCCTTTACTTTCTGAACTAAGTCGTCGGAGGAGACAGAAAAAGTTTCTTCCACTGTAGAAACTGACGTTCCGCAATTTGGGCAGAAGTTAATGTTATTAGATATCTCTTGACCACATTTAATGCAAAATGGCATCGATTTTATCTCCTGAATTAAGGTTGTCAGTCTTGTTTTTTTAAACTTTTTGATCATTTGAAAATGGAACATATTATAGCTAGCTAAGGGAGGAACAATTTGGGCTTGGGGATTAGGATTTAATTTGGGGGCTGTCGAATGCGCGGTCTAATAAACTTGAATGATGACACCTTTGAGATAAAGTCGCAAATTTTATATCCCATCCCTGCAACCTTTCTCAAGGATCAAAATGGACTTTCTCGGGTTTACCTTGGTAGCCATCAGCTCCCTTATCGCCATAATGGAACCCTTCAGCACCACTGCAGTCTTCATGAGCCTGACCGATGGAATGAATGGCGCTGAGAAGCGGAGGATAATCTCGAAGTCAATGAAAGTCTCAGCAGCGGTCCTGATCTTTTTTGCAATCACTGGCACCCTGCTCTTCGCCCTCTTCGGTATCACTGTTTCAGCATTCCAGATTGCCGGCGGCATCCTCCTGGTCACGGTGGCTATAAAAATGCTGAACCCTGAAAAGGACGGTCTGTCCTCTTATGCGGCTGGCGATATTGCCATAATGCCGCTTGCCATACCCCTCACCAGCGGTCCGGGTTCCATAACGGCTGTAATCCTGCTGACCTCACAGGCAAATGGTCTGCCACAGATAGCCATCGTCTATGTCGGCATCATCCTTGGGGTAGCCATCTCTTACTTTGCCATGCGTTACTCCCATCGGCTGTCGTCAATCATGGGAAAGGATGGGCTCCGGTTAATCACAGCCCTGATGGCCATAATAATATTGGCGATCGCCGTGCAATTCATGATCAATGGCGTCGAGAGTGCCATAAAGCTGTTCCTGACGGCCTGATGGGACTTGCCCAGTCGGGAAAAGCTTATGACTGGTAGACCTATCCTCCTCATTGATTTAGGATTAAAATTTATTTTTTTTAATATCATCATCCTATAAAATAAATTTCATAACTGCTTCATGAACGGCCCGAATCGATGCTTTCTTATAGAGCGAGAGTCGATCATGAAACTTAGTTAATTAAACTATATGGAGGGATTCGTAATGGAGAATATAATTGACAAGGAGAGAGCAACTCAAATACTCTCAGAGGTTAAACCGGAAAATGCCTTCCTCTTCTATCTAAGCGACGGCGTATCTACTGGAAATAGTGCACAGAACCTATCCCAGCTGTTTGAAATGATAAAAACCGTTGAGATCAAGTCCGTAGAATTCCATCTTAAAAGGGGCGACTTTGAAAAGTGGATAGGAGATCTTGGGGACAACATTCTCGTTATGCGGCTGGCAAAAATTAGAGAAGCCCCCTTGGAGGGTGAAGTAGTAAGAAAGAGAGTTGTTACTATCATAGGTAAGAGAATAAATTACTTAAAGTCTTTAGAAGCATCTCCATAATTATTAACATTTTTTTAGAAATAAACAAGGGAGATTGTGGGTGTCACCTCTACCCGTCGCGGGGTCAAATCCCACACGGTCCACCATCAAGTACACGAAACTGAATAGTCTTATCAGAAATCTACAACATAAACAAAATCATTTAGCGAACCAGCCAGTTTTCAGATCAATAAAAGCACAATCGAATCAGACGAGCTGAGTCAGCGATGGAATAGTGGGATCTTCAAGGTGTTGTAATGCGTAAATCCCAGTGTGGGGCTTAACCCCAAATATCAGCACGGTACCATCCTTAACGAACAATTTTGCGTAGCTGGAACTCATCGAGAGGATGCGCGACCGGATTGGCGAATCCTTTGCCAGAAAGAGAATGTGTGCATCGTGCGACTGCTGGAGAGTGATTATCTCCTGGGATGTCACTTCGAGCAGCGAATCTAGGTCCGAGGCGAATAGGTTCTCGAGTGCGCTCACGGACTTCACGAGCAAGACCGTCTTGTCAATAGATTTCTTCCGCAACCGGATCGTCTCGGTGGTAACGACTTCGTGGATCTCCTCGGGCGTCGCGTTCTTGGGCAGACTCGCTGTCTTGATATCGCTGGTTCTTAGCACATTGAGAATGCTGAGGCGGTCTTTCATCGCATGCGCGTTAACAGTTTTGGCCAGAATGGAACTAGTTAGCTCGTCATTTGCCCCTGGTAATGGGAGAAGGATTGCGCTCCTTTTCATTGAGAGAAAGTTGATGATGGGGGGTAGCTCGATTGCTCTGAGTGCTGGGTAGGGGACAGTCTCATCGTATTCGATGGTCAAGGTGCTCCCAGGGGTCATGCCTCCGAAGAGCCTATCCAAGGCGCCACTCCCGAAAGAATAAGATTCGCCAATGTCTGGCCTCTGAACAAACTTGCGCATCTTCGAGTAATCAGGGATGGTATATGGTCCGAAGAAAGTGAATTTCCCATCTAAAAGAGTGAAGATGTACTTGTGCTGTGGTATCTTTGTTCCCCGTAGCTTGTCTAGGATGAACTCTCTTACAACGCGGTCCTCTACCTCAACCCGCACCACCTCCAGGATCCCATCGACGAGGTAGTCGATGGTCGTGGCGCCGGGCTCCTCGCTCACAAAGACGAACTGAGCACCGGAATTGTTTGCCAGGGCCATGAGAGTCTTCTCCGCTCGCAGCCTTTCTTTCTGGTCCAATTCCTTGGCGAGGCCATCCCAACTATCAAAAACAATGGTCCTGACGGTCTTCGACTGTGTCAGCCGCATGACGAAATCCAGTACCGACGTCGCGTCCTCAAGCCTGATATCCAAGAACTCTTGATTGTCTATTGTCTCCTTCATGGCCGGTATGTGCGTTTCAAGGAGATCTTTCGGGACTCTTGAAGAGATGTAGGCGCCTTTTCCTGCGCCCGCTGCCTTGAGAATTTCAAGTGCTACTGTTGTCTTGCCTGTGCCCGCGAGCCCTTTAATGAGCAACGTCCTGATCGAACCCCGCATTATTTGTTTCATGCCAAGAACCGTAGCAATTCTTGTCTCTGCCAGGTCTGATGGTCCAGAACCACCGCTCTCCGTTTGGTGATCCGCAGGGATGAGAGACTTCATACTTGAACCGTTTCTCGTCGTCATGCTTTCAGACCCTTCTCGACCGCGCGTATGGTCACGTTGAAATCGAATGCGCCTTCTATATTCAAAACGTCAAGCGCCCACCTGAGCCTTTGTGCAAGATCCTTGACTATCGCCCTTTCCAACGATCGTGCTCCTTCAGCGCCGAAAAGTGCGAGCAGCTTCATGTGGAATTCAACGGGATCGGGGAAATTATGAGTCATATTCATATGAGAAAGGACCGCCTCGGCCCCACTCTTACCTAGGACCTTATCCAATCCACCGTGTATCGCATCGTTAAAAGTGGCCGCAAAGTCTTGCGCGCTTGAAGACGCTGACGAAGTCAAGGCTTAGGCGCGCTCCTATGACCAGTGAATGAACTGAGCATGGTTCTAGAAGACGCTTTCGCAGAAACAGGAATCAAATTCGCTTGGATCATTTTCATTTCATATCCTGCCCTCGACGTATTGATAGTGGAACTGAAGATGAAGTAAAGCACAAGAAAGAATTGGCAATACGACTATTTTAGTCTTCGCCAACGCGAGGATACGGGGGTGTGGAAAGACGAAAATACTGATGCACCGGCTCTGTCATCAATCTGGTGCCACGTCCTGAATGACCTGTGAAGTCTTCTTATCGATGTCAGGAATCGGCTTGGCATGTTTCGTGGATTTTCGCACGAACAACAGAAACACGATGCCGGTTATCGCCAACATGACCTGATAAGTGGCGATCCTCCACAGCACAATACTAGCCCAAGATGTGAATTTGTAGAGGTAGATGAGGTAAGCCTGCATAGTGAGCTCAGTGATTCCTGCTCCACCAATTGAGATGGGGAGCTGCGCAATGGCGGCGACACCGTAGACTGCAAGAACTGAGGAGAGTGGGTCAATCTTCAGCCCAGCAGAGATCAACACAAGCCAGAGAGCCGTACCGGCCAAGAAATCCTCTATAATGGTCAGGCCGACGACCTTAATCACTACAGGCACGTTTTCTCTTTTCACGATCGCGCGCGCTGCAAGTGAGAAATTCAGTGTACTGACAACGGCGCGGAGATAAATTGCTGTTGCTCTCTCGCCCCCTACCAGACGCGATGCAATGCTAAACACCCGGTGGGGAACCTTGATGTTCTTTAGAGCCGGAACTACGAAAATGAAGGTGTATCCAATGATTATGATCGTAGCGACCAACGCAATTGAAGATCCTATGACCACTGCTCCCCTCGACAAGGCGTACACAGCTGCTACAAATCCAAGACCGCAGCCAACGTACACCTCCATGAGTATTTCGAAATAACCGATCCAGAGCGCCTTGGCGCCCTCCACGCCTTTTCCAGACAGCCACGAAGTGCGAATGAAGACGCCCATGCTCGTTGCGGGCGTTGAGAGGGAGACGAACTCGCTGGCTATTCTGGCGAGCGCCAATCCACTAAGATTCGGCTTGCGGTCACCCGCCAGCCCGAGCGTCAATACCCTGAACCTCAGTATCTGGACAAGCAACTTGGACGCGGACGCCGCTGCGGCCAAGGCGAACGTCACATAGCCGAGTTTAGCTAGGTCTGAAAGAGTCACTCCAGAGAAGAAGGAGATGGCGATAACGACTGAGGAGCTGAGCACCAGCCCCAGAGCTACCCATTTCATTACCGATTTGGGCAGCTGAAACTCGGTCGTCTTTTTCTCGGTCGTCATTTTCTCAGTCTCCTTCAAGAATAGGCCAAATAGTCATTCTTTGCTCTACAGTACGATGCACATGCATTCAATATAATTCTTTTCTTGATTTGTAGTAGATTAAATCACTTGGACCTGCCTTCTTTTTTCCTAGAATAAGCAAAAATATATTCTAAAACTCTTCAATAGAGGCTCATGGATGAGAGCATAAGGGAAGCAGCTGAAAAAGATCTTCCCGAAGTAGTGTCCCTCCTGAATAAATACTACGAATGTTCCTACGAATTCGCGCCCTATACCGAAGAGAGCCTGCGGCAATTTATTCGCGAGAAAAACGCATTTGTCTTGGTTGCAGAGGGAAGACAGGGGATATCAGGAATTATAGCGTACTTCTCCCACCCTAGGGGAACTAGGATCGAGCTGCTGGCTGTCGATGCCGAAAAGGCACAAAAAGACACTGCGGATCTACTCGTTAGGGAAGTCGAGTTATCTACCAACGCAGATATGATATTCACTTCCGTAGATGCTGCAGGACAGGAGATAGACGCTTGGAAGCGGCGTGGCTACACCCAAGAGAATGTATGGTGCCACATGATTGCCCCGCTGAAGGCAGTGGCGCCGATCCCCCCATCCCGGTGCAGCGCCATCCTGCGCTCCCTCCGCAAGGACGAGGAAGCCGAGATGGTCGAGATGGCGAATAGATCCTTCGGATTCCAGCGCCTCTCTCTCGGATGTACCAAACGCTGGAAGGAAGAGCATCCAGGCTTCTCCGAGGAATGGATCCACGTTGCAGAGGTTGGGGGGAAAATTGTGTCCATAATTGTGTCATTGCCCGACGAGGAATACAACGAAAGCTTCGGCAGCAGGCGGGGTTACTTGGGGCCCGCTGCTACGCTGCCTGGCTTCACGGGCATGGGTTTGGCTACCGCCCTGACAAGGAGGGCAATGAACTTCCTCATTGAAAAAGGGATGGACTCGGTGAACCTTTACACCTCGGAAACAAACAACGCCTCCATCAAACTGCTTCAAAGATCAGGCTTCAAAATGGTCAGCCGCTGGATAGAGATGAGCAAACACTTTCATAAAACAGACGGATAAGTTCTCCTCATCCTAAAGTCAGAGACTCTCACTCATCAACGACCACCGCGCTGGGTGGTCTCCATAGAAGAGTTGCGTACGCTCGGTAATAAAATTATGTCTCCCTGCCAGGTTTGCCCTGAATAAACCCCGTTATACTGGATGTCTAAGCGCGTATATTGCCATGGCTAGTTCTGCAAGCACAGTACATCCCATGGCCAAAAGGGAAAGATTGTGGTCAAGCGATGTAAGAAATGCTGCCGCATAGACAACCATGGGTGCAATCACCGTAAGGACCCCAACGAACAGTTTTTCTATATCATTGAAGATTGCCGCCATCTGCCCTTGGGCTGCAGTTCTTAGGAAGAGCTGGATCTCGAAGACGCTTGCGGAAGCCACCGCAATTATGGTGAAAAAAGGAATGAAGATTGCGGAAGCCGAGATGAGTGGTCTCACTGCGGTCAGTACGACCAAGGCTAAGGGCACGAGGACAAATGCTGCGGTGGAAACGAGCGTCTTTGATATCACTATTTTTCTGGAGCTGATTGGCAAAGTTTTCGTATACTCCAGTCCCCTTCCTTCCGCACTTAACAGAGCAAGGGGCGAGAACAGAGCGAAAATTGCGCCCATGGATGTGGCCATGATCACTGCTGCTGTCCTCAGCGTCCCGAAATTTGAGATCAGCAAAGTGATTATCACCGTTTCCAGGAGGGGAAGGGCGAAGAAGAAGGCAGTAGCCGGATTTCTGGAAGAGACTTTCAGATCCTTCAGAACGTAACCCAGCATGGGGCTGCGAGTTTTGACTGAAAAATCCCTGGCTGTCACCCGAGCGACCCTCACGCCGATGCCTTGAGATATGTTTCTAACGGTCCCCAAACTCCACCTGCCAGCGAGGATCGCAAGCACAGCATATACCACCAAGGCAACGGAGGCCATTGACGCTGCCGCGAATGCAACGTCGGAATGGACCAGGTCCGCTATCACCATACCGGTTGAGAAGGGATAGAGAACTGACAGAAACATCGCTAGGTTGCTAAACCCGAGCAGCGTGCCCTCAAGATTGGGCACAACGTACCAGGGTATGATAAAGAGGAAGCCCACACCCACCAGCAGTAGGCCCCACATCAGTATGAAGCCCAGACGCAGGACTGTGCTTAACCGTGATCTTCCTCCGCGCAGAAGGTTCTTCTGGAAAACTCTTGAGAACCAAAGGGCGACGCTGACTGAGAAGATCGCATTCATTGCGGAAGCTACAAGCATGATCAGGGTAGCCAAGGGAGATCCTGTGAGGTAGGCCACAACTATGACTTGGCTCAGGATGGATCCGATTACCATGTAGTCTACCGATCTTATGAAGGAGAACAACGTGATCAACGAGAAATCACTCTGGCCTATGGGCAAGGTTGACAGCAATGCAGAAGATTCAGCGCCCACAAACGATGAAAGGGTCTGAATTGCATACAACGCCATGAACCCGAAGGTAACAACCAAGCTCAACGATATGGAACTGGCCAACCCGAAGCCTGCAGCTCCAAGAAATGATGATGCAAAGGGGACCAGCGCGATCACAATGTTGAAGATGGCCACGATCATCTTATCGAATTTTGCTATCCTCAACGCCCTCTCGGTCATTTCGAGGTCATCCTGGGCTTCCTCGCCGGGGTGGCTCCGTCCGAAGGCACCCCACCACATGCGTCCCCTTTCCTCAGCCAATGACCGGTAAACTACCTCCTGATAGGGTACACGGCTCAGATGCCAAGCTTCAGTTAACTTCATTCTTGAGGAATGCCTCCCTCAGCATCTTCGTAGTATCGGCTACCGCCGATTCTTCATGGGTCAACTTCAGGAAGACTTCTTCCAGAGTGCCGCCCTTGCCCTCGGTCTGGCCTCTAAGTTGATCAAGTGTTCCTTCGGCTATCAGCTTGCCTTGATATATTATGCCTATTCTTGAACAAATCTGCTGAGCCACTTCCATTATATGTGTTGAGAACAGCACTGCGCCACCATTTTCAGCATGGAACGAAACCAGATCCTTGACTATGCGACTGCTCTTAGCATCTAAACCATTGAGGGGTTCATCCAACAGCAGTACGGGAGGTTGGTGAATGAGTGAAGCAATCAGAGCCACTTTCTGTTTCATGCCCAAGGAGAGAGTAGCCATGGGAGAGTCGAAGTACTGCGCCATATCAAAGGCGTTTGCCAGATTAGTGACCATCTTATTGGAGACAGCTTGATCGATCTTCCTAATGGACGCCACGAACTCCAAAAAATCTCGGGGAGATAGAGAGTCATAGACTATGGGATTTTCAGCCACATAGCCGATTTTCGACTTGACTTCTATGGGGTTCTTTGCAGGGTCAAGACCTGCGACCTTGATCCAACCTGAAGTAGGCTCCAATAGACCAAGGATAGTCTTGATGGCTGTGGTCTTGCCGGCGCCGTTCGGGCCTAGGAGGCCGTAGATTTCACCCGGCATGATTCGCAAATTCAGATCGATTAAAGCTTGAACTGAGCCGAACTGTTTAGTGAGCCCAGATGTTTCGATCAGGGGCTCTGAAGCAGAACCAAACTTGCTTTGCATTTCAGCACCTACCTAGACCTACTCGATTCCTGTTTTGTGGACGGAGACCGATGCTAATGTTATGCGTGTTATGGATTTTATAGTTTAGCTGATATACCACCAGGAAGCCAAAGAACGTAGATTTTTATGGTCGAGAAATTTCCTTTAAAAGAAAGGCGAAAAAGTGTTACGTTTGGGTTTGGGATTAAATTTTAGTCCCACACACACAACTACTGAGAAACGGTTACTGATCGGAGACCATCTCTCAATTCTCTGTTTTCTAGTTTCTAGATCAGCTTATCTCTCGGAAAGTCTAGATATTGACTTTAAGCACCCAATTCAGCCAAGTCCTAAAATCCGGTGAAAGCAACAAGGAAGGCTCTACATAACAGTGGAGACTGCATTTCTGGCAGTTCTCTATTTCTTTCCATTTAAATCCAGAGATTGCGGTTTTGATGCCGGTTTCAAGAATAGAAACGCTGGTTAAGTATTCATTACCGACATAGCAAGGTAGGATCAAGTTCCCCTCGGGATCTACGTTAATTGTTGCCCAAGGTCTGCACTTCCAATTCTTTTCTTTCGCCATGACTCTGAAATAATTTGTTGAATTCACAAGGGGATAGCCTTTTTTCTTCATCTCAATGAGTTTATTGGCTATCTGCGTAATTTCGTTTGCCGTAGGTGCAGACGCATCGGCATTACAGTAATCGTAAGCTACGGCTACGGACATTCCTGTATCCAATTCTTTTGCCAGCTTTACCATGTCTTCTACCTCGTATAGATTATCTGACGTTATTGTTGAGTTGATTGTCACGGAGGCCTTCTCTTTGGATGCGATTATGCCATTTATCGCTTTTTTGAAGCACCCATTTACTCCTCTGATCGTGTCATGGGTTTTTTCTAGGCCATCCAGCGAAACGTAGATGATGCCGTTGATGTACGGTGCTATTTCATCTATTCTGGATTCGAGTAGAGTTCCATTGGTGATAAGGCTTGTATGCAAAGGCAGAGCCTGGGAAAAAGCAAGAATGTTGACCAAGTCATTTCTCAGGAGGGGTTCTCCTCCTTCAAGCGCGATTCCACAAGCTCCTGAATCATAAATTTGCTTCAGAATTGCTTTTTCCTTCTCTAGGCTAGAATCAGTGCTGGATCTTTTCCAGAAGGGGCACATCTTGCACCGGAGATTGCAGTTGTATGTTAGCTTGTGCCCACAAAACAGTGGAACCTTCATTCCCAACGAGTTTGAGAATAGTCCACGACATAGCCTCAGACCTAGCCACAAAGTTTCCCCATAATGGTTAGTTTTTTTTCCTTCACTGAAAGAGTTGGAAACTTGAGTCATCCCTCGAAATCACTTGAACAGATACTCACAAATCCCTGCTAATAAAAACGCGTTCGTTTCTTAGCACCAAAGCAATTCTTGTTCATTTATCACTGACGTGCATGAGAGAGCAAGTAGGAATTATAGAGTAAGAAATTGGGTTTGGGTGTGTGTGGGGATTAAATTTTAGTTCCTGCACACGCCAAAACTCCCTTTTAAAAAAATAAAATCAACTCGTATGCCATAGGTCATAAGGCGCAGGTGTGTCAGAGAAAATGCTCGTATCAACTGCTGAAGACAAAAAAAAGGGAAAGATTAGTAGATGTATGTCATGTTTAGTAGAACGCTTAAGTAGCCAATATCGCTGGGTTGTGGCTCGTCCTGAATGGTTATAGTCTCAGAACCTGGAAAGACAGGCATTCTAAAAGTCCCGCTTGTCGCATTCCCTGTGAGAGGGTATTGGGCATAAATTCCCGTGTAATTGCTGTTGCTGAATTCAATGAGAGTCCCCCGTGTTGCGTTGAATGAAATGGATAGGTAACCGGCATACGGCGTTGAGTATGTAAGGTTTTTGTTTCCGGCCAATGGGATAACTTGCATCGCGTTGGTTAGAAGGATCGTAGAGTTCTTAAAGTTGACAATGTTCTGTAAGGCGGTATAGTTGCCTTGAAGATAGGTATAACTCTGTTGAAGCGATGCAAAGCTGGAGTTCAAGGAAGTGTAATTCGAGTTGAGGCTGGTGTAATTGGTTTGCAAGCTGGTGTAATTGTATTGCAGGCTGGTGTAATTGGTTTGCAAGCTGGTGTAATTGTATTGAAGTCCTGTATAGTTAGAGTTCAAGGATACGTAGCTTGCATTTAAGCTGGTATAAATGTTGTAAAGGGAATTATACTGACTTTGGAGACTGCCCATGTTAGCGGTCAATAGGTTGAAGCTGTTTTGAAGGGAATTATAGCTGCTGTTCAAATTCACATATTCGGAGTTTAGAGTAGTGAAGTTGGTTTGAAGGGAATTTAGTGAAGAATTTAGGTTGTTGACATTATTTTGAAGCTGGTTGTTTGTATATAATGCCACAGAGCCAATGATCCCAAGTACGACGACAAGAACGACCACGGTGCCGACATAAATACCTTGGCTAACGGTCATATGAAAAGCCCTGATCCATAATTAAGTCTATAAAGTAAATAACAGTTCACAAGCATTCAACCGTACTAATTTGTAGAGCATCATGTGTGAGGCATGAAATACAATTGGCGTTTGTGTGTGTGGGGGCTAAAATTTAATCCCCCACACAGAGAGAGCCTTCTTTAGACTGTCCATCATACAATTTCGGTTCTCTTCGCCATGCCATGCTCCTCTATGCTACCTCAAGATTAAATTTAATGATTCTCCGGTAGCAAAGAGAAAAGTGCAGGAAGAAACCCTACAACAAGGACCTTCCCTGCTGTTATTTCTGGCTGAGTCCTAGCGCCTTTGCCATCTCGAACCTCTTTACCTTCCCCGTAGGCCCCTTCGGTATCTCTGGGAGGATCAATATGCGCGTCGGCACCTTGAAGTGGGCAAGATGATCGAAGAGGTACGTCCTCAACTCATCCTCGCTGGCAGACTGGCCTCTGTTAAGCACCACAGCAACATTAACATCCTCCCCAAGCGTCGGGTGGGGTACTGGGAAGGTGACCGCTTCTCCAACCGCCGGATGTTCAAGCAGTGCTTCGTCGATCTCCTGTGGCGCTATCTTCTCCCCTCCCTTGTTGATAACCTCCTTGACCCGGCCAGTCAAGTGCAGATAACCGTCTTCATCCATGTAGCCAAGATCACCCATTTTGAACCATCCATTAAGAAACACAAGCGCGTTGGTTTCAGGATCATCCTCATAGCCCTTGAAGACATTGGGCCCGCGCACTGTGATTTCGCCTAACCTGCCCGTGGGCACATTATTGCCCCGTTCGTCAATGAGGGCCACATCAACAGAAGGGATGATTGCCGAAGGCTTATGTTTCAATGGGGGAAGGGGGCTAGATCCGACCATGTAGACCTCAGTAGAACCATACATTTCCACCACAGGCACGCCGAACGTCTCCTCAAGTTCCCTCATGGGCTTGAGCGGCATGGCAGCTGCGCCGGTGATGATCCGCTTCAGGCTCGAACGCGAGACAACCTCCCTGTGGTCCTTGGCCATTGCTAATATACTCTGATGCATTGTGGGGGTACCAATATACGTCGTTGGACGTGTTTTGTCCAGCCACTCCAAGAATTCTGAAGGTCGAAACCCTGGAGCACAGATGGCTGTTCCCTTGCTGTCCAGAATAAAGAGAAGGCGAAAGACACCACCGGCATGGAAGAAGGGGAAAAGTATTAGGTGTCTGTCAGTGTTCGTATCGCCATAATGCTTGTTTATGAAGTGGATCCCCCAGCAGAGATTCGCATGTGTTAGGGGTATCAGTTTTGGCAGTGCAGTGGTTCCTGAGGTCGACATAACAAAGGCAATGTCGTCCGGCTTGGCAAAATCCGGCTCCTCTTTACCGCGGCTATCCAAAGCAGTCAGTGCGAATGGCCCTGCATCACCCCCGTCCCTGGGCGCAAATTCGAATACATCAAGACCGAGGCTCTTTGCCACTTCCCTTGAAGGAGATCTGGATCCCTCCTCCACCAGCAGCGCCTTCGCTTTTATCTTCGAGAGATACAGCTCATACTCGGGTGTGGTGTAAGCCGGATAAAGGGGCACGGCCGTAAAACCGCATGCAACTGAAACTAAAGTTACCGCTATCTCAGGGCCATCGGGCATCACAATGGCGATCCTGTCATTCCTTCTGAAACCTAAACTGTTGAGCCCTCCCACCACATTACGAATGTGGTCATGCAACTGCCCGTAGGTCATCTTCTGACCTCTGACATCCTCTATGGCAGAGTTGCTGGGGTAAATACCACCTGACCTTATTATTTCATAAATGGATAATGGAGGCTGCGGGCTATCATTTGACATATATAGTTCTCCAAAAAAAGATACTAATCAATATCTTAAAGAGTATTCTGTTTTTTTGGGGTAAAATAGTGTGTGTGGGGATTGAATTTTAATTCCCAAGCTTTCGCTGGACTCAAACCTTCTAATTAGAGAGACTCTTGCGGGAGATTGGGTTGAGCTAACATGGCGAATCCTAGAACTAGACTAACCTTTCTATTTTTCCAACCCCTAAAAGAGAAAAGCAAAGTAAAATAGCTTCGATGCTGATTATTATCTCCTGTGAACTCCTATGGGACAGGAACGGGAGACGGACTCCGAGGGTGAATGCGAGATGGGAAAAGAAGGGCTGTTCTGCAGACGCAGGCTCGTGAATGCTCTGAAAGGCGGAGTGGTTGGTTTCGTGTTGGGATTTTTGATCTTTGCTGCCATGCAGCTCCTGGGGCTCTTTATTTTTGGGAACGTCCTTAGTTATCTCAATTCCCTGTACGTTTCCTTGTACATGGGAATAGGGATTGGGTTGGTCTCCTTATTCGGGGTACTCCTCCTTTTACCGAGGCAGACATTCAAGGTGGATATCCGAGGGGTGGCAACTTCATCCATTGGTGACCATAGCATGGACACGTATCTGGGTGAGAATATCCCCGAGGAAGGCTTGTCCGAGAATCAGGAGAAGATAGCCGAAGAGAAGCCAGAGGAAGATGCTCTGAGAAGGCTGAAGGAAAGCCACGAACCTACCGATACCAGGAAAGACAAGTAGAAGTAATGCAGGGTCTAATTCTATTTAGCTATCGCAGTAAATGTGCTGTGAATTTTCGAGCAATTGAAGGTGTTTAGGAAGAGTTCTTCGCTCTAGCTTATGTAAAGGTTTTATGTCAAGTTTAATGGGTTGATGCCTGTGAAAGTGAAGGTTGCAACAGATGGCGTAATTATCTCCGTCTATGTTCATCCCTCGGCTAAACAGGATAGAATAGACACTAAGGATGGCATTGAGATCCACACAAGGGCGCCACCTGAAGGGAACAGGGCGAATATTGCTGTCATTAAAATGCTCAGCAGAGTTCTAGGCATCCCACGAAGAGAAATATCCATTGTTCGCGGCGCGGCAAGCAGGGTTAAGGAGATACACATAGGCGGCATAAATCCGGACAGACTGGAGCGCCTTTTGAAAAAAGGCAATGGCGAGTAATTTACGATCAAATGTACTACCTTCCAAAGGGTTCTATATTGAAATCAAGCAAAACTAGAAATAAGCATCACCAGTAATCAATAGTTGATCAAAAGGCTCTCTCATGGTGGATTGCCCTTGCGCCTCTTCTCCAGGAGTAAACGGGGTTCCGCAGCCCTTGCCAGTTCAATTTTAATCCTCCTCATATTTCTGCCCGGCGTACTGGCTCCTGTCACCCAGGCCAGCTCTGTGGTATTCGGCATCCAGCCGAGCACCCTCCAGTTCAATCCCGGCGAGAGCTTCAACATTACCGTTAATATAATCAGCGGCGGCTCTGGCGTCTACTCCGCCTATTTCATGATCAACTACAACACCAGCTTCTTCGGGATTTCATCCCTGTCGCCCAGCGACTCCTGGAGGGTTGACCAGGTCAACTCCACCTATTTCTCCATTTCTAGGCCAGCCGTCACGGGCGGGTTCCCCGACAGCGGCCCCATCGTCACCCTGACCTTCAGCCCGCGCTCCAACGGAGCCGTCTCCAGCTCCCTGGTCTCCCTTTCGTCCGCCGGCATCTTCGAGGCCACGGGCGGGGCAAGGGTCGGCGTCATATCGAGCTCGAGCGGCATCACAACCGTATCCACGAGGGCGGGCTCGTCGCTGCCGCCGTGGTGGCCTGTCATCCCCATT
>JACTUC010000025.1 GCA_015660995.1 Candidatus Methanomethylicaceae archaeon | reverse complement strand
TTGTGCACTTGACAATGTACGGTGTTCCAATAAGAGTAGCTGTGACCGAACTGTTACCAGAAAAGGCCAGTCTTCTCGTCGTTGTTGGGGGGGAGAAGGTTCCGCGGGAGTATTACCGCGAGGCCGATCTCAACGTGGCAATAACAAATCAGCCGCATTCTGAGGCAGCTGCATTAGCTATTTTTTTAGATAGGATGACCGCTGGCTCTTGGGAGGACATATCCTTCAAGGATGCCAGACTCAGGATAGTGCCATCGAACAAGGGGAAAATTGTTGAACAGTTGGACCTGAAAAAGAAAGATATTTGAGACGAGCCCCTCAATAATATGTTAGACTCGTTCATTTGAAACCATCGGCGTGATCATCCGTGTCAAATCCGTCCTTGATTGCAGTAGCCAGAGAGCTAATTGGGGAGGATGCAGTGCAGCTAATTAAGATACTCTCTGAGCAGGATGAGACAACGGATGATGAGTTGATCCAAAAGACAGGGATGAAGCTGAACAATCTCAGGAAGCTTTTGTACCAGCTTTTCGAGCAGAGCCTCGTCTCTTACAGAAGGGTCCGGGACAAAGATGCAGGCTGGTTCAAGTATTATTGGCGGATCAACAGGACTGGGCTCAGCATATTGCTCAATGCAAAGAAGCGGAAGGTTCTAGGAAAGCTGAAGGAGCGGCTTGAGTACGAGTCAAAGAATATGTTCTTCATTTGCCAAACCGATAATGTTAGATTCATATTTGAGGAAGCAATGGAAACAAATTTCCAATGCCCTACCTGTGGAGGGAGACTAGAAAGCGTCCAGAACCGCGAAGCTATCCATATCCTCAAGCTGAAGATTGAGGAGATTGAGAGTAGTCTCTCAGACTAGACTGCGAAAGTTTTAAAGGTGCTAAAAGTTTTTATCGTCTATGACGGGCCGGTAGTCTAGTTCGGTTAGGATCCCGCCCTTACACGGCGGTGGTCGTCGGTTCGAATCCGACCCGGCCCACCATTGAAATACATTATCCTGCATGTGAGACTCTTTTTAACTGCGTTTAATAGATAATTAGACATGCGCCTCTACGAATACGAATCCAAGGAAATACTCAAAGAGTACGGTCTCTCCATCTCTAGAGGCATAGTTATTTCACGTGATCATCCTGAAGAAATAGAGCAGCAGGATCTAAACCCCCCTTTAGTTCTTAAAGCCCAGGTTCCGGTTGGTGGAAGAGGGAAAGCAGGTGGGATAATCAAAGTGAAAAATGTGGAGGAGGCTAAACGGCAACTCCTCTCTCTCTTTGACAAAAATATTAACGGCTATGCCGTACAGAAAATCCTGCTCGAGGAGGAAATCTTAGCTGATAGGGAGCTCTATCTTTCCCTCAGCATAAACAGACAGGAGAAGAGTTACTCACTCGTTGCAGGCGCGTTAGGAGGAATTGATATTGAGGAGATTGCTAAGTCCAAGCCTGACACAATCTTGAAATTGTCCATTTCTCCCCTTCGCTTGATTAATAATTTTGACGTACTTGCTATATCAAACCACTTAAGTGTGCCTATGGTGAGAATAGACCCAATCGTGAGGCAACTCTTTAGCATCGCTGTTGAACTTGATGCTGAACTCGTTGAATTAAACCCCTTCGTAATAGTTGGTAATACTTCTGTCATATTGGATGCAAAGATAATAATCGATGACAGTGCCCTCTTCAGGCATCCGCTGCTAAACGAACTACCGCCGCGCGGAAAAACCAAAGAAGAAGAGGAAGCGGCAAGAATTGGCTTGAGCTATGTTTCACTAAATGGTAATATCGGGATAATAGGAAATGGGGCAGGACTAACGATGGCAACGATGGACCTGCTGCAATCAAAAGGTGGGCACCCCGCTGACTTTCTCGACGTCGGAGCAGGTGCTAAGTCTGATATATTCCGCAAAAGTATTCACCTTCTTATGAAGAATGATCGGGTAAAGGTCATATTCGTAAATATATTCGGTGGCCTAACGCGCGGTGACGAAGTAGCGAAGGGAATAATTGAAGCCTTAGGCTCTGAACCGCCAAAGAAACCTATCGTCGTTAGGTTGGCAGGGACGAATGCGATCGAGGGTGGAGAACTCCTCAGAAAGAATGGCGTCTCGGCATATTCCTCCCCTTTGGAGGCAGCTGTGAGCGCTGTGTCTAGGGTAGGTGGCACACCATGATCATCCTGCATAAGGACACACAAATTCTTGTCCAGGGGATCACAGGGCGAGAAGGCACTTTCCATACAAGGCTGATGATGGAATCTGGTGCTAATGTTGTAGCTGGTGTGACACCAGGCAGAGAAGGATCATCCGTTGAGAGTGTTCCCGTATACAATACCATAAACGCTGCTCTGTCTAAGCACCCTCACATCAAGATGTCTGTGGTTTTTGTCCCTCCTGCTCAATGCTTCGATGCAATATTGGAAGCGATTGATGCTGGTTTGCAATGGGTTACAGTAATTACTGAAGGCATCCCAGTCAAGGACACCCTCTGGCTTGTCAACTATGCAAGATATAAAGGTTCACACATTATCGGACCCAATTGCCCCGGATTAATTTCCCCAGGAAAGACAAAAGCAGGTATAATGCCTGCCAGCGCCTTCTTTCCAGGAGATGTGGGTCTAATCTCCAGAAGTGGAACACTAACATACGAAGTGGGAAGCGGATTGAAAGAGAATGGGTTTGGCGTTTCGACAGCCGTGGGTATAGGGGGCGATCCGATTGTTGGAACTTCCCTACTCGAGGCAACTATGATGTTTGAAGCGGATTCAGAGACCAATACTATAGTCGTCCTAGGCGAAATAGGTGGGGACATGGAGGAAGAGCTTGCCTCCGCAATAAAGGAGGGTGCAATTATGAAGCCTGTTGTAGCTTTTATGGCAGGCATGACAGCTCCTCCTGACAAGAAGATGGGGCATGCAGGTGCAATACTGCAATTTGGGGCTAGCAGCGCAAAAGACAAACTGGAATTATTGGTGGCTGCGGGGGCACACCCTGCACGGACACCTTGGGAAATACCCGATGTTTTGAAAGAAATAACACAGAATACAATTTCACTTGGTAAATAAAATAGAATCTACGAATGCTTTGTCCGATCTATGTCTAGAACTTCTCATAGTCGCAAACTATATACATCAGCGAATCCTCTTTCCTCTTTCCCTTCGAGATCACTTCTCTTATCATGTCGGTGGCAGTGACCATTCCCTTAAGTTCGCCATTATCAATTATGGGAAGCCTGCGTATCATC
Organism: Candidatus Methanomethylicaceae archaeon; assembly: GCA_015660995.1. GTDB lineage: Archaea > Thermoproteota > Methanomethylicia > Methanomethylicales > Methanomethylicaceae > JACTUC01. The sequence goes on along the minus strand of JACTUC010000025.1, from coordinate 85,028 downwards.
TTACTGACCATCAGTTTTGCTGCGTCAGTAACAAAACATTCTTCATCAACACTAACAACAGGCGTAGACATGATCTTTTCTATTGTTGTTTTTTTGGGATCTAACCCCTTCGCTATGCATTTTGTAATGAGGTCTCTCTCGGTTACGATTCCTGCTGCCTTCCCTTTTTCAGTGACAAGAACCGAGCCTATGCCCTCCTCTTCCATCAATTTAGCGACATCATGAATACTCATGCTGACATCCTTGCTGATGATTCTCCTCGTCATAATATCCTTAACTTTCTTCAAAGTTCTACCCCAACACTATTATTCTTACTGTGTTTATAATACTTAGCGCTAAGGTATTATTTCTGTGGAATTGTTAAATTTAGGATAATCGAGATCATCCCAATCAATTTCCCCATCTCTGACCATTCTCTCAATTGATTCCAGCCTGGATTCGATTAAATCTATGGTGAATTTCGTTAGTTCACAAACGGTCTCAAACCCCTTGTTGCCCCAAAGCCGTTCTCTGTTGAAGTAGAGGCACCTCGCGCCACATACCTTGAGATAATTGCAGGCGATGCATTCACCCACTATTCCCACCTTGTGGAGAGTCACTTCCATACTTCTATCTAACTCTCCGATAACCGACCAGCCTGCGTCAAATGAAATTGGACAGGCTCGTATCTTGCCATCTGGCATGATGGAAACTGATTCAACTCCTGATCCACAAGGAGGCACTACTCCGCCTTTCTTTATTCTTTTCAATACTCCTAAAAATGGCACTAGGCCCAAGACGTTGCCCTTAGATATTTCAGAAGCCCACCTATCAACAAGCTTCGATATGCCTTGCTTGTAGCTCCTTTCTACCCAACCTTCAAAATCAACCCAAGAATCACTCCAACCGACATCTAGTTGCCAATGTATGTGATCGAAAAACCCCAATCCCACCAAATGCATCACGTCATCATAAATGTCCGTCTGCTCCGAAACTGCCATTCTGGCAATCAGATCCCCCTGGTAACCAATCCTCTTGAGCTTTTCAACTGCCTTAATCACGCTTCGGTATACGCTGTCCCCCCTGTAATAATCCGTTGTTTTTTGGGTTCCATCAATTGAAAGAAGTATTGCGTCCATTCTATTCCAACAGTCTTCGCGCAATCTGTCGATCAAGATGCCGTTAGTCTGGATGACATATCTTTTCGCGTTGATCTTGTTAATAACTTCCTCCACAAATTTGCTGTTTACTAATGGTTCGCCGCCATAGAATGCGATTGTGGCATCGTCGTCCTTCTCAATAAAATCTTTCAGGAGCTTTAACTCATAATTTATTTTCCAAGGGACTTTATCAATTGGAAAACTCCCACCACAATACCTGCAACCAAGGTTGCATTCCCCGGTGGTAAGAATAAAATAAAGCAATCCTTTCGCCTTCATTGAACTAAAACCATTTTGCTCATATATAGCTGATCGTTATGGTGGATAATGTTGGGTGTCCTCGAATCTAAGTGCCTAAGGGAGCATGTTTGCACCATACTCTGCGATTCAGACCTTTTTCCCACATTGAAGGACCTCATCAGGGACTTCAGTAATGTTCACTATTATCGGCACCCTTCGTAACGCTGACATCTACTATTGCCTGCAGGGCGAAAAGCGGTTTAATGAGAGTGCCTCTGACAACCCAACGGAGATAGTATTTGGGACGCAACATCGCAACCATGAACGATGAACTGATCGTTCACAGAAACCTCGTATTGGCTGACAAGAACGGGGCATGTCACGGCGGGCATCTTGCTGAAGGCTCGAAGGTATTTGTAGCAGAAGTTCATCTCCGGGAACTCCCCCCTTCCCAATAAAGCGGAAATTGGACTAAACTGCAGGGCTTAACCTTTTCGCGATATAGGTTTTTACTAACTAAAACAAGAGTGCTGCCAAGTTTTTAGAAACTAAAAAACTGGCTTGTAATTATTTAGTTCAAATTATTTTTTTAAGTATACAAATCCTTTTATCTCTGAACATCTTTTCACAGAAAGAAAAGGGATGCCGATAATGTCTCCAAAAGAAAAGGCCGCTTTCGGCTCTCTGCTTGCGGCCATTCTTCTGACAGTGCTCAAACTAGTTGTCGGCATTCTTACAAACAGTCTTGCGATCATATCTGAAGCACTGCACTCTGGGATCGACCTCATAGCTGCATTTGCGACAATGATTGCTGTGACGAAGTCGGATAAACCAGCCGATTCTGATCACCTATATGGACATGGCAAGATCGAAAACATATCGAGCCTGATCGAAACGCTTCTGCTCTATGTTACTGCCATTTGGGTGCTTTATGAGGCCATCCTGCGTTTATTCGTATCGCAAGCCATAGTGGACATAAGCATATATGCGATCCTCGTCATGGCTCTTTCAATAGTTGTCAACTATAGCAGATCGCGCATATTGTACCGAACAGCTAAAAAATATAAGAGCCAAGCTTTGGAAGCTGACGCTGTCCACTTTATGGCGGACCTAATTGCCTCCGTAGTTGTAATAATCGGCATAATACCTGCTTTCTTTGGTTTCACCTACTTCGACCCCTTAGCAGCCATCGGTGTGGCGGTGATAATAATCATCATAGGATATCGGATAGGAAAGAAATCAATCAACTCATTAATGGACGCAACTCCGCTTGGTATAGTAAAACTGATATCGGAAGAAGCTCGACAGGTTCAAGGCATAGAAAAGATTGGTAGGATAAGAGTTAGAGAGTCTGGGTCAAGAACCTTTATTGATATCACCATATTTATCGACAAGGTGCTACCTCTTGAGGTCGCTCATGGAGTGACAGAAAATCTAACAAAAAGAATCCAAGCAGCCATTGTAGAATCTGATGTAGTAGTTCATGCAGAACCACTTGCTGTGAAGAGCGAAAATTTAGTTGCTAGGATAAGATCTGAAGCATCCAACTTCAACGAAATAAAGAACATTCACAACATTCGCGTCTTCGAAATAAATGGAAAATTGGCTGTTGATTTTCATTTAGAGTTAGAGGGAGACCTCCCTCTCTCTAAGGCTCATGATCTATCGACCGAACTGGAAGCCCAAATAAAGAAGCTTGACAATTCCATAGCCAGTGTTTCATCTCATGTTGAACCAATTGATGGCGGAGTGGCAAATGGCAATCTGGATAAGAAAGCAAGCGAAAAATTAAAGACTGAATTGGATGCAATTATCATGGCTTATACTGATGTAGGCTGCTACAAAAACCTCGAGATCAAAAACGTCGGAGGGAAATTATGTGTTACCCTCGACTGTCGGTTCAAGAAGGACATAACTGTCAATGATGCCCACCGAACAGCCGACCAACTCGAGGCGGTCATAAGATCAAAGATTAAAGAAATTGACACAGTTTCTATACACTTGGAACCCAGCAGTTAAACAGTCCTTCCTTTTTGCAGTCACAAAAAATATTAGCGGGTCCGGTGGGATTTGAACCCACGACCATCGACTTAGAAGGCCGACGCGCTATCCAGTCTGCGCCACGGACCCTATCTGCAAAACATATTCTTAAACCAATAAACATTTCGTAAAACCATAACGGCATAACTCTAAATATTTGCGAGTTTAATTAACCATCTAGGCGGGGGTTCCCAAGTCAGGACAACGGGGCAGGACACGAATCTCGTGTGCCAGACTTAAGATCCCTGCTTGGGTATAGGAGATCCTGCGGCGAAGGCCTTCGAGGGTTCAAATCCCTCCCCCCGCACTTCCTCGAGCCATAACTCTGGGGTCTAATCTGGCACATCCATGAACTATGCATGATGTCTTCTACCATTGGCTACTTTCACTTTAGTCAGACGTAGCCCTCGTTTAAGGGCAAGCTGCACCATCAGATCGCGTATGCCTCTACTAGGTCCCTAGCAGTAACGATCCCAGCAAGTCTCTCTTCGTCAAATACCGGCAGCCGCCTGACATGCTTCTCTGACATAAACTTGGCAGCTTTATGCACGCTGTAATCTGGCTTGATCCCAATCAATGGTGTAGAAGTGTACTCTTCTACATCCTTTTCGAGGTTACCTTTGAGGTACATGACCTTGGTCAAGAGATCCCTTTCTGTGAATATTCCCCAAGGTCTGCCCTCCTTCTTTACAATTACTGAACCTATTCTCTCCTTCCCCATCCTTTTGGCAACATCAATCACTTTCTCGTATGGAGAACTGATTGCAACTTGTTTTGTCATATACCTACTAACCCTAGCTGAGGTCTCAGGGGCATCCGGCATCGCCCTTATTAGGTCCGAAGCAGTCACTATTCCTGCCAAGTTCCGACCATCGATCACCACCAGTCTGCCCTTCTCTTTAATCATGGTTCTTGCAGCTTCTCTGATCGTGGACTGATATTTGATAATGATCAATCGAGGAGACATCACATCAGATACCTTCACCTTCTTAGGATCTTTGCTGACAGCAATCACGCGAGTCAAAAGATCTCTTTCGGTAACAATGCCTACGGGTCTATCCTGCCCCTTAATCAATAAACTTCCAATATGAAATTCCCCCATGGTCCTTGCTGCATCCAACATCGTGGCATCTTTTTCTATCATTTGTACATTGGGACTCATTATTTCAGCGACATGCATTGATTTTTTATAGTCTGTATAAGCGACATCAAGAACGCTGGGGAACTCCTCCCTGAGCGTTTTTGGCAAATGCGTAAACCCCTATTGTAATTATGTTTTGCAGAGATATAAAATAAACCCGCTACTAATTTATGGAAGCGCAACCAGCAGCGAAACAACAAAACTCTTGTCAATACAAAAAAATTAATTAACCATCTCTCTTGGTTATGATAACACAAGCCCCAGTGGCTCAGCCTGGTAGAGCACCGCCTTGGTAACACAGCCAAAGAGGCGGTGGTCGCGGGTTCAAACCCCGCCTGGGGCTCCTTAACTTAAACTTTATATAATTCTGAGAACCCCTTCTGAGTACGGTGGGGCTGTGGTCTAGCACGGTATGACGGCAAGGCGGCGGGAGTTCCGCCGCCTCGTTAAGGGCTCCAGAGGTCTCTAGAAGAGAATTGTGACCCTTGTGGGATGATTGTCTTCTGGAGCGACTAGAGCGGGGAAACCCGCATGTCGAGGGTTCAAGTCCCTCCAGCCCCACCTCTTTTTGTGAGTTGATTCCTTATAGTTCCAAGCGAAATATGCAATCAACACGCCTAATCTTCATCCAAATGCCACCCACCAACCCCACATACCCAAAAAGTCTGGGGTTATTGCTGACCAAGCCAAAAACCAAGCCCTTTAATGAATATGATCAATAAAAAAACCAACATCTAAAACATGTCCAAACTCCTCGCCTAACCAAGAGCTAGCTAAAGACCATTCGACAAAGAAGTTATAAGGTAAAATTCGCAATAATCTATACGGTGGTATTATGCCTCTGGCTTTTGTATTGGTAAATGTCGAGGCCGGTACGGACAAAGAAGTTCTGGAGAACATAAAGAAAATCCCCGAAGTCAAAACTGCTTACATGGTCTATGGAGTCTACGACATAATCGTCATGTTGGAATCAGACACGCTTGAAAAGCTTCGAGAGATGGTCACAAAAAAGATCCGGCAGCTCGATAAAGTAAGGTCGACCATGACTATGATAGTTATGGAAAACTAAGCGCAATAGCAAACTTTAAAAACCCAAACTTTTTCTTATATAACGGTACGCCGGCCAAAGTTGGTGGGTACCACCCGTTCCCATTCCGAACACGGAAGTTAAACCACCAAACGTCTGCGGTTGTACTGGACTCCGAGAGGGTCTGGGAAGCCGCGGAAGCTGGCGGCCACTTTGATATTAGAAATAAATATATCTCAGGGTCTAATTCTTAAACTGTTTATCATGGGTGATTATTAGTGGTATCAATTGGTCAGTTATTCCCTATAGGCAATGATACTTATTCACTGATCATCAACGTTGTTTGGTTCGTCGCATTCTTCGTGATAATTCTTTTCTTCAACCAGAGGATGCAGATATGGACGTACCAAAGGAATGTTGAGAACGCAACTAAAAGATTGGAGAAGCTTGCTGAGAAGAGTAGAGAAGACGCGCTAAAGACCATTAAGCAATTCGCCCCCGATAACACTGACATACGTTCTCAAGTTACCGGATTTCTTGACTTCTTTGCCATTGAACCCGTGGATAGGGACCCTTATGGAGTCCTTAACCGGCTTGAGCATATGATCGACGACAGACAGGGCAGGTTCAAAGATTTCGTTGCTCGAATCGAGCCAAATGGCAGTAAAATCGATCGGACTAAAACGGAAGGGGTACTTGAGGTAGCTATGTCGCTAAACCTCATATTCAAGGTCGTGCGCCACTACCTGCTTCTAGGCAAAAAAACTAAAAGCCTCATGATATTTGTCCAGCTGGACATGCAGTTGCCTCAAATAATGAAGATGGCAGAGGCATATTATGTTGCACAGGATACTTTTGCAACAGGAAAACCTATGGGCGATGGTCTTGGCGCACTGGTCGCTTCGAAATTCATTAACGGTGCCCCGACTAAGCCTATCGCGGAGGATATCATATATTCCGAGATCGACATATCAGGTCGAAAGGCTTTTGTTCTCAAGGCCGAGGGTCCTGATTTCACAGTAGGTAAACCTGGCGAAGCTGTAAAACGGTTGGTGGAAGGTCGCGAGGGTAAAATTGCCCGAATAATAATGATTGATGCTGCTGGGAAGTTGGAAGGGGAGACTACAGGAGAGGTCGTTGAGGGAGTAGGCGCTGCCATTGGTGACCCCGGTCCAGAAAAGTACAAGATCGAAGAAGTTGCAACGAAATATAATATACCTGTGGACGCTATCATCTGCAAGATGGATATCGACGAAGCACTTACTACCATGAAGAAAGAAGTAGTGGAAGCATCAGACATTATCGTTGAAAGAATTAAGAAAATGATAGCTGAGAGAACAAAGGAAGGCGACACTATTATCATTGCAGGCATAGGCAACACGACAGGAGTCGCACAGTAGGAGGCATAAAAATGTCCAAAAAACGACAGCTTCGGTTCACAATGATGTCGATAGCTCTGACCATGGCAGCAATTGTTCTTTTCCTGTTAGCCACCCTGGTGGACTCCTTTTCCACTTACGGGATCCCGATGATGGCGGCCGGGCTAGTGCTTCTGGTAACGTCCTGGGCCATATACTTCTTTGGAGAGAGATCGGCTAAGCCTGCCAAAGAAGAGCCTAAAGAGACTGTAATGACGGTAATAGGCTGTAAAAATTGCGATATGAGGGAGGAGCGGGCATTTGTTCAAGGCGATTACATCTTTAAAGATATGGGCCCGTGTAAAAAGTGCTCCGGCAGCTCATACATTAAAGCTATCTACGCTGTTCCTATAAAGAAGGAATAATGACTTGTTATGCGAGCTCACTCGCTAGTAGCCATAGGAGGCACCTTTGACCACTTGCACTTGGGGCATGAATCACTAATTGCAAAGGCTTTCCAATACGGTGATAGCGTGATAATAGGCATAACCTCCGACGAATTCGCCAAGAAATCAAACAAGTCAGGCATTCAATCTTTCAAAGAAAGGTCTGAAGCGCTCAGAAAATTTCTAGCTGGGAAAAAGCTCCTCGAAAGATCTTCTATTGTTCCTTTGAACGACCCTTACGGCTCTTTAATACAGGAACCAAGGATTGGCGCTGTAATTGTAACTGATGAAACCCTCCCCAGAGCTGAAGAAGCTAACAAAATACGATCAGACAAAGGCCTCAATAGAGCAAGGATCTACGTCATACAAGTCATAAACGCAAAAGATGGTGGATCCATATCTTCCACAAGAATAAGAAACAAAGAAATAGACGAGAAAGGTAATCTAATAAGCTCTTGAATACAGAGGCAAAAGTCTGATGGGAGGACTAGAGGTTGTCTCTTAGCCAATCTGAGGCTCAATTGCTTGAGTGTTTAAAGAAATTGGGCGGTCAGGCTAACGCCTCGCAACTTTCATCCGAGCTTAAACTCCCAGAAAGTTCTATATTCCCGCTCTCAAACCTACTGGCAACTAAGGGATTTGTGAACGTGACTGAAACTCTCCATGAGAATTACATTCTGACTGAAGAAGGCGTTTATTGTTTAAGGAATGGTCTCCCGGAAACCCGCATGTTAAATTTCATTTCCTCCCATGGGGGATCAGTTCCCCTGAAATCTTTGGCTTCAGTATTGAAGCCCAACGAAGTCTCTGCAGCTATTGGCTGGGGACGAAAGTCTGGTGCTATAACCATAGAGAAAAGAGACAATTTGCCAAATGCGTTACTAAAGCATAAACAAAAATCCGAGCTAGAAGAACTGCTCTACAAATTGAAAGCAGACGGCGAGAAATCTTCATTGAGCCCCTTGGATCAGGCTTTATCACAACCATTGATAGAGAGAGGTCTTGTTATTCTAAGGGAGCGCACTGAGATCGTCCTCCAAATGATACGGGAACCCGAATCGGCAACAATTCTTAATGCATTGACATCCGATCTTATCAGGAGTGGTAAATGGAAAGGTTCGATATTGCGTCCCTACGACGTTACTGCTTCGCCACCATCACTCAAGATAGGCAAGAAACATCCTTACCTACAATTTTTGGAAGAAGCTAAGGAGATTCTTTTTGACATGGGTTTCGAAGAGACCTCCGGGCCATATGTTGAAAACGAGTTCTGGAACTTCGATGCCCTCTTCCAAGCGCAGGAACATCCCGCTAGAGCTGTCCATGACAATTTCCAGTTAAAGGGAATTACCCCGATTATTGACGCTCCTGTCGCTCTGATTCAAGCAGTGAAGTCCGCTCATGAAAACGGTGGTGGCACAGGGTCGAAAGGCTGGGGGTATAGTTGGAATATAGACATAGCTAAGCGCCCAGTTCTAAGAACCCAAACAACTGCAGTCTCTGTTCGCTCTCTTTTCGATCGTAGGACCCCGCCCGTGAAAACCTTCTGCCTTTCCAAGGTATTCCGGCCAGACCTAATAGACTCAAGGCATATGGTCGAATTTGGCCAGCTAGATGGTATACTGGGCGACCATGGCATTAACGTAAAACACCTTCTAGGTATTCTCACCGAATTCGGGAAACAGTTAGGCTTTAACGAGATCAAATTCACGCCGGGCTATTTTCCCTTTACTGAGCCTAGCATCGAAGCGTACGTGAAGCATCCGAAACTAGGATGGATCGAATGCCTTGGTTCTGGTCTGTTCAGACCTGAAGTTTTAGCGCCCCTTGGCATCAAGTTCCCTGTGATAGCGTGGGGGATAGGAATCGACCGATTGGCCATGATCAGACTCGGCCTCGACGATGTAAGGGAACTGAATACTTTGAACCTCGAAGCGCTGAGGGAATGGAGATGGTGGTAGTTGCCAACAGTAACCTTCGATATTGACGACTTGATGAAATTAGCAGGCATCTCCATTACACGAGAGGCGCTGATCGAAATCCTCTCCTCCTTGAAATGCGAAGCAGAGCTTGAAATTGGGGCAAAAATGACTGTCGAAGTGACATCTGACCGACCAGATTTCTTCAGTTGCGAAGGGCTAGCCCGGGGTGTAAGACTCTATGCCAAGGGGGGTAAGGGTTATTTCCCAAAGCATTCAAGTAGCGCACCAATTCAACTCTACGTCCGTCCCTCGGTCTCGGAGATCAGACCCTTCATCGTCGCAGCTGCCATTCACGACGTTCAACTTAGCAATGAAGCCATGGTTCAGATAATGCAGCTCCAAGAAAAATTACACAATACTTATGGTTCAAAGAGGTTCAAAGCATCAATTGGAGTCTACAATCTCGACAACATGCAACCTGATATGATTTATGAAGCTCTGCCCCCAGAGGATTTTTCCTTCGTTCCGCTGGAAGAATCTCGAAGGATGGACGGCAGGGAAATCCTCCGAGACACAGCAAAGGGCAGGGAATATTCACCTATCCTAAAGAGTTTTAGCAAATACCCCTTACTGAAAGACTCTCGTGGTACCGTTCTGTCCATGCCCCCCATAATAAACAGCGAAGAAACACGCGTGAGCGAAACAACTAGGAACCTATTCATTGATGTCACAGGCACAGACGAAAAAGCGATCAACCTGTGCCTCAATGTAATGGTGACCTCGATTCTTGAACGGAGTGGAAAAGTGCAGAAGGTGGAGGTCAATTACAAGAACAAAAAAGTTGTAACCCCCATTTTGGGCAAGACAAAGCAACTGCTGAATTTGGCTACAGTTAAAGCTGTATCCGGACTATCACTCAAACCGGATCAAATTATCAAACTCCTTAACCGCATGGGCTTCGAATCTAGGCCTGCAAGTGGCAAACAATTGGAGGTGACGATACCCCCATACAGGGTTGACATAATCCACGAAGTGGATCTAGTAGAAGACATCATAATGGCTTTTGGTCTGAACAACATGCATTCCGAATTCCCTGCGGTGGCATCGATAGGGAAACCCCTTTTCGGTAGCAAATTCAGATCGCGAGTCAGAGACCTGATGGTGGGTATGGGTTTCCAAGAGATCTCAACTTATCTGTTGAGTAACAAAGCCCTTGAGGACAAAGCCTTATGCGGAGTGACTGGCGCTGTGGAGATAGAAAAGCCAATATCCTCAGAATATTCAGCAATTAGGACATCATTGCTCCCTAAATTGCTCTTGTTCCTTGGTAATAATGCCCATGTTCCATACCCCCAAAGGATCTTCGAATATGGCGATGTTGTCAAGGTTGTCAATGGGGTTGCAGTCACTTCTACTCAGCTTGCGGCTGCAATAAGCGATTACAAGGTAAGCTTTGAAGATATTCAAGCGGTTGCGCTTTCACTCTTCAAGAACCTATCAAAAGAGATAGAATTCCGCCCTATTGCCAGAGAACCTTTCATTGATGGACGCGCCGCAGCAGTCTTTATTGATGACAAAAAGATCGGCAGTCTGGGCGAGATCTACCCGAGGCTATTGATAGATTTTAGGATCGACACCCCAGTTGGGATGATGGAACTAAACTTGTCGAGTCTGCTTTCTTTGGAAAGTTTATTTCGAGGGTAATGCAGATCCTATTCTGCGATGAAGTGGGAGCTGAGCACTGTAGGGCGACACCGCGGGTAAATAGGAGTCTCGTGAGTGGAGCGTAGCTCAGCCATGATCGGGGCCTAACCCACACCCGCTACAGCCCTACAGTTCAAATAATTAAATAAGGGGGACGCAAATCAAAATCAATGGCAGGCTGCTGGATAGGTCCCGTTGTGAGAGAGCCCGTCCAAGAGGGATGAAAAATCCTGTCAGTGAGGTCGGGTGTTAGCTTCGGGCTACACAGTAGTCTGCCAACCAAAAGCAGGTGTTCAAAATGGACATGGTGTCAAGGATTGACCTGGTTACAAGAAACACTTTGGAAGTGATCACAAAGGAAGACGCAGAGACAGTCTTTCAGAACAACGCCTCGCCAAAAGGCTATATTGGGGTCGAACCCTCGGGGCTATTCCACATCGGCTGGGTGATTTGGACCAATAAATTCAAGGATCTCATGGAGGCTGGGGTCAGGATGACCCTTCTCGAGGCTACGTGGCATGCATGGATAAATGACAAGTTCGGAGGGGACATGGAAAAGATCCAGCTGTGTGCCTCCTATATTGAGCATTGCCTCAAGGCTTTGGGGGTCGATCTCACCAAAGTAAATAGAGTTAAGGCCGAAGAGATGGTTAATAAAAAAGATTATTGGGAAAACCTGCTTAAGGTTGCCAAGAGCCTCTCGCTTTCGCGGGTAAAGCGGGCAGTAACCATAATGGGCAGAAAGGAAGATGAAACCTCTATCGATTTCTCCAAGCTAATCTACCCATGCATGCAGGTTGAGGACATCTTCTACCTAGATCTGGACTTCTGCTTAGGCGGGATGGATCAAAGGAGGGCGCATGTCCTCGCCAGAGAGGTAGCAGAGACCTATGGATACAAAAAACCTGTGGCGATCCACACTCCATTACTGTCGGGGCTCCAAGGCGTATGCAGGATGGACGTCGTAAATGAGAAGGAGCAGGATGTGATGGATTACAAAATGAGTAAGTCGAAGCCAGAAACCTGCATCTTCATCCATGATTCCCCTGAAAGCATAAAAACCAAGCTTAACGCAGCATACTGTCCGCCAAAGGAGATCACTGGGAACTCTGTCCTTGACATTGCGCGCTACATTCTAATGTACAAGAACGACTTCGCAATAAGGAGACCCCCAAAATACGGCGGAGACGTGAATTTTACGTCTTCACAAGAGCTCATTAGCGCCTATCAGCAAGGTAGCATCCATCCACTGGACCTAAAAATTGCAGTATCCGACGGCGTTGCTACCATGCTCGCTCCTGTGAGGGAATACTTCGCCAAGGAAAGCGAAGCAAAAAAAATGTTAAATATGCTGTATCCGAGCCTCAAAAAGTAACAGTAAGGTTTTTAAGCCAAGATTTCAAACTTCATCCAAGCAAAAAGTTCATGAAAGAATGAGGTAATGTTTACATGTATAATCATTATGGAAAAAAATCAGTAAGCGTAGCCCATGACCTCTTGGAGGTCTAGTTAGGAAATTCAGGGGGTAAAAAATATGGGCGGCACGCCAACCACTGCAAAGTATACTATATACGCTTCTATTGAGATTGAAGGCGTCGTAGACAAACCCGATGTTATAGGTGCAATTTTTGGCCAGACTGAAGGCCTCCTCGGTGAGGAACTAGACCTGAGGGAACTCCAGAAAAGTGGCAGGATCGGAAGGATTCAGGTCGACCTAGAGTCGAAATCGGGCAAGTCCTACGGCGAAGTGATTCTTCCCTCGAGCCTTGACCGGGTCGAGACAGCGATCGTAGCTGCAGCAATTGAGACCATAGATAAGGTGGGGCCCTGCACTGCGAGAGTCTCGGTGAAAAAGATCGAGGACGTCAGGGAAGAGAAGAGGCGCAAGATTGTCGATCGCGCCAGGGACATCCTTGTTCACTGGGAGACTGAAGGTGCGTTTGAGATAAAGGAACTCTCGGAGGAGATAATGAAATCTGTAAGGGTCCACGAGATAGCGAAGTTTGGACAGGACAGCCTGCCAGCTGGACCAGATGTCGAAAAGACCGACACGGTGATAATCACCGAAGGGAGAGCAGATGTAGTCAACATGTTACGACATGGTTATAAGAACGTAATCGGCATGGAAGGCGCCTCTGTCCCTGAGACTATAAAGGATCTCAGTAAGAAGAAGACAGTCATTGCCTTCGTCGATGGAGATAGGGGTGGAGAGCTCATCCTAAGAGAACTCCTCCAAGTTGCGGACCTAGACTATGTCGCAAGGGCTCCTGCTGGCAAAGAGGTCGAAGACCTCACGGGTAAGGAACTTGCTAAATGCCTCAGAGGAAAGGTTCCAGTTGAACAGTATCAGCTAGCAATAGGAGACAAGCGGCAGGAGGCTCAAAGGAAGCAAGAACCCCTACGCGAAGTGGTAGCTGATGCTATCGCCGAAGTGCAGGAGAAGGTTCCCGAAAAACAAGAGGAGAAGGAACCTGAGGTCGTTCAATTGCCAGGGGTCGACATGCAAAAAGTCAAGGCAATGGTAGAGCAGCTTCAGGGAAGCCTCGAAGCTAACATCCTTGATGAATCTTGGGAACAAAAACAGAAGGTGGCGGTAAGGGAATTAGCTGATACCCTTCAGAACACGGGGGAAAAGGTGCATGCAGTTGTATTCGATGGGGTAATAACGCAGAGGCTCCTCGACATATCCAACAGCAAGGGCGTAGTTTTCTTGATTGGCGCTAGGATAGGTAACATTGCTAAGAGGCCTCAGGGAATAACTATCCTAACCTTCGAGGACGTCACTTCACGCTAAGGTACATAACAAGCGCTGACTCGCCGTCAACATAATACCCCTCTATCTTATCTTCTGCCAAAAAACCAGCTTTCTTGTAGAGATCTATTGCTTCTACGTTCGACTCCCTTACTTCCAAGCGCACTGACTGAACACCCTTCAGGCGCAATCTTTCAACCGATTTTGCCAGAAGCTGTCTTCCCACGCCGCTTCTCCGCTTTTCCTTGCTGACTGCAATGGAAATGATGTGGCCAACAGTCTCGTACCTGACTACCCCAATCGCATATCCTAATATTAAACCTTCAGAGAGTGCCACAAGGTAAGCGCCAGGAAAAAAGAGGAACGCCTTTAGCAAGCCCTTCGGGTAAGGGTCAGGAAAGGACTCTTTTTCTATCTTGTAAATCTCATCAAGATCGTCCAAACTAGCATCCCTAATAACTAAATAAGGACTAGACATATCAGGACAGTATTATTTACATATCGTCTTACAAATAACTCTCTTGTAGTGTGCCAAAAATTGAGGATAATCGAGAGCGATAAAAAACGAGGATCAGTGGAAGTCGAGGTAGAAGATTCTGATGATCTGTGGCATCTCTACAACCTCATCGATCGGGGTGACACAGTATGTGGCAACACGCTGAGAGAGGTAAAAGTATATCGTGGCGGTGAAGATGAGCGCGGAGGGCGCAGAAGGGTATACCTCTGCATAAAGGTCGACGATCTGGGGTTTCAAACCTTTACGGAGAGGTTGCGGATAAAGGGGCAAATCCTCACAGGCCCAGACGACATGAACATTCAAGGATTGTACCACTCTTTTTCAGTAGGCACAAGGGACAGGATAAGCATAGTAAAGGAGCATTGGCTTTCGTTCCACAAAGAGCGCTTGGAAAGGGCGCTTTCGAAGGAGAGACCAAAGGCTGTCATTGTTACAATCGATGAGCAAAATGCCTCGGTTTTCATGTTAAGGGACTACGTCATGCAGGAATTGCTAACCATTGAGTCCAACATACCTGGCAAATATGTGGACTCAGGTGACCGATCTGCCATAAAAACCAAGTTCATCTCATCCGTTGGAGAGGAAATAGGCAGGGTTCTAGAAAGGGAAAAGTCGGACGTTATCGTCGCTGGTCCTGGCTTTACAAAAGGCGACCTTGCTCGATATCTCAAAGACAAGCTGAAAGGGGTCAATATAATCGAGGAGACTACATCAAGCACTGGTTCGCCTGGCGTAAGGGAAGTTATGAACCGAGGGGCGCTATCAAAGATAATGAAAAATTCTACCATAATGCGGGACTCACACCTTGTTGATGAACTCCTGAGTCGGCTAGCTTCAAAACCAAGCCTCGTAGCCTACGGAAAGGATGAGGTTGCACTGGCTGTGGAAAGGGGGGCAGTGGACTCCATCCTTGTATCAGAACGGCTTTTCAAAGAGATAACGCCAGAGCAGCGAAAAGAGGTGGAGTCGATTTGCAAAAAGGTAGAGGGCTACGGTGGCAAGGTGTTCTTTATTGGTGGAGAGCACGAGAAGGGGCGGCAGTTGATTGGGTTGGGAAGTGTCGCTGCCTTCCTCCGTTTTCCCATCTAACAGGGGTATTCTGTAAATCTCTCTCTGGTAGCTGTTGGGTATTCCTCAATATAGCTGATCTTCGAACCAGGCAATGCTCGCTTTATCTCCAAAATGAGCTCTTCTGGTGCCTCAACAACTTTGCCATCTGAAGAAACCCCAATCATATATGGGGGAAGTCTCAACTTTTTAGCCAACAATGCCTTCATCTCCCTCAGACTACTGCACTCAGAGCTTACTATGAGCTTGGATAGCAATCCTTCCTCAGAGACCTTTTCGTATGGCCGTGCGACATTGTCGCCCCTTTTAATCAGCCTCTTCTTGGTCTGCACAGCATCCTTCACCACACTGGAGCAATAGTGTATTGGAATCCTAATGCCCTCTTTTTCTGCCCAATCGATTGTTGCGAGCGCAGACTCTTTGCTCTTCAAGACAGCAGCCATGCTTTCACTATCGAGAGTGAAACCCCTCTGCTTAAGTTGGTACGCGTTCTGGGGGCAGAACTCCAGTTGGTTGATGTTGAGGAAATCCGCTTTGATATTATCCAGGAACATTACGAATTCCTTGATTGATTTCTCGTCGCCTGGTATTGCAGGCACCTCACCTCCTGAAAAGATCCCAAGTTCCTTAGCGATCTTTATCTTCTCCCAATCCCCTCGCTCAGGGTGGAACCTTAGTTCGTCGAGCCCGGCATCACTTAACCTAGAAAGAACCTCGCGGTTAATGTGTCTTCCATTTGTGTAAAGGTGGATGTGGTGCTCCTTGCCAAAGAAGCCCTTCAGCAGCTTGATATATCGTAAGGTCCTGCCTAGTTTTAAAATTGGATCACCACCAGTTATTCCCGTCCCCTCCGCGTCTATCGCCCTTGCTTCTAGGATGATGTCGAGATCATTCTTCACCAATACTTCATCTGCATAAATGACGTCCAATCCCTTCCGACTCTCGCTGAGGGGGCAATAATAGCAGGATCTATCGCAGATGCCAGTCACAAATAGTACGAGCTTCCTGCCCCTCAGGCATACCTCGCATCCAGGAGGGAACATTTTATCCACAGCGGAGGTATATCCAGAAACCTATTATTATTTTCACCTTATAAGAGGACCTCAGATACAAGAGCAAGCACTACTACGCCCAACGGAAGCTGAACAGCAATAACGGATTACCACAAACGCCCTAAACTTTCTCTAGTGTAAGGTCAATATTTAAAGCCAAGACCCCGCCGCTGGAACAGCCTTTTCAAGTTAGGGTCTCTGGAAATTCGATCCCGAAGTTTGCTCTCGAAGGATTCGTCATCTTGAAGCCTCTCCTCGTAATATACTCCGGTTCTACCTATGTCATCCCTTCTTGTGAGTACCCTGATCCTCTCCTTCACCAATTCCTGGCTGACTCCAATCACTCTTGCGGCTTCCTCGCTGTTGTCTATGATAGAGTACTCGTGATGTCCGTAGACAGTAGGAACAATCATCATCAACCTCTTGTCCACACCCGGTACTCTTGCCCCCTCCCTCAACTCTTTTAGCCCGATCTCTCCACCAAACCTGTAAAAATCCCGTTCCTTGCTCCTAAGTGGAAGGAGTGGGAATGTGACCTTCACCTTCTCGTTTATGTAGATTAATGCCTTTACCACATGGGCCGGCGTGGCTTGTTCCAGTTCTCTTCTGGATATTTCAAACCCCCCTGAGGTGATCGCAGTCTCAATTAGATAGGAGGGGTTGGTTTCTGGGGTGAAAATATCGATGTCGCTCTTGTTATTGACATCCCCCCTTGCTACGCTGCCATGAACTATAGACTCTACACCTTTGGATTCAAGCGTGACCATGATCGGTGTGGCAACCTCGCGAAGACCCTTCAGGATCTTCCAGCGATCTTTCGGATACACCACCTCCCTTTGCTCATATACCCTTGACACTTTTTTTGCCATTTTTATCGCCCCTGGCGGTCAGCTCTACACTGGACGTGATCCATTCAAGGTAATCCTTGGATTCCACCTATAACCTTAAAAGCTATGATTTCTGCCACTGTATGGCTATGGAGTTGCTTTACGATTTTTATAATTTCATCCAATCTGCTCTCCAGGCTCTTGATTACAAGGAGATGCTCCTTCGCCTTCTCCATCTTCCCCTGCCACTTGAATATTGAGGTGACATTATCAATAATATTTACGCACGCAGCGTATCCTCCTTTTGCAAGAGCTTCTGCGATATGCTTTGCCTCCCTCCTTTCTCCGACAGTTATAAAAATCACGATGTACATCGAGTCTCACCAGTTAATGTTCAATCAACGAGCCATAATATTGTTTAGGGTGGAAAAGTGGAGTCTTGGATTATATTCCTGTGGGTATTCGCCGTCTTCTGGACACTTCTATTCATCATTAGGCATTACCTCCCGAAGAGCGTCGACGTGAAGCCTTTTCTGGTTATGTGGAAAACTACCAGATTTAACAACTTCATATATAGGCTTGGCACTTTGGGAAAATCACTATGGAAAGCCTTTTTCACGTTCGGAATAGCGATCTGCGCTGGAGGCGCAATTTACATAACCTACGTACTGGCTCAAAACCTCTTCTTCCTGTTTTTCAAAACGGAAAACGCGTCCCCCGTCTCCCCTTTGATACCTGGTCTGACAATCTCGCTGGACCTCAATACCCTCTTCTTCTTCGGGTTTTCAGTTGCGGTTGTCATGATCTTGCATGAGCTCTCACACGGCTTGGCAGCAAGAGCGGAGGGCATCAAGGTGAAAAACACCGGTCTCCTCCTTCTAGCAGTAATACCCGGTGCTTTCGTTGAACCAGACGAACAGGATCTGGTAAAAGCAAAGAAATCCTCCCAGACTAGGGTATACGCAGCTGGATCAACCACTAACATTCTACTTGGCATAATTGCATTAGTTATTCTTGCCAATGCTGTTTTTGTACTTTCCCCATTCTACAGCACAACTCCCAGCGGGGTTCTTGTAGTACAAGTGGGTGCAGGAACCCCTGCACAAGGCGTTCTTCAAACATGGGACGCCATAATTGATATCAATGGTTCGGCAATTAACAGCTCGCAGGCTCTTGTCCAAGTATTAAACGCTACTAAAGCTAACAGCACCGTCCCATTGACAATCCTCAGAAGTGGATCAGAATTGCAACTTAACTTTTCGTTGGGAACCAATCCAACAACGAACTCAGCTTTCATTGGAATAAACAGTATTAACTATTTCGCTCCCAATGCACCCTATTTCCCAGTAACATTACCATTCTACTTTACGGGAACATTCTCATGGTTATATCTTCTATCTTTAAACGTAGGACTCATTAACATGATGCCAATTCCAGGTTTAGATGGCGATCGTTTCTCAGCCATACTTCTACAATTCGTTATAAAGAAAGAGAAGTTGTCACAGCGCCTGAGCAATGTACTGAGGTGGAGCTGCTTGGCCATACTTGTCCTGAACCTGGTTCTCAGTTTCTCCGTCTTTGGGCTGGTCCACTTCGGCTAATGGTGACTAGCCGTGTCCTCTCCCCTGTGCCACTGCGGGAAAGCCGGATTCTACTTGCGCCAGCATTCAGGAGATGTGCTCTGCAAAAAATGTTTTGTTAAAAGCGTGGAGCGGACGGTTCTCAAGACTATCAAACGAGAGAAGCTCTTTGTTCTAGACGATCGAATTATGGTCGCACTATCAGGAGGAAAAGACAGCATAGCCCTGATCCACATCCTTTCAAAGGTAGAGCGAAGCTATGGGGCAGAGCTCATAGCGGTTACAATCGACGAAGGACTAAGCGGCTATCGGGAAGAGGGTCTTGAGATTTCCGCTAAGGTTGCGAAAGACCTCAAAATTGAGCACAGAGTCATCACGTTCAAGGAGGTTTATGGGCACTCACTGGAAGAGATCTGCAAAATAGCGGAGGAGAAGGAGATTGGCCTTCTCGGTTGCACGTTCTGCGGGATCCTTAGGCGGCGCCTCCTCAATGACTATGCCTGCAGAATAAACGCGACAAAGGTGGCAACTGGGCATAATCTCGATGACGAGGCTCAGACAGTGCTGATTAACGTGTTAAGGGGCGACGTCTCTCGCCTTGCGCGGCTAGGGGCCAAACCAGTCGCGACCAGAACTGGTTTCATACCTCGGGTAAAGCCTCTCCGATATGTGCCAGAGCGGGAGATTGCTACTTACGCCTACCTCAAGGGCTTTCCGCTCTATGAGCGCGAGTGCCCTCTCGTCCGCGCTTCCCTTCGTGATGAGGTAAGGGACATCCTGAATTGCATAGAGGTACGACATCCCGGAACCAAATTTTCTGTTGTAAGGGGCATAGATAGGATCTCAGATCTTCTCAAAGACAAGGTGGTTGAATCAGAAGTACGTCGGTGCAGCAGATGCGGCTCTCCAACTGGGCGAGAAGTCTGTAGGATGTGCGAAGTCCTCTCCATGTTAGGGATAGATAGTACTTTTATAAATCACCTCACTGAATGAATGAAATGGTGCGACAGGCAGGGCTGGAGGGTTCGGCCTCCTCTCCGCCATAAACGGTCGTCATGATGGAGCCAGTAACCTATGGAGGCGGAGAAACCAGCCATAGAACCTAGGGAAGTTGGCGTGGAAGTCTCGCCCAGCGGGGATGTTGGAGCGGGGTGATCCCATCTGGAGGGATGGGTTTCCCGCATACCGGGTGAACCGGGTTAGGTCCGGAAGGGAGCAACTCTAAGCTCGGACAGCACCGTTCGCAGGATAACGGGATGGATGCTGACCCACCCAAAGGTTTGTGGTATGGGTCTCCCACTTTATAGGAGCTGTCGCACCTTCTCTGTGCTAAAATATTTAACCCTCCTTTCTCTCTCTTCATATGAACGCCGGGATACCCTAGCCTGGTAGGGGGCTGGCTTGCTAAGCCCGTGTCTCGATAGGGACTCGGGGGTTCAAATCCCCCTCCCGGCGCCATGCAATTATGCTCAAGTTAATGCTAGAGCTATTTTAAAACCAAACTTTTTTGAGCGATATCTATAATAATTGGGTCAATCTGCTTTCTTACGTTATGGGGCTGTAGGCTAGCTTGGTCTAGACTGCGAGGCTTGGGCCCTCGTGACCCCGGTTCGAATCCGGGCAGCCCCATCTCGTGAACATTTCTTCGGATCTCGAACCCAAGTATTACTAAATACAGTTTTAGTAATATTTATATCCGGCTAAACTTATTCTTTATTCAACACTTCCCACATTTTGATGGTGTTTTGGTTTGGGCTTTTTTAAGATCACCTTCAACGTTTTCGGCAATATACCGAGAGTATGTGTCCACAATTCTGGTTGTAATTTCCATTGTATTGGATGCGCGTACAAGATCAAAGCTGCAAATATTGGGGCAAATGAGCACGAAAAAATACTCAGGACTGAAGAAATCCTCGATGCTCTAGAAGCTCTGAAACCCCATAGAGTCCACTTCTTGGGGGGAGAACCGACCATCAACCCTGATCTGAAGACTATTGCCATGTATGCCCATGAAGACTTGGGAGCAATTACAAAAATTGGCCATAGTAATGGATCAGAACGCATACCTGATTTCATCGATGAGGCGTCAGTGAGCATAAAGGCTTACGTTGAAGCTCTGCACGTGCGGTACACCGGTGTCTCCAATAAATCGGTTTTATGTAACTTTGAGAATGCCTATGATCGGGGAATAAGGCTCGAAGCTAGTACAGTGCTTATCCCGCACATGATCCCAGCAACTGAAGTCGAACAAGTGGCAAAGTACATTGCAAAGATCGATCCAAATATCCGCTTTCACATAACTGGCTATATCCCAGTTCCTGGCGTCCCCCTCCGTGCCCCTACTAGCGATGAATTGAAAGTGGCAGTGATTGCTTCTCGAAAACACCTGAAGCAGGTTGAATCTTCCAGACTCCGCGCTGTGGATCTGGTCAATCTCAGGAGTTCTAACCCTGAATTTATGAGTATCAGGGTCGCATAATGCTTCTTTCGATAAATTTGCTAGAAAGAAATCAGAGAAAGGCTCTGATCTTTTCAATCCTGCTCTCTCTCTCCTTACCTATCCTCTCAAGGGTCCTGGCTGCGTTGGGAAGGAACCCCAGCTTTTTTGATGCGTCAAAATAGAACGACGACGCTTTCTGCTCGATCCCAACTGCATTATTCGCCCCTCCCGCAAAGTCAGGGATTTCGAATTTTGCTTCGTAATTCGTAGAGTCTATCCCGGTTATAGCCTCGAGAATCATCTCCTGCATCTCCATCCTCCTCGTCTTTTCCAAAGTCTGCTTATTCTTCTTCGAGGCATCAGAAAACTCGCAGATGCTCCCCTTTGCATTCTCCAAGGCTTTCTGGGAGAGGCCATCATAGAACTTGGATGTCGTATCCTCGATCTCGATGGCGTACTTCAGTATGGCACCGAACGTACCCAACTGCACCTAAAACCACCTGGTGATGGCAATCTTCTTCTGTGTGTAGAACTCTACTCCATCCATACCCTGGCCATGGAGGTCCCCAAAGAAAGATTCCTTGTAACCACCGAATGGGAAGAAGGCAATGGGCGCTGGGACACCGATGTTTATGCCAATGTTTCCTGCGTCGACCTTATATGTGAACTCTCTCGCTGTCTTGCCATTAGTGGTGAAGATCGCGGCCGCATTGCCGTAAACTGAGGTGTTGGCTAACTTTATTGCCTCGTCCAGGGTCGTTACCCGCGTGATGCCAATTACTGGGCCGAATATTTCTTCCTTAAATATCGTCATATTAGGAGTAACATTGTCGAAGATGGTTGGTCCTATGAAATAACCCCTAGGGTACTTCTCACTCTTCACCCTCCTTCCATCAAGAATCAGTGTGGCTCCCTCATCTATTCCCTTCTGGATGTATTTCAAGACAGTCTGAAGTTGCCCCTCTGAGGCGAGTGGCCCCATCTGGGTATCGGAATCCAGGCCATAGCCTACTTTGACTTTAGAAGCGGCTTCCAACAATGCTTTCTTGAAAGGTTCGTATGCCTCCCCAACTGGAACAAAATTCTCACCAGCGAGGCATCTCTGACCCGTGCATCCACATGCTGACGTAATGCTCGCGGATATCGTATTCTTCATATCTGTGTCAGGCATTATGACAATGAAGTTCTTCGCTTGTCCTTGGCACTGCGCCCTCATGCCTGTCTCGGCTGCCTTCTTGTAAATGTGCCTCGCAACTGCCGATGATCCGACAAAGGACACTGACTTGACATCATGGCTTGAAAGAAGAGCGTCGGACACATCCCTGCTTCCGTTCACCAGGTTTACGACACCTAGTGGAAACCCTGCTTCATCGGCAAGCTGGATCAGCCTTTGAGCAGTTAAGGGAACCTGGCTCGATGGTTTCAGGATGAAGGTGTTACCGCACGCTATCGCCATGGGAAGGAACCACAGAGGGATCATTGCAGGGAAATTATAGGGCGTAAGCCCCACACAGATGCCCAACGGCTCCCTGCAATAAGACTCATCGATCCCCTTCGCAACATCCCACTCAATGTCGCCCAACATCATTGTTGGGATGCCTGTTGAAAGTTCGACGGTTTCAATACCTCTCTTTATGTCTCCTCTAGCCTCGTCGAGCGTTTTGCCATTTTCCTTAACAATGATCTCCGCGATCTCTTCAAAATTCTCGTCTAGGAGGCTCCGATATTCGTATAAGTACCTCACCCTTGTCGCTGGGGGTGTGCACCTCCACTCCCAAGTTGCTTCCTTCGCTGCTTTTATTGCCGCTTCGACATCCTCTTTGTTTGACTTGGGAACCTTGGCCAGGATCTCTAGTGTGGCCGGATTAACTACATCGAGCGTCTCCTTCCCCTTTGCCTCGACCCATTCGCCTTTGATATAATTCTTTAAGAGTTCCACCATATCTTACCCGCCCAAATTGACTAATAATGCCAGTTTATGCTATTAACTTCTAAGGTTGTTTTATACTTAATATTTAAACTTTTATCATTATGTCAATCAATTTATAACTTGTTAAGTCGGCTATTCTTGAAAGTGGCGATCGCTATCATGAAAATATTAAGAAGCTATGAATTTGTGATAGTGAGGTTCACAGCATGAAGACTAAGAGTGCTGGCAATGTGCTCATTGTTCGCCTTGACGAAGACGATGAAGTGGTCTCTTCAATCAAAGACATTATGAAACATGAAGAGCTGGTTTCTGGAATAGTTGTCTCCTTCATAGGCGCCCTTAAGAGCTGCCGCCTCATCCTCAAAAAGGGCTTGGAGGAGTCAGTCAAGACCCACATGGAAGCAGTGGGTAATGGAAACCTGTCCTACTATAAAGGAGAGCCATTCGTGCACATTCACGTCTCTGCGGGGAGTGATAAAGGCGTATTGGTCGGTCATCTTCTCGAAGGTGTCGTTGACGTCTTCTGCGAGATCGCGATAATCCCAACAGAAATGAGACTGACTAGAAAATACGAAGCAAGCTTAGCTGAGAGCGGTGTAACTGTGCCTTATATTCTGGATTTCGAGTGATCCACCATGACCATTTTGTCAGATGCAGAGATACTCGAATGTTTGTGCAGCGGAGAGCTCAGGATTGATCCCTTCTCGGACAAGTCTCTCTCCCCTGCTGGTTATGATCTGCGTAATGGCGCCTCGACAGCTATTGACGTAGGCAAGCAGAGCCTGCTCCACACTATGGAACGCCTTGAGATAGGGCCCTCAATATGCGGGCAGATCTATATCCGCTCCTCCTTCGCGAGAGAGGGCCTCGTAGGGAGCTTTGCCTTTATAGATCCTGGCTTTAAAGGGCAATTGACATTAGCATTTATCAATATGGGGATCTCTAGGGTGGAGATCGCAGAGGGTGAGCGGATAGCACAGGTCGTCTTCAACAAAATGGGCTCCTCCTCAAGTAAACCCTACTCCGGAAGGTACCAGAACAGCACAGGTACTGTCAGCAGCAAGAGGAATTTTTAATCAAATATATAAAAATTAAAATAGCCCTTGTGTAAAAAATGATATGGGTATTGCAGAGGGGTCATGCTTGATAGACGAGACGAGGTATGAATATCTTAAAATGCAAATACGATCTGTCGAGTTCCTCCGTCTCGCCAAGGAATTATACAGCTACCAGGAACTTATGCAACTTACAGGCATTCCAATAACGGTTCTGAACCGCTACGTGAAAGGACATATACTTCCTAGCCCCGAAAGGGCAACCTCTATACTGGCAAAGCTGGAAAAGGGCTACGATGTAACCAGGCACATAATGGATAAAGTAGGTTTTGACAAGGGTGGCTTTTTGGACAACACAAAGATCGTGGGCGATACACTTCTACTGAGGTTCATTGCCAACCACGTTGTGCAGAAACTTGCCGGAAAACGAGTGAGCAAAGTGCTTACGGTCGCTGTTGACGGCATCCCTCTTGCGGTTCATATTGCTGACGCATTCGGGGTTCCGTTCATCTACGCAAAAAAGGAGAAGGAGATTGGCGTAGCGAATTTCATTGAGGAAACCTATACAGTCTCAAGGGCAGGCATCCAAGTCTCCCTTTACCTTCCAAAGAACGGGATCGAGCGGAGAGACAGCATCCTAATTACTGACGACGTAGTGCGATCCGGGGAGCAGCTCAAAGCTCTTGTAAATCTAGCACGTAGAAGCGGCGCTGAAATAGCCGCAGTGTTTGTTCTCATCGCAGTCGGCGAACGCTGGAAGAAAGAGATTGATGAAAACTCGAAGTACCCCATTCACTCTATCCTAACTCTTCCCGAGAAGGACTGACAAGTCGTAGGGGGGGTAGGCAACTCCCTTCTCGGTTATTATGGCACTCACGAGCTCCTTTGGCGTAAGATCGAAGGCAGGGTTAAGCACATCTGTACCCCTTGGTGCGATACTCTTGCCACAGACAGTTGTCACCTCCTCCGCCTTTCGTTCCTCTATCTCTATCTCCTCCGACCTTACCAAAAGATCAATGGTTGATGATGGGGCTGCCACATAAAAAGGAATGCCATGTGCTCTTGCTAAGACCGCTATTCCGTAGGTCCCTATTTTGTTGATGACGTCCCCTCTTTTCGTGATCCTATCTGCTCCAACGACAACCTTGTCCACCAAACCCTTCTGCATCACGTATCCAACCATGTTGTCCGTGATCAGCTTGAATGGAATCCCCTCGCTCTTCAGCTCAAATGCGGTAAGACGTGCTCCCTGAAGCAGGGGTCTTGTCTCTGTTGCGTAGACGAATACCTTCTTTCCGCCTGCCACAGCGCTTCGGATTACGCCGAGTGCAGTCCCATATTCCACACATGCAAGACCACCTGCGTTGCAGTGCGTAAGTATGTTGTCTCCATCAAAGATCAATTCAGCTCCATGCCTTCCTATTCCTCTGCAAAGCTGCACATCCTCATCTGCGATAATGCCCGCTTCCTTGATGACACGATCAATGAGTTTTGAAGGATCCTTCTCCCTCCTCCACACTCTTTCCATGCGTTCCAGCCCCCAAAAGAGGTTTCTGGCGGTCGGTCTTGTTGACCGTATTCGCTTGGATGCCGCGACGAGATCACTTTTAATCTCATCAGCTGTCTTGCCCTTGCTGTTCTTTGCTGCCAGAGCTATCCCCATTGCTGCAGCCACTCCCAATGCAGGAGCGCCCCTAATCTTCATGTTCTCAATGGCTCTGGCAAGCTCCTCGTGATCGTCGCATTTAGCTATGATAAGCCTTCTCGGCAATTTGGTTTGATCAATAAAATATACGGCATCGCCCTTCCACTCAATGGTCCTCATGGTCTCTCTCCTTCAGTGCATTGATGATTATCTCCGTTAGCGCCCTTAAGCCCTTATCGACGGGAGCGCTGAGCCCTATTCCGAAATCAGTTGTCTTCGGTTGGATCCCCACTAAGCGAATCTGCGCAGTAGGGAGCCCCCCCCTCAAGACATTAAAGAATATCTTCAAAGATTGCTTGTGGGTTGAAACTGACTGGGCGACTAGAGCATTCTCATCCACAAATGTAAAAAACCCTGGCTCTTCCCCCATATCAACTGCGTCGAAGAAGACCATGTACGATGGGGCCAGCTTCTTTATGCTGGAAAAAAAGTTCTCTGGGATGGTGCCACAGTTCATTAACCCTACGACCTTAGGCACTTTCCCACGAAGCCTTGAAATAACCCTTACGCCCGCAGCATCATCCTTCCTAACGCTGCTACCAATGCCGACCAGCAATAATCTTCTATTGCCCTTTAGAAACGCTAATAACTCCTCTTCGAAGGGCATATAGATAGCATTACCTTTACTAGGAATTAAGGTGTTCGCGTTGTCGGAGTCCCCTAAATGCATCCTGAATAACAAGAAAGGGTCGATCTCCGGGCCAGATGCTGATCGGGTTTGCCAACAGGGATCAATTGGTGAGATGGACTCGGGCAAGCTGATCCTATCCGATGTAGAGATCCTTTACCTTCTGGAAAGGGACAAGATCCAACTGATAGAGTCTGGCAAACAGCTTACCTTTCCGGAGCTCGTAGAATCCCTTTCAAAGGAAGATCAGGATCTTTGGCTTCGCTTTCTCCTATATTCTGATCTGCGCAGAAGAGGCTACTTGGTAAAACCTGGCTATGGACCACAGCTTGAATACAGGGTCTATCGAAGGGGAGCGCTTATGGGAAAAGAGCCTGCGAAATATCTTATCTATGGGCTCATTGAAGGGGAACCAATCGCAATAAATGAACTCTCCTCAATCTCGAGTTCTGCAAAACTCTCCAAGAAAGACTTAATCCTTGCGATAATCGACCGTCAGGGGGAGATAACCTACTATGACGCCTCCGAAGTCACCCTATAAGATATCAGCCTATGTAAAAATTATCCGCCCTGTAAATGCTGTAATGATGGGGCTTGCGGTAATCGTTGGTGAGGTCGCCATATCGGGAGGAATACCTGGCGCATTCCAGATGCTTTTCGGCTTCTTGGTCTCTTTCTTCCTTACCGCCTCTGCCATGGTGATGAATGACATAGTAGACATTGAAATCGATCGAATAAATGCACCGGATAGGCCTCTCCCTTCCGGCGCTGTATCAAAAAATGCTGCCACCACATTTGGCGTTTTGTTTGTTTTTTTCGGGGTCCTTTCCGCTGTCCCAATATCGACTTACGCCGTGATTCTTGCCATATTCACTTTCATAATCTCGCTGTCATACAACTTGCATGGCAAAAAGCTAGGCCTCCCAGGGAACATGATGGTAGCCTTCTGCATCGCGGTCCCCTTCCTTTTTGGAGGGATCGCTGTTTCTAACACTATCGACGTTACCGTCACTGTATTTTTCCTACTGGCATTCCTTGCCAGCGTAGGCAGGGAGATCACCAAAGGAATTGCTGACATTGAGGGCGACAGAATAAAAGGGATAAAGACAATCGCCTTGGTCAACGGGTCTAAGACTGCCGCTTTAGGAGCTGCAATCTTCTACATCTTGCCTGTATTGATAACGCCGATCCCATACATCTGGGGAAATCTTAGCATCTTCTACTTGTTGATCGTCCTGATCGTAGATGCCGGTTTCGTATACTCCTCAGTCTATATCATGAGAAATCAAAGCAGAGAAGCCGCCCTTAAGGTGAAGACTCAGGCAAGGATCTGGATGCTGCTTGCGTTGGTGGCTTTCTTCGTTGGCGGCATT
Organism: Candidatus Methanomethylicaceae archaeon; assembly: GCA_015660995.1. Classification (GTDB taxonomy): domain Archaea; phylum Thermoproteota; class Methanomethylicia; order Methanomethylicales; family Methanomethylicaceae; genus JACTUC01. The sequence continues at coordinate 57,084 of JACTUC010000025.1, read as the reverse complement.
ACTCGTTAATCTGCCCCTTTGCAATATTGACGACTTGATCAAGACCGGCAACAATCTCACGGTTCCCCACCATGTCCTTGAGCTTGAACTTTTTCGTTTTAAGCTCGTCAGGACCAACGACAAGAACGTATGGTATCCTTTTGCTATTAGCATATTCGAGCTGCCTACCGAGCTTTCTCCCCATGAGGTCTGGCTCCGCTGCAACCCCCCTTCTAAGGAGTTCCTGGCTTAACCTTATTGCGTCCAACGCTACGCCCTCGTTTACATTGGCTACAAACACCTCTATTCTGGTGGGCTTCATCTCGTTTCTCACCCTTTCAAAGAGAACTTCATACAGCCTCTCTATGCCCAAGGATATTCCTGTAGCAGGAGTGGGTGGTCCGCCAAATTTCTCAATTAGACCATCGTATCTTCCCCCTCCTGCCACACTACCCACTTGGACACCGCCTGCCTTGACTTCAAACACCGGCCCAGTGTAGTAATCCAATCCCCTGACAAGGCTGAAATCTATGCGCAAGTTACTAAGGCCGAAGGAATCCGACAGTTCTGCAAGCCTTCTCAGCTCAGCTATCCCGTCCAGAGTCATCTTGGATGATCCAAATTGACTGCTCGCATATTCCAGTGCCTCTTCACCTTTTAGGCGTGTGAATCCTGTTATCTTCTCAACAGTTACTTCATCAAGCCCCATCTCGGCGAGATCTTTCATAGTGCCTTCCTCCCCTATCTTCTCGAGCTTATCGAGCGCTCTGAAGACGCTGTTCCCGAACCGTTCCTTGATATCGAGGCTCTCGACCATTCCTTCAAGCAATTTCCTGTCGTTCATCTTAACCTCGAAGTCCTCCAACCCCAATTCCTTGAGTGCATCCACGGCTGTCGAGACGCATTCCATATCTGCCTCCATCCTTGAGGAGCCGACGATGTCTATGTCTGCTTGGAGAAATTCCCTAAACCTGCCGCCTTGAGGCTCCTCGTACCTCCAAACCTTGGAGATGTTGTACCTTTTAAAAGGCTTGACAAGGTCAGGTGTGCCAGCAACTACCCTCGCGAGTGGAACAGTGAGGTCAAACCTTAATCCCAACCACCTTTCGCCTTTATCCTGGAATTTATAGATCTGACGTTCGACGTCATCCCCACCCTTGGTTGATAGGACTTCCCACAACTCCATGGCCGGGGTATCCATCTCCTCGAAGCCATGTTGTTCGAAGACTTGCCTTACCTTGTCCAGTATGGACCTTCTTATCCTCATTTCTGGTGGCAGGAAGTCCCTAGTACCTCTTGGTCTTCCAAACTTCATCGGAATCTCCAACCCCTCTTTTTCCCCGGCTCTTTATAAATTGTGCTAAAAACATGAAACCATGAAAGCCAACTCGACAACCTTTCCTATAATACACTCTCAGCATGAATGCAATTGAAAAATTTTAATAGTAAGCCGCACTTCCCTCTAATGAGGGCCCGTAGCTCAGTACGGTAGAGCAGCGGGCTTTTAAGAAAACGAAGAAACCCGTTGGTCTCGGGTTCAAATCCCGACGGGCCCGCCAACAATCCTGCCAGCTCGCGCGTACTACAACTGACTAGTATTTACTGTAGCTGACCTTCACTCTTTTGATAGCTCTTCTCGCCTGTCTTGAAAATATTTTCTTTTCCATCGATGGTTATCATTATTCCCACATCCCCCTCATTCATGTTGCGTGGAACGATCCCAGAAGGTAACTCAAAAAACCTTTTCTCTTCCAAATCGAAGAAGGTGCCCGCAACTTTCGTCTTCGAATCAAGTCTTACCCTTTTGTATTCGTTGAACCCTACCCTGTGGGAGGCATCCAATTGATCTCTGGACAGTGATCTCTTCCTTCCTCTTTCTTTGAGCGCCTCTACAACAGCTCTTCCCCTGTGGTATCCCACGATCTGGTATAACGTTCCTTCTCCCTCAATCAATTCGCCAACCCTGAATATTGGCAGCTTGACCGCGATCGTCGTCCTGTAGTGAGTACCCCCGGTGCTCCTCCCCATGACTCTTGCGCTTTCAAACAGAGAGGCACCAGTGGTGTCTGAGAATTCCCTGACAAACATTCTTGCCATATTCATGGTCAGAAACTTTACATCTACTCCGCCCTCATTGTCCTTCACGTCTGTGACATCTGATCTCCCACGACCTTCCGTTCTTCTATAAAATCTCTCAAAGATAGTCTTCAGGATTTTTCTGTCTTCGCTGTCAAGCTTCCTCCCGTCTGCCCTTATCTGGACTAGAGCGTCATATTTGCCGCTGGCAACGCAGTAACAATCATGGCAGAGCCTGTAATCAATGCTTACCAAAGTCTTCGCTTTTCTGGACAATCCGCTGGACTTTTCTTGGACCTCTGCCTCCAACTCCACCGTCTTCGGGAGACCGGACTTGAACCACTCAGTAATCCTTCCATCAATATCACGGATCTCGACGCCCTCAGTCAAGTCTGCGGTCTTGAGCAGCTCCTCTTTTGCTCCCTCTATGACTTTCTCTTCATCGGCTCCCTCCCTCCTTCGTACCCACCTCTTGCCTTGCAAATGACAGAAACAGGAGCTGCACATCGTCAGCAATATTAGCCTAGGAAAAGCGTCCAGCGCATCCTCCCAAAAACATGTCTCGCATAACCCATGGATCAAGCTCTGCCCTTCGGATCCGCATTTGGGACAGAATCTACGCATGTTTCAGCCCTTCAGATCTGGATGAACTGCGCATGCTGGACCCCTCCGACACATATCACCGCTTCTCTGTGGATCAATCCAGCTTCAATTCCGCACTTCACAGCATCTTTCCCGACAAGGTTTGCCACTGTGGCTCTTTTTAGGAGATCTATCGCCGCATCAGCCGCAATTTTCTCCTCGCCATAGAATTCCTTACAGACGTCGAGTACAAGCTTTCCATCGGTAATCTTCTTTCCCATAACGTCGCAGTCACAAACCGCGACCATGGTCTCGCCAAGTCTGATCTGCCATACCTTGACGTAGACTGCCCCTTCAACCATTGTCCTTCACTCACATCAGAGTCTTTGCGGGATTCTTGGCCCCACAAACTTCACATGATATGAACGTTAGCCTGTCTTCTCTTACAAGCTTCGTGTCAGGCTTGTTGCAGGATCCGCACAAAACATAAGCCTTGATATACCTCACAACCAGCTCGTCAAGAGCCTCTTTCGTAAACCTCCCCTGAAGGGTCGCTCTTGAGTCTTCAAGGGCACCCGAAGTCGCAAGCTCCCTCACAATGAACTTCAGTAGATGATTCGGGGTCCTGTTCAGCCTTTCAGCGATCTCTTTGAAGTTGTAGATGACGGTCTTTGCACCAATTATAGAAGGCTCGGTCTGCGGCGTCTCATACTTAGACGACTTCGTCGCCTTCTCAGGTATTTTCGAGAGACCTCTCTCCAAAAGGGCATCGTAATCCATATGAATTCCACAATTAGAGAAATTAGCACCACCTTAATAAACCTTAGACGCATCGTTTTTGCATCATACCTCCTTGGTGTGTCTAGGATCGCCTCAAATAAACCAAAAACAAAATGAAATAAGAATAAGCACCACTACCAATAGTAGAACCAATCCCGAGGTAATTACAATGGAGAAGCACGAGCCACTTGTTGTAACTTCAGCATTACCCTATACCAACGACCGTCCTCATTTGGGGCACTTAAGGTCAACTTATCTCCCAGCCGACGTCTATGTCAGGTATCTCAGGCGGGCTGGGAGAGACGTGATATTCATTTGTGCCACCGATGAGCATGGCACTCCAATAGCCTTGAGGGCTGAGAAAGAGAAGGTCTCTCCAAAGGAGATTGTCGATCGTTACTACCCGCTAATTAGGGACGACTACGAGCGCATGGGTTGCAGTTTCGATTTCTTTTCAAGAACTACTGAAAAGATACATTACGAAACTACGCAGGAGTTCTTCATAAAACTCCTTGGCAATGGCTTCATCTACGAGCAGGAGCTGGAGCAACTCCGGTGCCCAAGATGTGAAAAATACCTTCCAGATAGATATGTGGAAGGACAATGCCCGTACTGTGGTTTTGATGGCGCACGTGGGGATTCGTGCGACTCGTGTGGCAGGTACTTGCGCCCAATAGACCTCAAGGGGCCATCTTGCGCTATATGCGGAACAAAGCCAGAGCTTTCCACCACTAAGCATTGGTTCTTCAAACTAACTGCATTTCAGGATCGATTAGGGGAATGGCTGGAGAACAACCCGAATATCCCAGCAAACGTGAAGAATTATGCTCTGGGTTGGATAAAAGAGGGACTTAAAGATTGGTGCATCACCAGAGACATGACATGGGGTGTTCCCGTTCCAGTCGAAGGAGCGGATGGCAAGGTCATTTACGTCTGGTTCGATGCTCCAATTGGATACATCTCGTCCACAAAAGCTTATTTTGCATCTAAGGGGGAGCCTGATGGATGGAAAAGGTATTGGCAGGGGAATGGCAGGGCAATCCACTTCATAGGCAAGGACATAATATACCACCACGCAATTTTCTGGCCAGCCATCCTAATGGGTACAGCGGAATACAATCTCCCTCGCTCTATCATCGCAGGGGAGTACCTGACTCTTGAGAACAAGAAGATGTCAAAGAGCAGGGGCTGGTTCATCGGCATAGACGAATATCTCAAGAACTTCGACCCAGATCCAATGCGCTACTACCTGTTGGCAGTCGCCCCCCTCGAGAGGGATGCGGATTTCTCGGTGGACGAGTTCATAAAACGCCACAATGATGAGCTGGCAGATGTGCTTGGCAACTTTATACACAGGACCCTTACCTTCATAGAGAGATTCTTCAATTCAAGGATCCCTAAGGCAACCCTATCTGATGAAGACAACAACTTGTTGGCTTTGGTTGAAAAGACAGAGAAGGAGGTCGCGGAAGCGCTCGAGGCCTTCAGGTTCAGAGATGCATTGATGAGCATATTTGCGTTATCTCATGAGGGGAACAAGTACCTCAACAACTCCGCTCCTTGGATCACTATAAAGACTGATCCCAACAAGGCAGCTGCTACACTCTACGCATCTGCCCAAGTAGTAAAGGCACTTGGCAGCCTTCTGTCGCCATTCCTGCCGTTCACATCGGAAAAAATATGGAACGTACTTAATATTGAAGGCTCAGTCCATAAGACCAAATGGTCAGCGTGCAAAGAACCAATGAAGGCAGGGCATGAACTAGGTAAATCGACTCCGTTATTCAAGAAAGTGCTGCCGGCAGATGTTGGTCAAGTCAAGGCAAACCTTATACCCTTCAAGGACGTCGGACCGAGGATCAAGATCGAGGACTTCAAAAAAGCAAAAATTGCTATAGGAGAGGTAGTCAAGGTGGAGCACGTCAAAGGCTCTAGAGACTTGCTACACCTTGAGGTGGACCTTGGTGAGTTTGGTCGGAAATCCTGCGTTGCGGGGATAGCAAAATACTACTCACCCGAGGAGCTTTTGAAGAAGAAGATTGCAGTGCTGACCAACATCGAGCCAGCTACGCTCTTTGGCTTAAAATCTGAAGTTATGCTGCTAGCTGCTGAGAGCGAAGACACTGTATCACTTCTTTCTCCCGATCGTGCAGTTCCGCCCGGCTCGAACATCAGGTAAAGGCAAACTAGGGGACATGTATTGCTGCTTAAGATAGACCTTCACGTGCATAGTGAGGCATCCAAAGATGGTGTATCGAGCATCCGCGATATTGTGAAGTCAGCCAAAGAAAAACACCTCGACGGTGTCGCAATCACTGATCATGATCTTCCATTGAATAGGAACAAAGCCATCGAACTGTCTGGTGAGATGGGTTTTCTATTGATACCTGGCGTCGAGATTACAACTTCTTTTGGGCACCTGATTGTGCTAGATCCTAGAAGAAACTTTTACTTCAATGCTCCTTTCCTTGAGGTAGTGAAGACTGCCATTGCCGATGGCTCAACCGTCATAATCCCCCATCCAACTGATCCCTTTAGCCATGGTGTTGGCGAAAAGAGTGTGAAATCATCATTGCCATACTCGCTGCCGCTGGAGGTTATTAATGCCTCAACTCTTCACAGATACAACATAAGTGCCGCTCGATTGGCTGATACGCTAAACCTAGCCAAGTTGGGTGGGAGTGACGCGCATTGGGCCCCAGTTGTTGGAGATGCGTTCACTATAATCGAATCACAGGATCAAACCGTGGATGCTATTCTTGATGCAATCAAGAAAGGAAGAACACAAGCACAAGGCAATGAGACACTTTTCACAACCACCATGCAGAGTATCCTGAAAAAATTCATAAAACACGCCAAGCTTTAGAAGTGCGCGAACTATTACTTACTAGCTTATGTTGGTCTACATCAAGACCTTTGGATGCTCTTCCAACAGGGCAGAGACAGCTGCCATAAAAGAACTGATGATGGCAGCGGGTTTTAAGCTGACCCCCTCGCTACGCGATTCAGACGCCGTTATCGTCAACACTTGCACAGTGAGAGGCGAGACGGAGCGCAAGGTACTGAAATTCCTTTCTGCGCTTGCAGGGAAGAGAGTCGTCGTTACCGGCTGTATGGCTGCAGCCCAGCCCGCTCTGATCGCTCGCCATGCCCCCAATTTTTCAATCGTCACCCCGCACAACCTGCCGTCGATACCGCTTGCACTGCGTATGAACTCCAGGACAGTAACATTAAGCCCTAGCAACTCTATGCCAGAACCCGCTCCTTACGCGATGGGCGCAAAATATACCATAGCCATTTCAAGGGGTTGTCTGGGAAATTGTTCCTACTGCATAGTCAAACTAGCCAGAGGCAAGCTCGTGAGCCTTCCCGAGGAACGAATACTCTCCCATATCTCGCATGCTGTCAACGGGGGTGCGTGGGAGATACAAATATCTGCGCAGGACACGGGCGTTTATGGAAATGATATAGGAACGAACCTTCCAAACCTTCTTAATAAGATCATAAACGTGGGAGGCAGTTTCAGGGTCCGCTTAGGTATGTTCAACCCTTCATCGGTACAGGCATATATTGAACGTCTCATAGCCTCATTTGAACCGTCAAAGGTATACAAATTCATCCATATCCCCGTCCAGAGTGGAAGCGATCGCGTGCTGGAAAGCATGGAAAGGCGGTATACAACTAGCTCATTTAAAGAAATTGTGGCTTCCTTCAGGTCCAAGTATCCGAAGATCACGCTTTTCACTGATATTATCGTAGGCTACCCCAGCGAAGCAGATGAAGATTTTGAGAAGACTTACGAGATAATTAAATCCGTACGCCCAGACAAGACGCACATCGCTAGATTCTCTCCACGCCCCCATACACCAGCTTCATTTATGAAGCAGACGCCAGAGGCTATCAAGAAACGTAGAAGCGAAGCTTTGGCACTCCTCGCATGCAAAATACAACTTGAAAAGAATATGGAATGTGTTGGAAAAACCTTTGAAGCCACCATTGTCGACAGGTACCTTCATGGTGGAATGATAGCCAGGACTGACGAATACAAGACCGTAGCGATAAGCGATTGTAAGCCCTCAATGCTTGGCAGAAGGGTTCTAGTGAACGTTCTTTCCTGTACTCCATTCTATATGAAAGGTGAAATCATCCACCACTGACGGGTGGAAGGATTGCTACCTTGTTCCCCCGCAGGATTTTTGAAAAATCTTCTGGAAAAACCAGATCTGCCCCAATAAGAATTTTATAATGTTCGTTAAAACCTTCATTGCAGATCAGACGCCTTTGAAGCTTCGGCTCCCTTTTGATGAGTTCCTTTATCACATCAAGCATAGTGGGGGAGTTGGCAAAATCCAAGAAAATGCTATCTTTACCAACATCCTCCCTCAAGTTTGCAAAGAGCCTAACTTCGACCCTTACCATCCGTTCAGTCCTCATTGACACTCTTATTTATCTGCTCCTCCATCATGTGCCCCTTACAAGAGACCTTGACCTTTTTAACTTGAGGAACCTTCAAGGCAGCAGTCTTAATCTCTTGTGCAAGATAGAATGCTATGGGGCACATTGGGCTAGACGGGATGAACTCAATGCTGACTATTCCGTCAACCTCCTCAACCTTATTGATTAGCTGCATATCAACCATGCTCATGCCCGTTTCTGGATCCATCACATTCTTTAGAGCATCAATAACTTGACTTTCGATCTCTTTTCCCATTTCAAATCCCCTTCTCTCTCTCTTGATGCCTCTTATAAAAGTTTAAACTCAGTGGGTAAATGCACGGTTTAATGCTATGCGCTCCCCTATAATTATATTCACACCATCATTTATTGTGCAACTATTAATTTATAAGCTTCTTATATAAGAAAATGTTAGGAAGCTTTTTATATTGATAAAACTTTATGATTAGTCCTAGTTTCAAGTTGTCAGCATAGTGCTATGTGAGGTTGTAGACAACAATGGGCGAGCCCGAGTCTGCAGAGCCAGTGACGCGCAAACGCGACGTCATCATCTACATACTTGCCGTTGCTGCAACAGCAATTTTGCTCTGGCACCTTTTGAGCGTGGAGGCACAGATAATTGCTGGCACAGTATTCATTGCTACAGTCTTGGGAACGTTAGCATTTTGGCGCTTTAGGCTAGCGATAGCCTTTGCTGGCATAGCCACTCTATTAGCAACGGGAACCCTTTCAATTCAAAACATGATCTTCTACATGAACATCGATGTCATAACATTCCTCATAGCCATGATGGTTCTTGTTTATATAGCAAAGGAGAGCGGATTCTTCACTTGGCTTTTAGGAAAATTGCTTAGATTAACAAAGAACGACCCCAGAAAAGTCTTGATAATTCTCCTCATAATGTCTACCCTGATGGCTGCCCTGGTTGATGAGGTAACCTCCATTCTCTTTATCATAGGCATTTCGTTCGAATACTGTAAATATTATGAACTAAATCCGTATCCATATACGATATCAACCGTACTAGCTACCAATGTCGGAAGTTCGGCCACGCTACTAGGCAACCCGGTGGGGATTTTAATAGGTTTAAGGGGTGGTCTCACTTTCGAAGATTTCTTGATTTGGTCAATGCCTGTCGCGCTGATGTCACTTGTCGTCATAATTGTCCTCTGCACCTTCTGGTATAGAAAGGATTTGAAAGCGGCCAAGTTCAAAGTTGTTGAAAAGATGAATGATGGCAAAACTGCGGTGTTTGGTTCTATCCCTCCTGAAAAGATGAAAGACGTTAGACTTAGTGGAATCTTGCTATTTGCAACAGTAATTATGATCGCACTACATTACCGATTTGAATTGGCATTGGATGTTGAGAGAGATGTCCTCCTTCTTGTGGCTGCATATACTGGCGCAGCTGTTGGTCTTCTATGGAAGAGAGGTCAGGCTCAGCACATAGTCGAGAAGGGTGTCGATTGGTGGACTCTGACCTTCTTCATGTTTCTTTTCGCAAAAGCGGGCGCCCTTCAATATACAGGCCTGACCAATGTACTCGCCTCAGCAATATCTTCAATTGTAACCACACAACCCCAGATGCAGATATTTATGGTGTGGTTCAGCGGAATCGCCTCTTCAGTGCTGGATAATGTCGTTCTGGTCGCAGCACTAATTCCTGTTGTCAATAGCCTAATAGCGTTAGGTTTCAACGGATTTCCTCTCTGGTTTGCCCTATTGTTTGGGGGGACCTATGGAGGTAACATCACAATGATAGGCAGCACTGCGAACATCGTCGCACTTGGCATGCTCGAAAAGAACTTCAATTACCATATGAGATTCTTCAAATGGTTCTGGATAGGTCTGCTCGGAGGTCTTCTCCCGATGCTTGTTGGAACGATATGGTTGACGATATTCTTTCATTGATTTTCTTCCTTCTTTGAGAACCTTTATTCGAGATAGTCTTCTGCTTCATGACCTTAACGACAACCATAGATTTAGTGGGAATGCATTCTATAGCTTAAGCGCATAGTTCTTGGGTGGCTTGCCCTGACCTCATCTAGTCTCCCTACTGACGTGTTTTTTGGCTGTGCCTTGACCCCCGAGGGATCTGTATAGGCCCTTTGCGATATGTCTTCCAATGCCTCAACGTATAGGTCGATGTTTTCTTTTAGCTCTGCGTCGGTGAACTCAAACATGAGCGCCTCCTTCACTATAAGTGGGAAGTAAATTGTCGGCGCATGGAGTCCTTTGTCCAACAACGCTTTGGAAATATCATAGGCGCTGACGCCTGTCTCCCTCATAATATCAGCAGCACTTATGACAACCTCGTGTTTCCTTATCGCATTGCCAAAGGGCACCGAGAATCCCCTTATTCCTGAAACCTTCCTTGCGAAGTAGTTTGTATTTAGTACGGCTATCCCGCTAGAAAGCTTCAATCCTTCTACGCCCATTGATAACAGGTATGCATATGCCCTAACAAGAATTGGGAAGCTTCCATAATCTTCCCTTATCTTTCCGATGCTATCTGGTCTGTCCCAATTAAATTCATACTTTCCCTCCTTTTGTTCGACCATTGGAACTGGTAAAAATCCACTCAAACCCTCTTTGACCCCTACTGGACCTGCCCCAGGTCCCCCTCCCCCATGAGGTGTCGAAAAGGTCTTATGAAGATTGATATGGGCAATATCGAATCCAAGATCGCCTGGCCTAGCTCTTCCCACGATACCTTGTAGGTTCGCCCCGTCGTAATACATTAACCCACCTGCGCGATGTACCACCTCAGCTATTTCGCAAGCTTTGTTCTCAAAGATTCCAAGCGTATTTGGATTAGTCATCATGAGCCCCGCGGTCTTGTTGCTAACAGCGCACTTGAGCATGTCAAGATCTATGTATCCGTCCTCTGAAGTTCTGACAACTACCACCTTGAATCCAGCCATTGCCGCGCTTGCTGGATTTGTGCCGTGCGCAGAGTCTGGAATTATTATCTCATCCCTATGATCTCCCCTTTTACGGTGGTATTTCCTGATTATCAGACACCCTGTAAGTTCTCCCTGCGCACCTGCAGCTGGTTGTAGTGTGAACTCATCCATACCTGTAATTGACGAAAGCGCCCTTTCCAAGCGGAACATCAGTTCCAAGGATCCCTGAGAGCTTTCCACGCTTTGCCTCGGATGCATCTGTTCAACCTGTTCTCGGGTCGCAAGATCTTCGTTGAGCCTAGGATTGTATTTCATTGTGCATGATCCGAGGGGGTATGGACCCAAATCGACTCCCCAGTTCATCTGTGAAAGTTTCGTGAAGTGCCTCGTTACTTCTACCTGAGACACCTCTGGCAAGTTGAGTTTCTCTCTGCGCATCGATTTTGAAATGGCGCCCTCGTATTGTTCGATTGGAACTTGGTTTTCATCGTTCAGCAAGATCCCTACCCTCCCAGCTTTCCCAAGCTCAAAGATTAGCGGCTCCTCGAACAAGGCCTGTCTATACATGTCATGCACCTCCCAGAGCTTCGTGAATGGAACTGGTCAATTCATCTATTTCTTTTTTAGTATGAACCTCTGTGACCGCGAATAGCCTGCCATCCTTCATCTCTGGAAAGTCTTCTGAGAGATTCCTCCCACCGACCATCCCTTTTTCACGGATCTTCCCGTCGACATCGTCCGCCCCTTTTATGGTCATTGCGAAGTCCCTGAAATTAATGCCTTGGAATATAGGCTCTATCAGCTCATCCATCCGCATCCTATCCTTGGCATATTCTGTATTTGCGATAATCTTCCTCGAAATAGAAGCTAAACCTGTGCGCCCCATCATGGATAGGTAGATGGTGGCCGCAACGGCAAGAAGAGCTTGATTGGTGCATATGTTCGATGTTGCTTTCTCCCTCCGGATGTGTTGCTCCCTCGTCGAAAGGGCTAAGACATAGCCCCGCCTCCTGCCATCGGCAGTCTTTGTCATTCCGACAATCCTGCCTGGCATCTGTCTAACTATCCCAGGGTCTTCTCTGCAGGCCATGATGCCTAAAGTATTGCCTCCCATCGCTGGTGCTATCCCCAATGGCTGGCCATTTCCTACAGCTACATCCGCTCCCAATTCCCCTGGGGGTTTCAAAACTCCAAGTGAAAGGGGGTCGCATCCAACAACGGCCAGCGCCCCAGAGTCGTGGCTTATCTCTACGATCCCTTTGACGCCGTTATCTATCATGCCAAGAAATGAAGGGTTCTCAACGTATACTCCAGCCACATCATCGTCGATTACCTCCTTAAGCCTTTCCAAGTCAACCCCTCCGTTCTCCTTAGAGTAGGGGGCCTCCTCAATTAGGACCCCCTGCGGCTCTGTGTAGTTGGCAATAACGCTCTTCCTCTCCCATGGGAGGCATGCCGGAATTATAATCTTCTTTCTTCCTGTCACCCTTGCGCAAAGGAGAGCGGACTCTGCTACAGCTGTTGAAAGATCATACATGGAGGCGTTCGCAACCTCCATATCATACAGCTCGCAGATCAAGCTTTGAAACTCAAAAAACGCTTGAAGAATACCTTGGCTTACTTCTGCCTGATAAGGAGTGTATGAGGTCAGGAACTCCCCCCTTGATATTATGTGCCTTACTGCGCTGGGGATAAAGTGGAACCAAGGCCCCCCTCCTGCGAAGCACTTTGTACCATACACTTTATTCTTCGAAAGGGTCTCTTCGACGATCCTTTTGACGCCGCTTTCGCCAATAGGCTCTGGAAGCAATTCATCGATCTCGAATGGGAAGCTCGGGATATCGACAAATAGGTCGTCTAAGCCTCTTACGCCTACGACTCTGAGCATCTCCTTTGTCACAGAGGAGGCATTGGGAATGTAAGGATGAGTGTTGATCACGATCCAAACCTCTAGATTAATATTCTACCGTGTAAGATAAGTAATTTCATCTAAGAGGTCTTATAATTGCGAAAACTATGCGTCGGCAGTTTGGCACTCCTGCTCATTCTTGCGATTTCCACGCAAGCCACTTTAAGCCAGAGTACTGACTCCCCAGTTGCAAATAGGACCGTGTACATTGAACCGTCCTATCAGGTCTACATCGACGAAGTTACAATCCCTAGCCCAGCAACGAGCTCCAATGTGACCTTCAATCTGTTCTCTACGAGCGAAGTTTTTTCTGTGAATGCCTATGGTCCGACAAACCAGTCCCTGAATACAACTATCTACTCGGAATCCCCTGCTGGTAGTTACATGATAGAATACACGATAGACGTGGATACCTCAAACACCCAAACCTTCAGGCTAGTGACTGTTATCCACGGGTTAAACCTTGTAATAGGTAACAACACAGCATATGTTGATTTCTTCCCAGTTCTCGATCAGAATTATACTACCACAACTACAATATATCTGCCCCAAGGATCGACACTGCTTAGCTATAGCTTCCCGTACCTGTCCAATTATACGACAGGAGAAAGACCTGCGATAAGTGGTTCAGTGGAGATGACTCCCTCCAACAACACATTGGGCGTCGTGCAATACTCAGGTAACTTTGCAATCATTGAGGCTGATTCAATGAACAGAATGATTCAGATAACTTCTTCAGAAATACAAGTTAAGGACACATTGAACCTTAGAAATACAGGTAATGATGATATAACAAACTTTACCTTCAGCGCTCCCGTTGGCGCATACAATCTTAAAGCCATGGATACTGTTGGGTACCTGAGCCTCTCGCAGAACAGCTCTTTGGTTACAGTAACAACCAGACAATCCATTGGCTATAACGTAGGCTTCCAAATCTCGATTCTATACTCACTTCCTCTTAGCGTGCTGAAAAGTGAGAATGGCAAAACAGCATTTTCCAGTGATATTCTTCCTGACTGGCTAAACATGCCTGTGAGCAATGCATCCTTAACCATATTGTTGCCGCTTGGGAGCTCAAATGCTCAGATTGTCGGTGGCCAGATAGTCCCCAACTGGATTTCAACTGGTGCAATAGTCTCTGCTTCACTGCTGACCCCATACACTAACCAGATGTTCAGTCTGACTTACTCGCCTTCTGCCTTTATGCCTTATATCGGTCAGATAATTCTTGCAATAATTATCGTTCTAATAGCAATCTTTCTCGTTATCAACTTCATTTGGGGCAGAAAGAAGACCACTACGGCGAAGTCTCCCCCTCAGGGAAAGAAAGCTGTCACGCCCCAATGACGGGGAATACTGCCACATCTCTTGAACATGTTTTTATGATGTGTAGCCCGGGAGAGATTCGAACTCTCGTCGGCGGGGCCAAAGCCCGCTATGCTTGGCCACTACACCACCGGGCTATTATGAGTGATTGAAGAGATCGTTTATAATCTTTTTTGGTGGAATCAATTGTTTCCATAAAACAGACACTTCTAGATCTTGTACTCTACGGAATATACAGACAGAATCCAAACTAATATTAACTCGAAAGTTTCAAAGTATCGCTATAATCCCTCGAAGGTCTCTCCATGTCTCTTGGGCTACACGATGTGTTCATTAGCCAAAACTGGGTCCAAGAGGGAATAATTGGGATAATCCTGTTCGTCTACATCCTTTGCGTAGTCTATGGCACCAGATATGCCTATAAAATATTCATGAAAAGGAATTTTCCCACTAACGTCGCTAAATATTATGATAGAAAGCTAATTCACATCTTTGCTGGTGGTGTACCAACACTACTCTTCCCGATCTTCTTCTCCGCGGTAACAATCCCGTTGATCCTTGTCACCTTGCTGGCAATAATCACCTACATTCCTCATCGAGTGCACAAACTATTCTACTGGTTCCAAGTTGAAGAAAACACGTATGAGGTCAACTTCATCATCGCTTGGGGTTTTGCTATCGGGCTCTCCTGGATCCTCACAGGGAATCCCGTCTATGGCGTTATCCCGGCAGCATTTATGTCATTTGGTGATGCTGCTACAGGTATAGTCAGAAATGCAGTTTACAAAAGGCGAACTAAGAGCTGGCTGGGCAACATTGCCATGCTTGCAGTTTGCATCCCCATCGGTTACTATTATACCGCTTTGGCAGGTTTTCCTCTTGCAGGGATTGCCGCTGCTGTAGTAGCATCCATCGCAGAGCACTTTGAGTTCGGTCCCATTGACGACAATGTCCTGATCACCGTTACGTCGTTTGTTACCCTTCTGATCCTCCTTCCAATGACCTAAAACTTTATTCAATAGCTGATCAATATTTAGTACAACTAAGCAATGAAAAAGGAGGAATTTCAAAATGCCAAAAGAACTGCTAACCCACGCTGATGTGATAGCCGAGGAGGCAAAAGGAGCAAAGCCATACAGTCCTGGGGCTAGTAAAAAACTCATAGATCTAATGAATGCTGGTGCCTCTAGGGAAATCCAAGTTGCTATTCAGTACATCTGGCAACATATCATGGCACGTGGTATTATGAGCGAGAGCGTATCCAAGGTGCTTGAAGAAACTGCCATAGCTGAAATGAAGCATTATGAAAAAATTGCAGAGAGAATAGACTACTTTGGTCAGAGGCCAACAACAAAACCCGCCGAGATTAAGTTTGGCGATAGCATAAAAGAGATGCTTGAGTTGGACAAGAAGGCCGAAGAAGAAGCAATAAAACTTTACAAGGAGATCATAAGTGTTGCAAAAGCGCAGAATGACCCGACAACCGCATTCATATTCCAAGAGATCCTAGAACAAGAAGAGGATCACCACTATAAGTTCTCCACGCTCCTTGACAAAGACAAAGCAATGCACCTTTAAATAAAATAATTAATTTTTTTATTTTTCATTTACATCTTCAATGTATATTCCAACACTTTTCTTGAGCTTTGCCAATAAAGCTCATCGT
The DNA here is from genome assembly GCA_015660995.1 of Candidatus Methanomethylicaceae archaeon. Classification (GTDB taxonomy): domain Archaea; phylum Thermoproteota; class Methanomethylicia; order Methanomethylicales; family Methanomethylicaceae; genus JACTUC01. The sequence continues at coordinate 41,405 of JACTUC010000025.1, read as the reverse complement.
CAAGTCTCAATGGAGCATTATTGGCGATATTTCCTTTACTACCTCACCATAACACTTTTATTGATCATGAGCGTGATGATAGTACAAAGCGAAGATTGGAGGAAATCATATGGCAAAATGCCCTAAATGCAAAAAAGAAGTTGCTAAGCCAACAAAGACTTGGAAACTAGCTCCAAAAGGCAAAAAAGCAATCGATATTGGCCTTTACAAGTGCCCAAGCTGTGGCGCTTTCTTTAGAGCTGCAATGAAGTAAACTCTTCATTTCCTTTTATTTTTTTATTTTGTTAATTATGTATGCTTCCGGTCTTCTTGCGTTTAAGCAAGGAAGCTCCCGTCTTACCTCTCTAACCTTGCGCAAGTCAACATCAGCAATGAGTAATTCTTCCTGCTGACCCGCTTTCGCAACTAACTCCCCCCATGGGCCTATCACACAGCTGTTTCCAAAGTAGACCGGTCCTTCGCCTTCCCCTTTGGCTTGATTAGCTGCTAAAACAAAGACCTGATTCTCTATTGCCCGTGCTCTCAATAGAGTCATCCAGTGCGCCTTGCCTGTCTTCTCCAAGAAAGCGGCTACGTTTGATATCATTTCTGCTCCCATGAGCATCTCTGCCCTGTAGATCTCAGGGAACCTTAGGTCGAAACAGATCGTTAGACCTATCTTTTTACCGAGAAATTCAGCAACTGATGGTTCAGTTCCTTCCGAAAAAATACTGCTCTCGTTGATACCTTTGAATTTGAAGAGGTGAACCTTCCGATAAGAAAATAATTTCCCATCAGGTGCAACCAGGCAAGATGTGTTAAATAGTTCATATTTGCTCTTTTCTATTATGCTGCCAGCTATGATCGCCAGCCCCCCCTCCCTCGCGATCTTCGACAGCATGGTTAAGGTTTGGCCATTAATATTTTCAGCATTTTGCAAGTATCCCTTCCTGTTAATCGTAGGGGGAAGGTAGCCAAATAGTTCTGGGAGGAGAACCAATTCTGCTCCTTTCTCTGCTGCGGAGATGACCATTCCCTTTGCCACTTTAAGATTCTTGACTTTGTTTTCGCCGCTCACCATCTGGGCGATTCCTATTCTAACAGACATGGCCTCCCACCGCACAATACTTTGCAATGCCAAAATATAAATCATCTAAATCTTTACCTTAATCCCACCTGAGTGGGACAGAAAAATGTTTATATATTTGATCCAAATTCTGGAGTTGTCTAAAGACAGAGGTGTAACGCAAGATGCCAACATGCACATTATTTGAAAAGTACACGACCCCTTCTGGTAGCACTTACTATATCTGCCATCGCCCGCCCTTTAATGATGAGGGTACGATGTTAGCCAACGGCGAGATTCACTGCCAGAAATGTTCGTATAAAAAGTAAATTATCCTTCCACTCGAACTCTTTATGAGGATATTTTTACTGGCTATTTTTTATTCTTCAAGATTGAAGGGCTTGCCTTTTGCAAGCACTCTCTTGGGTAACTCTTTCTTCCATTTCTTTAAGAAATCCTTGTCCTCGATCTCTTCCCTCAAATCATCCGGTAGCATGTGTGGTATGGTTTCGATGATTGGGTACCATCTGCCACAGCCTTCACACATCAAGACTCCCTCTTCAATCTCCTGTTTTTCATCAAATACTTTGAGTTCTAATGGATGATGCTTGCACATTGGGCAAGCTAGAATTTCTAAAAGTCTCCTTTTCATTGTCGAGCCCCTTAGAAGGGATTTGAAAAAAACAGCATATAAAGTTATAGAAAATAAAAAAAAGGTTTGGGAATTGTTCCTTAAAGTCTTCTAATGTATCTTGCTATTTCCCAATCCGTTACCTGTATCCTGTAGAGATCCCATTCCTTCCTCTTTACAGCAAGATAATTCTCGAAAGCTGTATCTCCCAATGCGTCCCTCATGAATTCGCTCCTATCCATCTCGTCCAGAGCCTCCTTCAGCGATTCTGGGAGAGAGATTATGCCTTTGGCCTTCCTTTCCTCGTAACTCATTTTGTAGACATTCATCTCCGTCGGCTCGCCTGGATCTGCCTTCTTCTTTATTCCATCAAGTGCTGACAAGCAGAGGGCCGCGAACTGGAGGTAGGGATTACCTGCTGGATCTGGGCAGCGTATCTCGAACCTTGCTGCATTCCTCTTTCCTCCGAAGTTTGGCACCCTTATGAGGGGAGACCTGTTCTTGAACGCCCAAGCTATGTAGACTGGCGCTTCATAGCCCGGCACAAGCCTCTTGTAGGAGTTGGGCCATGAAGCAAGGATCGCACTCATCTCACGCCCGTGCATAAGCTGCCCGCCGATGGCGAACCTGGCTAGGTCCGAGAGGTAGCCAGAGCTTTCATTCTCAGAAAACATCAAATTGTGCTTGACATCTCTGTCCCAGAAGCTCTGATGTGTGTGCATTCCTGACCCATTGACACCGAAGAAAGGCTTTGGCATGTAGGTCGCCAAATAGCCGTTTTTTGCCGCCGTGACCTTGGTGACCATCTTCATCGTGATCGCTCTATCGGCAGTCAATAAGCCTTCGTCATACCTGAAATCGATCTCATTCTGCCCCAAAGCCACCTCGTGATGGGATATTTCGATGTCTATACCAAACGCCTCCGCATTGTCGGCTATCTCCCTTCTTATGTCGTCAGTCAGATCGCCAGGGTGGTAATCGAAATACCCGGCCATGTCTATGGGCTTTGGCACATTGCCTTCACCGTCTTCCTTCACTATGAAAAACTCTAACTCAGGTGCGCACTTATAGTCCATTCCAGCTGCGTTGAGCTTTGCAAGCGCTCTCTCAAGGATGTACCTGGGATCGGCCTCAAACCTTTTGTTGTCTGGGGTGTGGACGTCGCAGATCATCCTGCACGACGACCTCTCCTTTGGTCTCCAAGGCAATACTGCAAATGTTGTCGGGTCAGGAAAGAGAACCATATCAGACTCTTCTATCGACCTATATCCAGTGATAGATGACCCGTCAAAGGACTGTCCGTTCTCGAAAATATTCTCAAGATTTTTCGAGTTCACAGCAAGGCTTTTCAGGATTCCATTTAGATCCGTGAATTGGAGCCTTACGAACTTTATCTGCTCTGCTTGCACTCTTACAATAACCTCGTTTACCTTCTCCTTCCACATGGCATCCTTGAAATTCTTCAATGATCTCACCAAACAATAATTTTTAACACTGTTTTCTAATGTTATATAAAACTTACTGGTAAAAAAGTGAACAGTATATACTTTATGAAGGGAAATACAATACGCGTATTACAATAGCTCCAACAACCGTTGGTTTTTTTTATTCTTTAGGCAATTGTTATTTTTTTGCCAACGACAGAAATTCTTCTACCTCATCGCCGTTGGGTATAACATGCGAGCCAAGACGGGTGACCTTTATCGCTGCTACGGCGCTAGCGTACCTCATAGCCTCTTTGAAATTATTTCCACCGCCCAATGAATGTAGCAGGCCAGTCACAAAGGCATCCCCTGCGCCTGTTGTGTCTATCGCCTTAACATTGAATGCCGTTACCATGCCTTCGTCTTGCTGGTTAGAGTAGTAGGCTCCCTTCCCCCCCAGCTTCACAATGACACCTTTCGCCCCAGCCTTCCTAAGCAAGCCACATACCTTTTCAGGCTCATCGTAGCCTGTGATGGCTTTAGCTTCTTTGGAGTTCATGAGCAGAAGGTCCAAGTACTTGAATATTGGCTTTATGTGCTTCAAACCCTTTACAGCCAGCTCTCTGCCTGGATCGAAGGCCACGAATAGCCCACTTTTTTTCGAAAGGTTTGCAACTGCAATCGACGTATCCATCCTTAAGCTTGCTATATGCACATATTCGCAACCTATGGGCTTTATGCCAGTGACGTCTTCAGGTTTCAAGCTGTCCGATGCTCCTTTGTCTCCATACATGGCAATGTCCCCTTTTTTGTTTATTATGACTATTGTCAGACCGGTCTTCTCTACGAGATCCGCTTTTACATGGTCGAGGCTCACGTTTTCCTTCATCAATTCGTCGACAACCATCCTGCCGAAGTTGTCTATGCCGATTTTGCCAACCAACGTGCAGGAGCCTCCAAGCCTCGTAATGCCTATTGCAACGTTAGCCGCAGATCCCCCAACACCGTAGCTGATCTCCTTTATCGGGCTCAGAAGATCGCTCCCGCTGAACTCGTCAACCCTAACCCTCATATCAATTAGCACGTGCCCGACGGAAAAAATTCGGCACGCCAAGAAGTCTACCCCTTTACCTTGAATTTATCGGCAGCTTCGTTGGCAGTTAACCTTTGATGAACGATCGCCCTTGTAGCCATTACCAAGGGCGCAAAATCCCTGCTTTGGAACACATTTCTCCCAGTAACAACCCCTGCGCCACCAGCCTTCATCACATTCTCAACCGCTCGCAGAAAGTCGATACCTGCCTTATATTTGACCCCGCCGCTCATCATGACCGGCACCGTTGAAGCTTCCACAACCCTCCTGAAGCTCTCCGCTGAACCAGTATAATATGTTTTAATAAGGTCTGCCCCAATCTCTGCACTAGCCCTTGCAGCATATCTCACGATCTCAGGATCGTTCTGATCTTTTATGGAAGGCCCTCGAGGGTATGAAAGCATTAATGTTGGCATTCCGAGAAGATTGCACTCCGTTGCGATTTTGGCAAACCTCTCAGCCATCACATCCTCCTGCACAGCTCCCCAATAAACTGTCGCTGCAACCGCGTCAGCACCCATCACAGCCGCGTCTTGAGCTTCCCCTATCTTATATTGCAGGAATTGAAACTCGGCGGGTCTGAGCGAGGTCTTCCCAGTCAACTTGATGATCATGGGGATTCTACCAGCCCAAAGGTCCCAAGTCGCCCGCGCAATCCCTGGCATAGCCATAATCGCGTCAAACTTTGACTCAACTGCCAGTTTTACTACGACTCTAGGGTCAATCCTATCCCCCTCAAAGTCAGACGGGCCATGCTCGAAGCCATGGTCAAACGCAAAAATAACCGCCTTTCCTCCTTTTAGAATTCTCTTCAGGTGGACGTTTTTGCCGATGCTGGAAGGTGTTCCATTGAGCATAATTGTTATTGACTATGCATCGCCTAAATCCTTTATGATCGATGAAAAAACAAGTTTGTCTCTGGCAAGCAGCATTGGATAAACGGTAACCCATTCCCACGTGGCACTAATCATAAGGACGAATTTATGCAATCTTCGCACCCACAGATTTGCAACTTTGGGATAATCTCAACAATTCCGAACCACAATCAGCGCCTCTTATTTTCCCCTAGACTAGAAAGATTATTAGCGACAGATTGCAGTAAATTGAAACCGTAAGCACCAATGAGGTTCTGCCCATTGTCCCCCCTCCCAAACGATAAATCCAACAGTTCTGGTGTTACAAATCCTCTCGAGGCTTTCAATTTGCATTTCAGCACAGAGGCGGCAGTACGACTTATCTCGTTCCGAGGGCGGGTTCTTGAATTTGAGTTCTTCGGTCAGGTTTTCGAAAGTTGTTGCGCATTCTCCTACTTCGACGACTTTGTCAAAATGCTTGAAGAGTCCACAGGAATCGCGTATTCAATTTTGGAAGTTTCAATTACGGGAGGAAATGCACAGTCGCACTATGCTGTGAAGATAATCAAAATGGACTTTCTTGATGAAATACGTTCTGCTATAAAAAAGGTCGAAGCAACCGTAAAGAAGAGATTGGAAGATTTCGAAATCACTGGTAAGGAGGAGAGACTGCTTTTCAATGAAATGTGTTTCTGCATACTTACTGCCAATTTCACTGCTGAGGGCGGGGTGCGCATCCAGGAACAGATAGGCGACGGATTTAGCTCGCTCACACAACGCGATCTTGCTGGCAAGCTCAAATCACTGAGGCACAGGTTTCCCACCTCTAGGGCGTCTTACATCTGCGAAAACAGGTTTCTTTACGGTTCCCTGAATGGCGCTCTGAGTCAATTCAAGGATGGGTGGACTGCAAGAGAATGGTTAGTGAAGACTGTCAAGGGCTTCGGCTATAAAGAGGCAAGCCACTTCCTCAGGAACGTGGGCTTCACCGACGTGGCAATAATTGACCGCCACATACTCAAATACTTGAAGGAAATGGGCCTCATTGAGATGCCAAAGACCTTTAACAGGAAGAGATACTTGGAAATGGAAAAAATCCTAATAGCAATAGCGAAGAAACTAAATCTCAACTTAGCAGAGCTTGATCTGTATCTTTGGTACATTATGACCGGAAAAATCCTGAAGTGACCCCCCATCTAGGCATTAACCTTAATTGCTGTAAAAAACAGAAATGGAAGATTAGTTGTCATTTGCGACGTGACAGCGCCATGATCCAAAACTTGATTCCTCTCTCGGAGTATAAAGAATCGACCTCCGCAAGGATAGGTGGAAAAGCGTCTCATCTTGCCAAGCTTCTCTCCGCTGGTTTTCCAGTGCTTCAAGGGTACGTGGTGCCTGTCGCCGTTTATGAAAATTTCATCTCCATAAATGGTTTGAAAGATAAAATTACAAACTACCTCGAAACAATTGACTTTAGCGACGAGGAGAGTATATCAAAATATTCTCAAGCAATCAAGGATCTGGTGCAATCTGGCGAAATGGATCAAGATTTTGTTAAAGAGATCGCCTTAACGTTACACGAAACCGGAGATGACCTCCTTTGGGCTGTGTGCTCTTCTACAGAAGCTGAAGATCTACCTGAAGCCTCGTTCGCCGGGCAACAAGATAAGTTTACATAATGTAACAGTGATGATTATGAACACTGACGTTATACACGACTTCGGCAATCATCCAGACTGGAACGAAAGTTTCTACTTCAACTTTTACGATAAAAAGAACGACGTTTGTGCCTTCATGAGGATTGGATTGAAGCCCAACAAGAACGAGAAGAGCCTGTTCTGTTTCTTCATGATGCCAGACGGCTCTCTTATTGGTGTAAAGGACCAGCAGAGCTGCGACAACCCGACCCTTAATGCGAAAGGCCTCAGCTTCAAAAAATTAATCTCGGAAAAGAAGTGGAAGCTTACTTTTTCTGGAATGCTATCGAAGGTCAAGAAAGGGATCAAGACGCAAGAGAGGGTCTCCTTTGACCTTGACTTTGAATCACTGAACCCCGTTTTTGATTATAGAAATTGCATTAGCGGTCTTAAAGAAGAGATCTCGCAGAGTGTGGCGTCCGAACATTTGGAGCAGTTCGGGAAAGCAGCAGGCTATTTGGTCGTAGGGGACAGGGGTTACCATATTACTGGGCTTGGCGAAAGGGATCACTCTTGGGGGGTAAGGGACTGGAACGCACCGAAGATGTGGATATGGCTAACTTGCCAATTTTCTGAAAAATGTGCCCTGAATGTGACAAAACTGGTCGTCGACCGGGGTGAAGTTGATGCTGGCTTCTTCTACACTGATGGCAAAAATTTACCGCTTGTCAAAGCAGATATTGATACTATTTACAACGAGGAAGGATCACCCATCTCTCTCAAAATCCTTCTCAAGGATAAGGATTGTAACCAATACCATGTTCAAGCTGAAGTCATAAAAAGAACAATACTCTCCTTTGAAGGAAACGATGGCAAGGCTCTATCGTTTTTGCACGAACCTCTTGCGAAATTCACCTATAAAGACATGACCGGCTACGGAATAGCAGAATACCTCATTCGTAAATTCTAGAGATCTGGAATATATTGATGTCATTCTCTTCTTTATGTCTACCCCAAGCACTAGAGTACTCTAATAAAGAACAATTATCCTGAAGTCCTCTTCGATTGGTATTTCGTATCATAGTCTATGATATAATAGATGTCAAAATCCGCTCCCTTATAATGCAGCACTGGCCTGGTAAGGATCTCTGCCATCTTAGCTACGTCTTCTAAATCTTTCATCTCAATTGTTATCCTGGTTTCAGGAGGGGCCGTTAAACTGTCTGCCACATTCAGCCCCAGCTTATACTCGTACACCCTTTCATTTGCAAGCACTATGTGGAAATAATGTACCGAGCCTTCTTGATAATGGATTATTGGTTGGGAGGAAAGATTCGATACTTTTACCAGATCTTCTATTGTCTCAACTTGAATTGTCGCCTTTCCAAGGTCTCCTGAAAAAACTGCCTTGGAATTTACTATTATCGAATTATACTTCTCCATGATCTTTTCATAAACACCTCCCTGTTCACCCAGTCTGAATAATTTAATGACCGTATATATTGTGACCAGCATTACTAAAAGTGGGGCTATTCCAGCAATAATTTTTAAATACGGTGGAGAAAAAATTGCAATGTAACTTGAGACAATCAAACAGGCAACTAAAACAATAAAGAAATATCTTAAGACTCTCTTGTTCAGCAAAATTCGGTCAAAAGATCTTGCACTAGCCCGTTTTTCATAATTCGTCCCTGGAACTCCCCCGGAGGTGATTTTGCCACACCCACATTATCCATTTTCTTCTAATATTATATTTCTAACTTTTTATCAATATGACTATAACATTATCGGTGCTTGCTTTACCAAAATGATCAACTGCAAATAAGGCATTTTGCCCTTGGCTCGTGTTTAGAAGGATTCTCTCCTCCTCCTTCGTTGTACCATCTCTTGTTCGAATTAACCTAAAAGACGTGGTGCGGGGGGAGGGATTTGAACCCTCGAAGGCCTGCGCCACAAGGTCCTGAGCCTTGCACCTTTGACCTGACTTGGCGACCCCCGCGTTGCTCCTACTATTTTATAAATCCACACATATATTTTTAGTAGCTATGGACACCACTTTTCTAGAGGGCATCTGCAGGGCCGAGGTGGAAGCGATATCAAAACTAGCGCCTCATCTCGTGGAGAAGATAGTCAGGCAGGGGGCAGGAGGTGATCACACTAGGATGATCGACCTGGTCGCAGAGGAGGCAGCAATCTCTTACTTAGAGTCTGTAAGCTTCAGGGGTCGCCTGCTGAGCGAGGAGCTGGGCGAAAAGCGATTCGGTGCCGACGACTTTCCATTGATTGTGCTTGATCCAGTTGATGGAACTACAAATGCAGCGCGCGGGATCAATTTCTTCTCAATATCGGTAGCACTTTCTTCAGGAGCTCTACTTTCTGATGTAATCGCTGGTGCGGTGATGGAGCTCCCGTCTGGCAGACTCTTTACAGCTGAGAAGTGGAAAGGCGCTTTCATGGACGGCAAAAGAATAGGTGTTAGGGCAAAATCATCGTTGCGCGATGGCCTCATCGGTGTCGACTTCAACGTCTTGGGCAACCAGCAGAAGATGTTTGAGATCCTTCCCCTTTGCCTCGGCGTCAAGCATATCCGAAACATGGGATCTGCCGCTTTAGAACTTTGCTACGTCGCCAGCGGTGGTCTTGATCTGTATGCTGACAACCGGAGTATGCTTAGGGTGACTGACATAGCCGCGGCATATGTAATCATTCTTGAAGCTGGTGGTTCGATGCTCGATCTAAATGGAAATACACTTGACTGTGAATTGAGCCTAAGTGAAAGGATCTCGCTAGTAGCGGGGTCTGAAGCTAATTGTAGGGAAGCCCTGTCACTAATATATGGAAAACGATTAGTAACTGGAAAAAACGTGGCTAAAGAAATTAATCCTTGACTTGCTCCAAAATGCTTGTTGCCTTCCATATGGCTGTCCTGGCAAAAAGGGGCATGTTGGGATCTTGGCTGCATTCTTCCAGAATGCTTATGGCATTGGACGCATTCACAGCTTTTGAATACTCCTTTCCCTGAAGCACCTTCATTGCATCTGTTGCAGATCGTCTGATATTCCGAGGGACTCCGTTGTCCTCCGCAATCTGCTGAAGTACTCCCAAAGCCTGAACTATTTTATCATCGACCATAAGCGCCACCACTCTACAAGTTGCAACCCACACATATATCGCTTTATAATAAATATATTGCGGGTCTTGAAGGTATACTAGCCAGCTCCATCGTCCTTTTTTTAATCAAACGAGAACATTATTACTCCCCTAAGGGTATTACCTAGATCATGGCAGAAAAAATCAGCAAAAGGGACGCTAACATAAAAAAGATGGCGGATCTCCTCCGGGGAGGGGCAACCATGCTCTCCGATACGTGCCCAGACTGTAAAATACCGATATTCAGACTGACCACAGGTGAGATGATCTGCCCAGGGTGCAACCGTAGGGTTATCTTCACAAAGTCCACAGAAGTTGAAAAGGTGGCCGCTGAATCGAATACAACCTCTGAGCTTGAAATGATCTTGCTAGAAAAGATTAGCCAGATCAAAGATAAGCTAGCAAAAACGGACGATCCAGAGGAGCTGGGGAAGCTCTCTAGGAGCCTCTCGTCTCTCTATGAGACCCTCGAGAAGGTTCGGAAGACGAAGGTCTGATAACATAATCTTGGCTAATCACGTCCCTTATTCTCCTCGCCTTCTTGGGTCCGATGCCATCTACTTCCATCAGCTCCTTTTCGCTTGCTGAAAACACAGCTTGCACAGACTTCAAAGCGATAAGCAGCTTCTTGGCCGTTGCTGCCTCGACCATGGGTAAGCTTGCTACAACATATTCTCTCTCCTCGTCAGGAGTAACCGGGCGCCTCCTATCTTTAAGAGAGATGCCCCTCGAAGAGTCCCTCTGCTCTCTCCTAGCTATAGTCATCAAAAGCTTTGCAGCCTCATCGGCATCTTCTGCCCAGAGCAGGGAAACACCAAGATCCAGAATGACGCTCACGATTGCCCCTCTGAGTGCCTCTTCCGATATACCCCTCCTCAAAGGCCCCCTCCCTTCGAGGAGCAATAATGGTCTGCCGTAAGTATCCTTCAGGGCTCTTGCCTGTTCAAATAGCCTTCTGTCGAGTATCGATGTCGCGAAGTCATCAAAGGTCTTCCTTTCGATCGCAACCTCGTCCGAAACCACATAATCACCCACCTTCAAGCTCTTGAACTCCAGCGCTGCGCCTAGCCGACTGAGCTCTGAAACAGTCTGGGAGGGTCTTTCTCTATGGTCTACAATGATCCTGATTGGCCCTGTGCTCTTCTCCTTAGGCAAGAACGTCTCAAGACTCTTCTGACTCGCCAAATCAAACTGCTTCTCCTTGCCACTCACACATTTATCCTCCCGATTAACGATTTCTATCTCAGCTCAAAGACATAACACTATCTTGTTTATCGAAGCTATCAAAAATCTTGCCAGTTCTATATTCGATAGAGATATAATCGCTCTCAAATAGATATCGTGGTATGGTCGAACTCAGGAGAGGGGCGTTTATTGCCATAGAAGGGGTGGACGGCGCAGGCTCCACAACACAGACGGGGCTGCTTGTGGAATCCTTGAAGAAGCAGGGCTACCCTGCCATAGCCACCAAGGAGCCAAATCCAGAGGGAAAGTTGGAGCCCGTAATAAGGACTCTCCTGCGCGATGAAAGAACGGTTCCCACCATGGATGCACTCCTCTTCGCAGCAGACAGGGTAGACCACATGGAGAAGGTGATCAAACCCTCAGTAGCCTCAAAGCTGATCGTGGTTACCGACAGGTACTTCGAGTCCTCCATCGCATACCAGAAGGCCGAAGGGCTAGACGAGAAGTGGATCATTTCAATAAACCGCAACGTCATCGAGCCTGACCTAACCATTATCCTTGACATTGACCCAGACCTTTCGCTCAAAAGGAAGTCCATGGATCCTGATCGCTTCGAGAATGTTGCCTTTTTGTCAAAGGTAAGAAATAACTTCTTGGAACGGGCGAAAATGAAGGGGTATCTGGTCATCGACGCAATGAAGCCATCGAAGGAGGTTCACCAGGATATACTCCGTGCAACCCTCGCCATTGTAAAGGGCTTAATATGAGACGCGGCCAGATTCAGGAAGGTTTCCTAAAACTTTCTCCGCTGCAGATTTTACCTTCTCGCGGTTCTTCTCATAAGTGTAGACCCTGACTATGTTTACGAATCCCCTAAGGACCTCTATTGTCCTAGAAAGCTTAGTAGCCCTAAGGACCTTCCTCGAGTTCCCCTCGACATCGATTATCGGGATCTCCATGGGATCGAAGTCCATCATGTGCTGGTAGGGGATGGATGGAAGGGAGGGGGTATCGATGAAGACCTCCCCTGCAGGGACGCCTGCTTTAGCAGCAAGCTCATCCTCGACCTGGCTCCTTATCCCCTCCAGGCCAAAGAGGCTACTGATAGATTTATCTTCGGCCTGCATCTCCAACTCGTAAGCGCATTTCAGCAACCTTCTTCTCTCAAGGTCCTTCATTATCTTGCTTGACTTCTTGCACGTCTTCAGTTTGCTCCATACGGTGTAGTCGTCCATCTCAAGGTATTCCTCCGGGCTCTTGAAACCGCATAGGTCAAGCTCCTCGTCCGCAGCCTCCATGGCTTTTACGAGAAGGATCTGAGCCGCCCTGGCAGTTTTGTGGTAATAGATAGCCCTGAAGGATTCTACCCTAGCAATGAGAAACGCCTCCAACGTTGGAAGCGCTGAGCTATCCACAACGAGGTTGTCGTCGGCCACACCCATTGTGTATATTAGCCTATATACGTCCACCTTTCCGTACTCTGCGCCCGTATGGTGCGTATCCCTGACGAGGAAGTCCATCTTGTCCACGTCAACGCTGCTCGTAATGATCTGGTTCATGAAAGCCTTTTCTTTATTGCCCCTCCCCACCGACAGGTTAGCCACTTCATCTGCCTTGAACCCGTGTTTTGCGAGTATGTCTTTGAGTTCTGTCCCCATTATTATCCAAGGGGTTAGGTCTTCGTGAGTCTTGTTCAGCTTCTTCATGAGAATCTGCTCGAAAGTGTGGGAGAACGGCCCGTGCCCCAGATCGTGGAAAAGGCCGGCAAGCCTTACCTTCTGGACATCTTCCTTTGGCATCTCTACTGGCAGAGATTCCCCAAGGAGCCCTGCCAGGTGCATTACGCCGATAGAGTGTTCGAACCTTGAATGGTTGGCACCCGGATAAACATAGTCCGCAAAAACCAGTTGCTTTATTCTCCGAAGCCTCTGCATCGGGAGGGTATCGATTACATCTATCTCAGGCTCTGAGACGTGAACATAGCCATATATGGGATCCTTGATCATGCCCCAAGATCTTTGCATTTTGGCGCACCTTCCGTATTGCCTATCAGTATGATAAAACGCCTTCTACCTTATCACTACTTTGCCCGTTTTTCCATCAACGAGAACAAGGTCCCCTGTCTTTATCTCTTTGAGCGGGTTCTTCTCAAGCTTATCCACGAGCGGGACTTCGGCGAGTATGCACCCGGTTGCGATTATGGTCTCTGTCTCAATGTTCACGATGGCAGCTGGCGCGTGGCCGTTCTTCTTCAGCTGATATATGACGTAAGACCCTACTGTGCTCCCCTTTCCCTTCGGAAAGACCAAAACCTTGCCAGTTATGTCTGCACCGCATAGGTCGTGCCCCTTCTCTCTTACGATGCCCGTCTTGGGGTCCACACCGCCAAAGAATGATATCCCCTGCTTTGAGACAAGTGCCTCGCCCTCGCCAACAAACTTTGCAACACCCCTGCCAATGTATGCCCTCTCACCTCTCATTGTCCAGCCTCCATCATCTTCTCCAAAGCACTGCTTAGCTCCATGACTGACGCTTTTATCCTGGACGTGGATGGAACATAGTGGACTGCCTTGCATGAGTTTGAGGCCATGTGCTTGTATCCAGCCTTCTCAAGGGGGCAAACAACCATGCAGGTGTCAACGAAGATCTTACCGCCTGCTTTCTCTATAACGCCAGCATAGCCCTTCTCTTTGGATCTTTTGTATATACCCCTTGATGTCAAGATCCATAGCGCCTTACCCCTTCCCACACTCTTACCTTTCACCATCCTCGCAAGATCCTTCATCTCTTCGAGGCTGCAATGGGGGCACCCTATGCATACAAAGTCAGGGTCACCTTCCGATGTAAGCTTCTCTCTAGATGCCTCCAGTTCCTTCTGGCCAATACAGACTCTCTCTACCGAGTTGAAATCGAACCCTTCCGCCTCACCCGTTACTCCTTCCACATGAAACATGGCGATCCCTCCTGACGCGGCCAGGGCAGCTGACATTATCTTCATTCTGTCAGAATCAGGATGCCCTATCCCCCTAAAGATCGGAATGCCCGAGCCTATGATGCCCCCCACAGTGTACCCCAGTAAGCTAAAGTCGTAGGTCGTACAAAGCCTAGCCTTCACGTCCACAACAATTGTTGGCTTCCTGTTATCCTTAAGATGAAGTCCGTAGTACGGTGTCCTCCCTGTCAGGGCTGCTGCTAGAGCGGAAGGCCCCCCCTCTCTATTGGTCATCGCCCCAAGCACAGAGTTTGCATAGCAAATCGCAGAGGACTCCGACCAAGCTATGTGTGAACCCCGCCTAGGTTTATTGCCAACCAAATATGGTGTGCATGTGCAAGTGGCCTGCACTCCCATCATCTCGAACGCCTTTATGATTCTCAACTGCTTAGCGTGGTACTCCTCGTCGACTCCCATCTCCTTCCATCTATCAAGATCCATTCCAGCTGGGTTCAATGTAGCCTTGACCTGCGTCTTTGCTCCTTGGCTTGCCCAGTCCTCCAGAAGCTCCATGCCTGCGTCGCCTATATTGCCGTATGAGACGCCTGCGATCTGAGCGCTCACAATGGGGATCAGCCTGGGTGCTCCCAGGACGTCACCAAGGGCGACGAGGAGCTGCATAGCCTTCTCAGTTGCCTTTCCACTGCCGCCTGAGAGCATCTCCTCCTCCACTTTCGAAAGGTGCATTGAAAAGACCGCCTAAACGCTCACTTCTCAGGCATCTTTGCCTTCTCGAACTTCTCCTTGGCTTTGTTCCAAGGTATTGTCGCGTCGAAGCCGATCTTAGTTGTAAGTATCTTCTCCTGATCAGAGGAAGGATCGAGCGTCGACCCCCTTGCTTTCCTAATCTTAATCATGTCCTCATCCCCCTGGAACCTTGTGGCTAGGGCCCACTCCACCTCGTTCACATCATCGATGTTTATGTCCTCGTCGACTACAACAACATGCTTGACGCTCGGGTTGGACCCAAATGCAGCCAGTAGTGCATTTTTACCGTCGCCCTCCGCCTGTTTCCTTATGGAAACGGCTGCATGGAACCAGCACGACCCTCCAAGTGTAAGCCTCACACCCCTAACCTCGGGGACGGCTTTTGTTATCCCGTCGTACATCCTTGCCTCTTTGGGCAGACCCATGAGCAGCTTGTGTTCGGATCCGCCAGGCAGTATTGCCTGATAGATAGGATCTTTCCTCCTCATTATTCCGACGACCTCAACTATGGGCTGTTTTCTGACTATGTCATAGGTCCCCGTAAGATCGACGAATGGCCCCTCATCTACCAGCTTGTCCTTCTTGATTACCGCCTCAATAACAATCTCACTCTCCGCAGGCACCTTGACATCGACATGCTTGCACCTCACCAGCTTCAACTCACCACCAAGCAGCGCATTGGCTACACCCAGCTCGTCGACGCCGAACTTGGGGCCGGAGTTGGCTCCCACAGTCACGGCAGGGTGGTTGCCAATAGAGATTGCTACCTGCAGATCCTTCCCCTGCTTTTTCGCTTCCTGGTGAAGTGCATACAAGTGGCGAGGGACTATCCTTATTGCCATATGGTCCCTGTCTAGCACCAACAGTCTATGCATAGACGCGTTCTGGAACTTGCCATCGGGGCTTCTCGCAACCACGATCCCGGAGGTGATGTACGGACCCGGATCCTTCTCGTAATGGGTCAGTACAGGGAGCTTCATGAGATCTGGCTTCTCGCGGACCTCTGTAACTGGCCCGCTTTCCTCCAGTATTGGGGGAACGGGATGATTTGTGGCATCGATTATCCTTGAGTAGTAGGTCTGGCTGTCCGCACCTATCGCCCTGAAGATTCTATTCCTCGTCCCGCATAGGCCGCTCACTATCTTGAAGCTGCTGCCCTTTACCTTGTTAAAAACAAGAACTGGCCCGTTATCGTGCCTCTTCATAAGAGCAGGAATATCGTACATTGGCGAGCGCTCCTTTTCCTCCACGAGCATCTCACCTGGAATGGCTGATTCGCTGTCGAGAAAGAGCCTAAGGCTCATTATGGCCTCCCCCAAACTATTGACAATATCATAGGACATCGCCAGAGCTAAAACCTTTTTGTATCAGGAAGCTATTAATTACCCACCATTATGTAGAGCAGTGGTGCATTCTTTGCCCCCACCCGAATGGCGGTATTTTCCATACCCTTCCTTCAAGCCTAACCAGGAACGGCTTCTTTCTGTGGTGTACGATGCTATCAAGGGGAACACCCACGCCATTGTTGATGGTGCTAGCGGCCTGGGCAAGACCGTAGGTGCCTTGGCAGGGGGATTGCAGGCTTGCAAGGAGCTCAACCTTCGGGTACTCTACGCAGCCAGAACCTACAAGGAGCTCGACAGGGTCGTCGAGGAGCTTGTGGCGATAAATGGGAAGGAAAGGGTCTCTGGGATATCCATCCGGGGGAGGGCGGAAATGTGCGTCAACGAGGCGGTGCTCCGCCTTTCGAGGGATTCCCGGACGATGATGGAGCTCTGCTCAGATCTAATTGAGAGCGGGAAGTGCCCTTACTACACAAACGTCGATGAGGATCGTAGGGTCTGGCGCGCCCTGCGGGACGAAATCTTGAGCGTGCCGACCCCTGCCTATGAGTTGATCACCAGATCCAAGGAGAACGAGATGTGCCCCTACGAGATCACAAAGCTTCTGCTGCCGCACGTCGACGTCGTCGCCCTCAGCTACGCCTACCTGTTCAACAGGAAGATCAGGGACAATTTCCTCAAGAAATTAGGTGGCTCCGGGAGATCCATAACGCAATATGCACTGATCCTGGACGAGGCTCACAACCTACCCGAAATAGCCAACGAATTTGAGAGCGATCAGATCACATCCATCTCGATCACTTACGCAACCGAGGAGGCGGACCGTTACGGCAAAGCCTCCATGAAAAGATTCTCTGAGCTGCTGGCAGACGATGTGAGTTGCATGGAAATGGGAGAGCATATTGTCGACCTGAAGGGCTTGGCTGAAAAAGCTGCAAAGAATGCACATGTCGGAAATCCCTTACCGATATTCCTTGAGGAGTCACATGCCTTTGGAGAGAGCATAAAAGCGCACCTCCTCTCCAAGGGCAAGCTGCCGCGCTCCTACATCCATAGGCTCTGCGAATTCTTCATAAGAGCAGTGGAGACCTCAGAAAGACGCGACTTTGTGCACATAATAGAATCTGTTGGCAAAGCTACGCTTGGTGGTCCGATCGACGAGGAAACCAATAGGGTGAAACCATCTCGATTGGAGATAGTCTCTCTCGATCCGCGCTCCTCTATTTCCGAGGTAATAAAATCCGTCCCATCAACCATAAGCATGTCTGGCACGCTAGAGAATATGGATGCCTACCGCGAGATGGTGGGCCTCCCAGAAGAATCCATCAAGGTAACGCTTCCCTCGCCCTTCGAGGATGGGCAGACTCTCTTCCTAGCCTGCAAAGGTCTTTCCACCCATTACGAACGGCGCGGCGAGGATGTTTACCGCAAAATGGTCTCAAAGATCTCCGAGGTAGTCCGGTCAACGCCTGGGAATTCTGGGGTCTTCTGCTCCTCCTACGATGTCATGGAGGGCTTGCTAGGCTGCGGCCTTGAGGCTTCCGTTGCGAAGCCCGCATTTGTGGAGCGTCAGAAGGTTAGATCAACAGACCAGGACAAACTGCTTGACAAGTTCAAATCGATGGGTCTGAAGGGTGGGGCAGTCCTTGTCGGCGTAATGGGCGGAAGGTTCAGCGAAGGCGAGGATTACCCTGGGAACGAGATGAACTCTGTGGTGATAGTCGGTGTACCGTACCCGAAGCCCACTGAGAAGGTCGAGTCCCAGATAGAATACTATGATATGGTCTTCCCGGGCAGGGGTAAGGAGTACGGCTATGTCCTGCCCGCTATGCGGAAAGCCTCCCAAGCCGCAGGTCGCCCCTTCAGGAATTTGGACGATAGGGGGGTGGTGGTCTTCATGGACTACAGATACTCCACCAGATACCTGGCGAATTTGCTTCCCGAATGGATCAGAAGCCGCCTAAGGTCCGTAGAGGAATGCGAGCCGCTCGACAGCGTGGTGCTGAACTTCTACTCTCAGCAACATTGAGATTTATCAAAATATGTTACCTCTCTTGGTAAAAGCCCCTAATGTATCCCTAAATTTTCCCTCCTCAAGAAAAGCTTTTAATTTCGGTTTGTCAATTCTATCTCGACCCGCCCTAGCTCAGTGGTAGAGCGCCCGGCTGTAGACCAATGTGGTCGCGACGGGGAATTCGCACTCGTGCGGTACATGTCCCGGCGCCAGCATGGGCAATTACCGGGTGGTCGCTGGTTCAAGTCCGGCGGGCGGGACCACCACTCATTTCAAACTCTAAACTGCCTGAAAAATAGGAATCTTTATTAAAGACGTTTTTTTTCCAATTGATAGCTCTGCTGCTGGGCATTTAGCATCTTTTGTGGAGTTAATGGTGGGATTGTATATGGTCAAGTTCGAAATTCTAAAGCACGAACTCGTACCTCAATTCGAAATCCTAAAGAAGGAAGAGATTGAGGCTCTAAGGCATACCTACGGAATAAAGAAGGAAGACCTTCCATGGATAAGGCGCAGCGATCCCGTCTGTAAGGAGATAGGCGCAAAGCCTGGGGATGTCTTGAAGATTACCAGAAAGAGCCCCGTTGCTGAGCAGTCTGTGGGTTACCGCTACTGTGTTCCAGGGTGAGTTTTGTTGAGCAATATTGGTATGGATGATAGATGGGTACTGATGGAGTCCTTCTTCAAAGAGAAGGGTCTGGTCAGACAACACCTCGATTCATTTGACGATTTCATAAAGAATAAGCTGCAAGAGATCGTGGACGAGCAAGGCGTCATTGAGACAGACCTGCCAGGCTACAAGATAAAGCTTGGCAAGCTCGCGGTCAAGCGCCCGACTATCCATGAAGCTGACGGTTCTGAGAAGGAGATCCTACCTATGGAGGCAAGACAGAGGAACCTGAGCTATGCCTCTTCAATGTACCTGACAGTCGCCCCAGTTGAGGACGGATATGAGGAAGAACCAATCGAGGTATATGTTGGCAAGCTCCCAATTATGGTCAAATCAGGCTACTGTATCCTCTCCAAGATGAGCAAGGAAGAGCTCATCAAGGCAGGCGAGGACCCCGCCGATCCCGGCGGCTATTTCATCATAAACGGCTCCGAGAGAGTTGTTGTAATACAGGAAGATCTTGCAGTTAACCGAATCCTCGTGGATGTAATGGACGGCACTTCCCCAGTCACTCACGTCGCCAAGGTCTTCTCTGCTACATCGGGATTCCGCGTGCCGGTCACCGTCGAGAGGATGAAAGGAGGAGACTTGCAGGTTACATTCCCCTCCATACCCGGGAGGATATCGCTTTCTATTCTAATGAAGGCGTTGGGTGTCGCATCCGACAAGGAGCTAGTCGAGTTCGTCTCCAACGAGGCAGAAGTTCAGAAATCCCTGATCCCCACGCTCGAGGCTGGCGTCGATATAAACAGCGTGAAAGACGCTCTTGATTACATTGGAAACAGGGTCGCTATTGGTCAGACCAGCGACTTTAGGATCCAGAGAGCCGAGCAGATACTGGACAAATACCTACTGCCCCACCTGGGTATGACCCCCAACGACAGAAAGAAGAAGTCCCTCTTCCTCGGTCAAATGGGAGAGAAGATTCTCGAACTTTCCATAGGGCGGAGAAAATCCGACGATAAGGATCACTATGCCAATAAAAGGCTGAAACTCGCCGGCGACTTGCTTGCAAGCCTCTACCGCGTCGCCTTCAAGAGTTTCTGCCGTGACATGAAGTACCAGCTCGAGAGAGCCAAGAGCAGGAGCAGAAGAGTTTCGATACCCACACTGGTAAGGGCTGATGTTATAACTGAAAGGTTGAGGCACGCTCTTGCAACAGGCAACTGGGTCGGCGGCAAGGCCGGTGTGAGTCAGCTGCTTGACCGAACGAACTACCTCTCAACAGTTGGCCACCTTAGGAGGATAATCTCGCCGCTAAGCAGGAGCCAACCACACTTCGAGGCAAGGGACCTCCACTCGACGCAATGGGGCAGGCTGTGCCCAAGCGAGACACCCGAGGGTCCAAATTGCGGGCTGGTCAAGAACCTTGCGCTCATGGCTTTCATATCCGTGGGCGTGGATGAGAAACCCGTTGAGGAACTCCTCTATGAGCTCGAGACCGAACAGATAGAGGGTGCCAGGCAGAAGGGTCTCAGCGGAGCCAAAGTCATACTCAACGGCAGGCTGATAGGCATCCACCAGAAGCCGGAGCTCCTCGTCAGCGAGATGAGGAAGCTGAGGCGGAGGGGTAGAGTAAGCCACGAGGTAAACGTAGCGCTCTACAGCACTGAGACGATCAACGAGATTTACGTCAACTGCGATGCAGGGCGAGTGAGGCGCCCGCTTATAATCGTGGACGGAGGCTCAACACGGCTCGCTAAGGAGCATGTCGAGAAGCTTGCTGCTGGCGAGTGGTCGTGGAATGACTTAGTTCTACAGGGGATAGTAGAGTACCTGGATGCGGAGGAAGAAGAGAACTCTTACATCGCACTTAACACGGAGGACCTCGACAAGGAAAGATCGCACATGGAGATCGTGCCGTCGACGATTCTCGGCATCAGCGCCTCAATGATCCCCTTCCTCGAGGCAAACCAGTCGCCCAGGAACACCTACGGCTCTGCAATGGTCAAGCAGTCGCTGGGTTTCTACGCTGCAAACTTCTCAAAGCGCCTCGACACCAGAGGGCACCTATTACATTATCCACAGAAACCCTTGGTCAACACAAGATCAGCCAAGACGCTGGAGCTTGACAGGCGCCCCGCAGGGCAGAACTTTGTTGTTGCCATACTCTCCCATGCGGGCTACAACATAGAGGACGCCCTAATAATGAACAAGTCCTCCGTCGACAGGGGCCTAGCCAGATCATCCTTCTTCAGGTGTTACGAGACCGAAGAGCGGAGGTACCCAGGTGGCCAGGAGGACAAGATTGAGACTCCGGCACCTAGTGTCAGGGGCTATAGGACAAGCGAGTCCTACCGCTTCCTCGGAGATGACGGTATGATCGAACCGGAGTCAATAGTCGGGGGAGGGGATGTCTTGGTCGGAAAGACGAGCCCACCAAGGTTCCTCGAGGAATACAGGGAGTTCGAGTCCACAGGACCTGTGAGGAGGGAGACCTCCGTTTCCATGAGGGCAGGCGAGGATGGCATCGTCGACCTCGTCCTTGTCACCGAAACCTCGGATGGCAACAAGTTGGTAAAGATTAGGGTCAGAAACGAGAGGATCCCAGAGCTTGGGGACAAGTTCGCATCTAGGCACGGGCAGAAAGGGGTCATAGGTATGCTGGTGCCACAGTATGACATGCCCTTCACCGAGGATGGCGTTGTGCCAGACCTCATAATCAACCCCCACGCTATCCCGTCAAGGATGACCTTGGGGCAGCTCCTTGAAGTGCTGGGAGGCAAGGCCTTTGCTGTTTCGGGCAAACCGATCGACGGCACTGCTTTCTGCGGGAGCGACGAGAAGACGATGAAGGCGCTGCTGCGGGATGCTGGCTTCAAGCCGTCAGGCAAGGAAATTATGTATGATGGCAGGACAGGCAGGGTACTCGAGGCGGAGGTCTTCATAGGCATAGCTTACTACCTCAAACTGCACCACATGGTTGCCGACAAGATGCATGCAAGAGCCAGAGGGCCTGTACAGATCCTCACAAGGCAGCCAACAGAGGGCAGGGCCAGGGAAGGCGGCCTCAGGTTCGGGGAGATGGAGCGCGACTGCCTCATTGCCCATGGAGCTGCTATGCTCCTCAAGGAGAGGCTGCTGGACGAGTCGGATAGGACAGTGATCAACATCTGCGAAGATTGCGGCCTGATAGCTTACTACGACCGTGTTAAGGACAAGCATGTTTGCCCAATCTGCGGGGACAAGGCAAAGACTACCCGCGTTGTCATGTCATATGCTTTCAAACTACTTCTGCAGGAGCTCATGAGTCTCGGGATAGCGCCGAGGCTGAAACTAGAGGAGAAGGTGTAGAAACATGTCACTCAGCGATATAGCCAAAGCAATGAAGGCAATCAAGTTCGGGCTGCTCTCACCTGAGGACATTAGGAAGATGTCCGTCGTTAATATCATCACTGCTGACACATACGACGAGGACGGCGTCCCGATTGAGGCAGGGCTCATGGACAGACGGCTCGGCACAATCGAACCCGGCCAAAAGTGCCAGACCTGCGGAAACCGAGTTGGGCAGTGCCCAGGTCACTTTGGCCACATCGAGATGGCGAGGCCAGTGATCCACCCAGGCTTTGCCAAGACGGTCTACTTGATGCTCAGGGCGACCTGCTGGAACTGCGGCAAGCTGTTGCTTGCCAAAGAGGAATACGAGAAATATACACTCATGATGGAGCGCTACAAGAGAAGGTGGCCGCAGCTCCGGTTCAAGCTTGCAGACAGAATCACCAAGAAGGCCAACAAGACATCGGAGTGCCCCTACTGCGGGCAGGAGCAGTATAAGATCAAGTTTGAGAAGCCGACCACCTACTATGAGGAACACAAAGAGGGCAATGTCAAGCTGGCAGCCAATGAGATCAGATCGAGACTCGAGAGACTTACTGACCAAGATGCAGCTTTGATGGGTTTGGATCCCTTGCTAGCAAGACCGGAATGGATGGTGCTCACAGTCCTCCCAGTCCCGCCATCAGCGGCAAGGCCCTCGATTACGCTGGAATCCGGCGTAAGATCAGAGGACGACCTGACCCACAAGCTTGTCGACATTATCAGGATCAACGAGCGCCTGAAGGAGAATATCGACGCTGGCGCTCCGCAGCTGATTATCGAGGACCTTTGGGAACTCCTCCAGTACCATATTACCACTTATTTCGATAACGAGACTTCCGGCATACCGCCGGCGAGGCACAGGTCTGGCAGGCCGCTGAGGACGATCGCACAGCGGCTCAAAGGCAAAGAAGGCAGGTTCAGATCAAACCTTTCCGGTAAGAGGGTAGACTTCTCTGCGAGAACAGTCATATCCCCAGACCCAATAATCAGCATTAACGAGGTTGGCATACCATTCGACATCGCAAAGCTGCTCACAATTCCTGAGAGGATCAACAAGTACAACTTGGAGCAGATGAAGATCCTTATCCAGAATGGCCCAGACGACCATCCTGGCGCCAACTACATAATCCGACCGGACGGTAGAAGGATAGACCTCCGCTTCCCCAAGGACAGGAAGACGATTGCAGACTCAGTAGAGGTTGGGTACGAGGTTGAGAGGCATCTAAAGAATGGCGATGTCGTACTTTTCAACAGGCAGCCCTCCCTGCACAGGATGTCAATAATGGCACACAGGGTTAGGGTACTGCCCTACAAGACATTCAGGCTCAACCTATGTGTCTGTCCGCCTTACAACGCTGACTTCGACGGGGATGAGATGAACCTTCATGTCCCGCAAAGCGAAGAGGCAAGGGCAGAGGCACTTGTCCTGATGCTAGTCCAAGAGCAGATACTCTCCCCGAGGTATGGCGGACCCATAATGGGGGGGATACAAGACTACATCTCCGGCGGGTACATGCTCACAAGGAAGGAGACCCAGGTAACAAGAGAGGAGGCGTCCCAGTTGCTCACCAGTTCGGGCTTTGACGGTGACCTACCCGAGCCGGCAATTACCGAGCCAGAGGAGCTGTGGACCGGCAAGCAGCTTGCGAGCCTGTTCTTCCCCAAGGACTTCAATTACACATTGAAATCAAACATCTGCCTAAAGTGCCCCACATGCAAAAAGGAGGAATGCGAGCACGATGCCTACGTCGTGATAAAGAACGGGCAGTTGATCTCGGGCGTCATCGACAAGAAAGCCATAGGTGCTGGCCAGCCGGAGAGCATTCTCCATAGGCTCATCAAGGACTATGGCACCGATATGGGCAGATTCTACATAGACAAGGCCTTCAAGCTATTTCTTTCTTTTATTGACACCCGTGGACTGACCATAGGTCTTGACGACGAGGAACTGCCACAGCAGGCAAAGGACAAGGTAAGCGTCGTCGTGGGCGAGGCGGAGGACAAGACTGCCAAGCTCATATCCATCTACAACCAGGGGTTGCTCGAGCGTCTCCCTGGCAGGACCTTGGAAGAGACACTCGAGACCAAGATCATGCAAGAGCTTGAGGAAGCGAGGGAGAAGGCAGGTGAAATCGCTGGATCGAATCTCAAGGACGGAAACACCGCTCTTCTGATGGCAAGGACGGGCGCCAGGGGGAGCCTCATGAACCTCGCACATATGGTGGCCTGCGTGGGCCAACAGTCGGTGAGAGGCGAGAGGGTCATCAGGGGTTACCAAGGCCGAACGCTCCCACACTTCAAGCAAGGCGATTTGGGCGCAAGGGCACATGGCTTCGTGTATAGTAGCTACAAAGATAAGCTCAACCCGATAGAGTTCTTCTTCCACGCCATGGGCGGGAGGGAGGGGCTTGTGGACACTGCCGTCAGGACAAGCCAGAGCGGCTATATGCAGAGGCGGCTCATTAACGCCCTCCAGGATGTAAGGGTGGAGTACGATGGCACCGTAAGGGGAACCGACGGCTCGATACTCCAGTTTAAGTATGGAGACGACGGTGTAGACCCCGCCAAGAGCGACCACGGCAAAGCCGTAAACATTGACAAGATTATTGAACGGGTCATTAGCGCAGGAGGCAAATGAGATGGCAGAAGAGAATGAAAAAGACACTTTAGCGGGTAAGGCGACTGCGAAGGCGGCCAAAGCCAAGAAATCGTCCCCGAAGAAAGGGTATGCAAGAAAGGCAACAAAGGCCGAAGCTCATGCTGAGGCTCCTGCTAAGGCCTCCAAAGCTAAGCCAAAGAAGGCAAAGGCGGAAGGACTGAAAGCAACCCCAATCGAGACCAGAGCCGCTTATTTGAAAAAGCTGCTTGTGAATTACAAAGGCATGCTGCCAGACAATCTCCTCACCCAACTTGAGGCAAAGCTCAGCGGGGCGACTATGGAAGAGGCTCAGGTCAAGAAGATCGTGGATGAGACTTACAAAGCCTACACAAAAGCTCTTATTGAACCGGGGGAGGCGGCAGGGACCGTGGCAGCTCAGTCAGTGGGCGAGCCTGGAACCCAGATGACCCTCAGGACCTTCCATTACGCGGGCGTCAGGGAACTCAACGTGACCCTCGGCCTGCCAAGGCTGATCGAGATCGTGGATGCTAGGCGAATACCGTCAACACCCACCATGACCGTCTTCTTAGACGATGACCACAAAGGGAGCCTCGAGAAGGCTAAGGAAGTTGTTACCAGAATTGAGAGGATCGCCGTCGAGAACGTTGCAAAGAGCATCGAATATGATATGGTCAACGCGTCCTTCATAGTCGAAGTTGACGAAGAGATTGCTCAGGATAAGCAATTGGACGCCGAGTTCATTGCAAAGTCAATTGTCAAGCTCAAGATCGGGAAGGTCGAAATCGAGGGCAATGGCATCATAATCACGCCAGAGGTCACCGCACAGGACAAAATTAAGAGGCTCAGGGAGAGGATACTTACCTTGAGGCTGAAGGGCATCAAGAGCATAAAGAGAGTCCTGATCCAGAAGGAGAACGAAGAGTACATCCTCCACACGGACGGCTCCAACCTTTCAGAGGTTTTGAAGATCAAGGGGATAGACCCCAACCGCGTCTACACCAACAACGTCTCCGAGATCGCAGAGGTCCTGGGGATCGAGGCTGCCCGAGCCGCCATTATCAAAGAAGCCTTCCAGGTTCTGGATCAGCAGGGTCTGGACGTGGATATGAGGCACGTCATTCTTATTGCCGACCTGATGACCTCCACAGGGAGGATAAGGCAGATCGGCAGGCATGGAGTGAGCGGAGAGAAGTCAAGTGTCCTGGCAAGGGCTGCTTTCGAGGTGACCGTAAAGCATTTATTGGATGCGGCGGCACATGGAGAGGAAGATGCATTGGAGGGCGTAACGGAAAACGTAATAGTCGGGCAACCCATACCATTGGGTACCGGGATTGTTGAACTCTTCATGCGGTTCTCAAACCAGAAGGAGGCAGAATAGAATGGATCTTTCGAAAGAACTCAAGGTTGCCTTGAGCACAGGCAAGATTGAGATCGGTTATAAGGTTGGTCTAAAGACGCTGAGCAAGAAGAAAGCAAAGCTGGTGGTAGTCTCTTCAAACACGCCTGAGACCCTCTTCGCCAAGCTGAAGGCAGCAGCTGGCGATATCCCGCTATACAAATATCCGGGGTCCAGCTGGGATCTAGGAGGCCTCTGCGGCAAACCCTATCACGTGACAACAATCACGATCATCGAGCCAGGGGAGTCGGCCATATTAAAACTACAGGAGGGATGATGCTTTCCAACGATTAAATTCACCGCAGACGAGATGCGTTTTATAGCCCTTCTTGAAAACCTTACTGGCGCCATCGCCAAAGACTGCGTCCTCGAGCCCCAGGATAACAGGATAATCTTTGTCATACGCCCTGGTGACATGGGGCTCGCCATCGGCAAGAACGGGATGAACATCGAGAGGACGCGAAAGGTAATTGGCAGGCCCGTGGAGATAGTAGAGTACGCTGAGACCGCCGAAGAATTCCTCAAAAACATCGTTGCTCCAGCCAAGGTCAGAGGGATTAAAATTAGCAAGAACTCTGAGGGTAACACAGTAGCCCAGGTGACAGTCGACCCTCACGATAAAGGCATGGCGATCGGAAAGAATGGCAAGAATGTCGTCAAGACAAGGCTGCTGATGAAACGCCACTTCGACTTGGAAAACGTCGTTATAGCATAATTGTTTGAGCGCTCCTCTTTGGCCGAGGCAGGGAAGGGCAAGCCGAATCCCAGTTTTTCTTCTCCCGCACGCTTGGATCACTCCGACAAAGTTAAATAATCGTGAGTCAATTACGGAAACCGCACTTAGGTGTACGTTATGACAGGTTCGAAATCACCAAGGGGCTTGCTTGCTGGAAGAAAGCTCAGCGAAAAGAGGAAATCATTCCGCTGGAGCTTGAGGCAGTTCAAGCGAAGGATGCTCAAACTTGACGTCAAAGCAGACCCGCTTGAAGGAGCCCCTCAGGCAAGGGGTATTGTTCTTGAGAAGGTCGGTGTAGAGAGTAGGCAACCTAACAGCGCGGTGAGGAAGTGCGCAAGGATTCAGCTCATCAAGAATGGGAAGCAGATCACAGCGTTTCTGCCTGGTGACGGCGCCCTCAACTTTGTCGACGAGCACGACGAGGTAATCTTAGAAGGCATCGGCGGGCCAGGCGGTGGATCAATGGGGGATCTCCCCGGCGTCAGATGGAAAGTCGTCAAGATCAATGGCGTCTCGCTGCAGGCGCTCATGACCGGCAAGAAACAGAAGCCAGTGAGGTAAGACAATGTCCGAAATCAAGATCTTCGGCAAGTGGGACACAGCTAACATAGATCTCAAGGATCCAGGTCTAAAAGGATACATCACAGTCTCGCCAACTCTGGTCCCCCATTCCTGTGGCAGGCACGAGCACAAGCGTTTCGGCAAGGCTAAGGTGAACATTGTCGAGAGACTCGCCAACAGGGTAATGCGGCCCGGCAAGAATGGTGGAAAGAAGATCCTAGCACTGAACATCGTCGACGGCGCCCTCCAGATCATCAGCCTCAAGACTGGCGAGAACCCGCTCCAGGTCCTGGTCAGGGCAATAGAGAACTCCGCCCCGAGGGAAGAGGTGACAAGGATCAGCTACGGTGGCATATCCTATCCGCAGGCCGTTGACGCCTCGCCACAGAGAAGGGTCGATCTCGCGCTGAGGTTCATAACTGATGCTTCAAGGAATGCTTCCTTCAGCAGCAACAAGCCCATTGAGGAGTGCCTTGCAGACGAGGTCTCGCTAGCCGGCGCTAACGACAACAAGAGCTACGCAGTCCAAAAACGAGAAGAGATAGAGCGCATAGCCATTTCAGCCAGATAAATTTCAGGAATATGGGATCAGGCGGGTTATTATCAAAGCTCGATTTTCCTTTTTTGATTTTCTTTAAAGCCTCCCATCAGAAAAAAACTGACAGAACTTTTTGACCAAACTTTATATATTACGTGCTATTTTTACACTTCAACAGTCAATAAAAGGATAACAAGAGAAGATGCTAAATGTCATCCCAGAAGAAAGAACACCTAAACATGCTAGTGATGGGGCACGTTGACAACGGCAAGAGCACTCTAGTAGGACATCTGCTCTTTCTCGCCGGTGGTCTTGACGACCGTTCATTGGCGGCCCTAGAGGAAGAGGCAAAGAAGACTGGAAAAGAGTTCGCAAAGTACGCTTGGCTAGGAGACAAGCTGAAGGAGGAGAGGGAGAGAGATATGACGATCGACCTTTCCTTCTGGAGGTTCGAGACTCCCAAGTTCTTCTTCACAATCATCGATGCCCCCGGTCATAGGGACTTCGTAAAGAACATGATCACAGGCGCCTCACAGGCTGATGCTGCAATCCTTGTCATTTCCTGCAAGAAGGGAGAGTACGAGGCTGGCATGGGTCCAGGTGGTCAAACCAGAGAGCACGCCTTCTTAGCGAAGACTCTGGGTGTAAACCAGCTTGTTGTTGCTGTAAACAAGATCGACGACCAGACGGTCGCCTACAGCGAGACTAGGTACAACGAAGTAAAGGACGGAGTACTGAAATTCCTCAAGATGATCGGCTATGACACATCAAAGATAATCACAGTCCCGATCTCCGGATGGAAGGGTGATAACATCATTAAACAGAGCCCGAACACGCCATGGTATAAGGGCCCGACCCTATTCGAGGCCATGGATACCTTCGTATCCCCAGAGAAACCAATCAACAAGCCGCTTCGCGTACCAATTCAGGACGTTTACACAATTACCGGTGTGGGTACGGTCCCCGTCGGCAGGATCGAGACGGGCATTATGAAGAAGAACATGCAAGTTGTCTTCATGCCTGCCAACAAGACCGGTGAGCTGAAGGACATCGAGACCC
This sequence comes from Candidatus Methanomethylicaceae archaeon, assembly GCA_015660995.1. Classification (GTDB taxonomy): domain Archaea; phylum Thermoproteota; class Methanomethylicia; order Methanomethylicales; family Methanomethylicaceae; genus JACTUC01. The sequence continues at coordinate 12,431 of JACTUC010000025.1, read as the reverse complement.
ACCACATGAAGATCGAGGAGGCAGTCCCAGGCGACAACGTAGGGTTCAACGTAAAGGGTGTTGGCAAAACCGATATCCACAGGGGCGAAGTCTGCGGCGACACAATAAAGCCTCCAGCAGTCGCTGAAACCTTCAAGGGAAGGATTTTCGTACTCTACCACCCTACAGCCATTGCAGCAGGATACACTCCAGTGCTCCACGTACATACGGCTACGGTTGCAACGACATTCATGGACTTGGAAAAAAAGATCGACCCCAAGACAGGTGCAGTCATAGAAGAGAAGCCAACCTTCCTGAAGCAGGGAGACAGCGCAATCGTGACATTCAAGCCAACGAAGCCGCTTGCAATTGAGGTCTACACCGATTTGCCGCCATTGGGAAGATTTGCGCTCAGGGATATGGGCCGCACAGTCGCAGCCGGTGTCGTAACAGAGATCAAGCCAGCAACGCTGGCTAAGTAATTCCTTTTTTTATGAGGTTTTTTTATGCCCCAGAAAGCCCGGATCATGCTCAGTAGCACTGACTACCAGAAGCTCGAGGATGTCTGCTCACAGATTAAGAAGATTGCTGAGAAGACGGGGGTAAAGATCGCAGGTCCGGTTCCGCTTCCTACGAAGAGACTCGTGGTTCCAACCATGAAATCCCCTGCTGGCGAAGGAACCAAGACGTGGGACAAGTGGGAGCTCAGGATCCACAAAAGACTTATCGATGTGGATGCCGACGACAGGACCATGCGGCAGATGATGAGGATCCAAGTCCCAGATGACGTGTTCATCGAGATAGAACTAGTTTAGCCCTGTTTTTACAAAGGCTAGGCACCACAGTGCTTGAAATTTTTCCGATCTTTTTGGCAGTTTATTTTTTTTAAGATTACTGCTGCTGTCCACCCTTTTTCCTACGCCTGTACGCCATTTTTATGTGATACAATGGGTGGGCAAGGAACCTGTGTTCTATTTCGATAACTTCGTCAAATCTTGCTTCATTTGAGATGAGATTCTTCTTGAGTTCGGTCAGCTCTTTTTTCGGCGTGAATTTGATGTAAATTGGCACCCCTACTAGAAGCATGACCATTCCCAGCCCAATCTGAGTGAATGAACATTGTGTGATCAGATAAATCGAGAAGATCAACCCCGCCACTGCGATTACCGATTCCCCTTTCAATTTGAATTGTGGATTGAGGTTCTTCTTCCGTAGCGGGAATATGGAGGCACAGGTCGCTGCATACCCGACTGCAAGGAGAAACACCGCAGTTGCAACCAGCATCCCCAGCCCACCAAAAAGGGAAGCAACAAACGCAGTCGCCGACTGTATTATTATCCCTATGTAAGGTGTCTTGAACCTAGGATGGACTTTAGCAAAAGACTTGGGGAAAAGCCCGTCCACAGCCATGGCGTAGCCCAGCCTTGAAGTCCCAATCATTCCGGACTCGTCGGACCCGGCAATTGAGACAAGGGCTCCTATCCCCACTACCGTTGCACCAATAATTGCTAGGAGCGGTACGGAGGTCAGTATGTACTGTGTGGCTGAGGTGAGGGGGGTTGTGTCAGTTGCCAACTGAGTCCAGGGCCGAACCGCGAAGAGTAGTGCATTTGTAGTCAGATAGAAAACAGTGACTATGACAATCCCTATGGTGATCGCCCTTGAGATATTCTTACCTGCATCCTTTATCTCATCCGCTGGGATGGCAGCTATCTCAAAACCCGCATAGGCCCAAAAAATAAGCACAAGTGCAGACCCAAAGCCCGAGAAACCGAGCGGAAGGAAAGGCATATAATTCCCTGCGGCGATTGATGGGTTCTGAAACACAAAGATTGCGGCCACTGCTGAGAAGAGCAGCAGGGGAACCAGCTTAATTATGGTTAGTACATCGTTCGTCCTTCCAGCTGCCTTGACGCCAACAATGTTGCTGAGTGCAAGGAAGATGACAAATACGAGTTTTACAGCACTCTGCTCATACCAGCCAAGGTTGGGGACGAAGAACATTAAGTATTCAACGAAAGCAACTGGGAAAACAGCTAACGACATCCACTCTGCAAGCCATATCGACCATCCCACAATGAATCCTGCGAAAGTTCCCCAAGCTTCCTTGGCGTAGGCATAAGTGCCGCCAACCCTTGTTACGTAGGAGGCGCACTGAGCAAAGCATAGCGCAAGAATGATGGCTATGACTCCGGCGATAATCCAGACCAAAATGGAACCTGGCCCAAGATAACCTGCCCCGAACGACGATGCCACATAGATGTCAGCCCCTATTATCGCGCCAACTACCAGGTTCACAACATCGAAGAGGGATAGCTTTGAGCGCCCTTCCGTGTCTGCCATTTAATCCTAGGCTCCGCTTCTGCTATGCTTACAATTATATTATAATTGTTTTACGATCCCCCGAGTAGCGAAAATTGATCAAGTATAAACGTGGCCCGCGAGCAATATTGTTCTGCGATTGCCAGCGCAAAGAGTGAGATGAAATCTTAAATATGTAGGCGCCGGGGAAGGGATTCGAACCCTTGCACCCCCGAAGAGGAAGATTCATCAAATGGAGTCATATTTTATCGATGAATAAATCCCCAGAACCGCTATATCAATGGTCGGGAATATGAAAATTTGTTCTTTTCCGAAATCGTTTTTTTTATTCGCTTTTACTGAACCTCAACATCTCTTTTTCGTATTCTTCTTTTATTATGCGATATTTTTCGCTCGCGATTTTCCCACGTAAAGTAAATTTATCAAATTCTTCTTGAATTCGGGCATTATTCATCTTAGGTACATTTGTATTTCCTTTTTCAGCAGAATGTACAAAATTATTGGTTTCTTGAATCATTACTTCAAGTATTGAATTATACTGTTCAAGAACAACGAGGTAGCTCTCTTTGAAGCTGATAGATTCTGACCATTGCACCTTGTACAAAGAGAGCTCTTCCTTCATCTTTTTAACTTGTTTTTGTTGTTCTTCTAAGAATGGCATTATTATGTTATATTCAATTTTTTGTCCCTGTAAATATTGAATAAGCTCGCGCATCATACCATTGAGACGTTGATGATAAGACATGATATAATTAGAATCTACAACAAAACAATCGACGATCTTTATGCTCATAACTATTCGCCAATTCTATGTTTGTGATGGCATATAAAATTGCTAGAAATATGGCTCTATTTCAATGGTATGGAGCAACATTGTCTGCCGAACTCAGACTTTTATGATAGGTACCTTTTTCTACTTTTCTTCAATAATTTTCAATAATACTTTGGTGATCTTTTCTTCAATATCTGATGAATTTTTGATGGATAATAAAGGATATGCAAAGCATGTTGCAGAGTCAAAGGCATAGTCCCCTACCTCTTTCTTCCAATCCATATCTATCGATAGCGTCAATATCTCACCTGGTATGAACTGCGTCTTTTTCAAGAAGGTAAATGCTTCGAAGAAAAATTTGGCTCGATCATAATCTCCATTAAAAGTTACTTTCTTTGTTTGGAAATCGAATACACCTGCAGAAATTATTGGTTGATTTAAAAGATAATCTTGGCGATTATCATCATCAAAATAAATAGCAACATAGAGTTGCAGATTGCTGTAATGTGCGTTTTGATAAAACCTGAGAACATGAGTCGGCATCCAATAAGTTGGGGAGTATAATGAAGACGAACCGTCTGCTAGACATGTGCTTCCAGTAATGGTTTCGAATCCTTTTCCTTCTAACTGATCATCTATTGTTTCAAGTATTAGCGCAAATTCTTTGAATAGATTTCTGACCTGCTTCATCGCATTTAAAATATTTTTTTCATCTTCACTCATTTTTCAAATCTCCAAGTGATCTTTAGAGGCGCGTATTTCCATAGAAGCCTTGATTCGAGGGCATCGAACTTCCAGCCAATTTTTAATGACCGTATTATTGTAATTCCGCTATAGAGTTTTAAACCCTGTTTACGAAGAACTTCTGCAACATCCTTTAAAATATCGTAATCTGATTTAGACAGTAAGTCTTGTATGAATCTCCAAGATGTCCAATAAATGTTCATTGTTTGTGCGGATGGACGCTGTGCTTTGAAATCCTCAACAGATTCTTCGATCTCTCTCTTAGGAAAAGAAAAATCCGCAGTGACGTATAATAGAACAGGAATTGCATCCTTCGTTTCCGCCTCAATTATTAGATTATCCCATTCCCTTGCCAATTGATCATGAATCATGTATCTCTCGGCTTCTTCCTCGCTATTTTCACTATTGGATTTTCCGGAAAAATATTTCGACTCTACCAATATCATTACTTTATTATTATTGGATTGTTTTGCTATGATCAAAACATCGGGTTCACAACCATGTCCCTTTACTCTTTCTATCCATGGCCAAAAATCATATTTAATATCCGCAACGGCGTCTAATTTTAGCGGGTCTCCATCAATATTCTTAACTAATGATAAAATTGGCACTATTCCAGCTTCTTTTGGCACATACTTCAAAGAACCAAACACGTTTGATGTTAGCAAATCTTCTGAGTCTTCCTCGTTTCTTGAAAGTTTTCCTCGAAGTTGGGCTTGAAGCACTATTACCACGTCGCTTGAATCCTATTCTGCTTACTGCATTAATAATTTCACTTTTTGATCTAGGTATTCTCTCGAACTTCATATGAACTTCCGGGAACAAAAAATAGCATGAAATATCCTAATATGCAATTAATTAATTAAATATGTTATACCAATAAGTCTAATTATGGCAGATAAGGAAAAACGGGAAATCGCTAAACCTGTAGCTGATTTTCTACGGGAAGGAAAAAGGATTCCTACCACTGAATTTAGTTTTAAAGGCACCAGATTCGATGTTTTAGGCTATAACGAAGATGAAAAATGTTTCTATGTAGTTGAATGTAAACTAAGTAAAAGCATAGCAGGAATAGGTAAAACTCTCGGCCAAATATTGGGTTATCATTCTGCTATAGCACACTACTCCCATGCTTTTCTTGACAAGGTCAATTCAAGCAAAGAAAGAGAATGGTTTCAATTTAGAGATAATGAACGAATTATCTTACAGAATGAATTTCCCGTTAAATTTTTTGTAGCTCTGAAAAAGGAAAATGCGCAAAAAAATATTCATCATCTTGAATGGATTGATAAAAATATTCTCGACGATCATCTAGGAATAATCTTGGTTGACAAAAACAAAAAATGTGAAATTATTAAGCAACCCAAACCCTATAAAATTCCAATAGAAAGGCATTACCGAAAAAGAGAAGAATTCCTCAAAGACATAAAAGAAAAAACTCTTGTAAATTCTACAGAGGTAGAATTTAACTCTATACGAAACGTTATCCGATACTATTTTGGTAACCATGGTAGTTTTACTTTTAAAGTATGGTTGAAACGAAACGGTCCCATTGAAATAGGATTCTATATGGAACGCGATAAGAAAAATAATCATAAACTATTCCAAATGTTGCTTAAGTATGAAAAGAAGATTTCAGCAATTCTCCCCTATGCTCAATTCGAAAAGAAATATGGCAGAAGACGCTCATGGAGAAAGATCTATGAAAATATAGAATGGGACGGAAAAATCAATTCGTTGAATGGAGAATTATTAGACAAGGTTTCTAATTTATTATGTGAGTATGTGAAAACTTTGAAACCCATTCTTGATGAAGTAGAATGGGGTAAAATCGAGAGATGAGCCCTGATGAAAATCCTACTTGACGAGAATGTCTATGGTCTAGAAAAATTATTGCGCCATCAAAAATGGGAAATTACTACCGTTCAAAAAGAAATGGAGAAAGGTACTTTGAAGAATCATGAAGATGGAGATATTGTCCAATTTGCAAAAGACAATAGCATGATTGTTATTACGAAAAATTATGACATGAAACAAGAAGCGGATACCATACATGCAGAATGCATCTGGATTGACGATGTGATGCTGGCAAGAGCAGTTGTAACAGCAATTCAAGAGAAGTATCCTTAAGAATAACTCAACCAGCAAGCATTTCTCCAAAAACAAACACAATCCATGTCACGCCTAACACCATAAGCAACATTCCGCTTACGCCTTTTCCATGAGCTAATCTTCGTAAGCCGAGACCAACAAGAAATAGCGCTGGAAGAAAGATTATCGCTCCAAGGAACATAAACAAGAAGAAGAACAAAAGGAACAATTTGTCCGCCTCCCAAGGCAGATAATTTTCCCAGGGCCACTATATAACGGGTCGGGGCAGGAAAATTATTCTTTATCCAATATCCAAATTTGGAATTCGTAGAAAAAAGATCATCAGTAAAAAGAAAAAAGAAAAATGGGGTTAATTAAAAAATTAATCCCACCAATGCGAAGTAATGCGGTTTTTGTATTTTGGGGATATATGGAATAAGTCATATGCGCGAGAAGGCACCATCACTGAAAATGGAAATACTGCGACCTTTAAGGCGTCTATTTTCCCGCAATCTTGACATTTCAAATTGAAGATAACGCGTGTGCTATTATCCAACAGTACGGCAGTAATGTCGCAACTTCCAGCATTCTTTTTTTCTTTACACGGTTCATGTCCAAATACAAAGTAATCTGTAGGCGTTAGGATTGGCTTAAATTCTCCGGTGCTAAGACCATGATGCAATATTTCATCTTCGTTTTCGCTCATTCTTTTTCACCTCCACTCACCGGTTGATGAGCTTGAACCGATTCGTAAAATCCATCTTTTCTGGAGATGCTACCTTCATCAACCAGTTTCCTAAGAAGCTTGTACAGGTATGGCTGACTAATTTGTTCAGCTTCTTGAAAACTGCTATGAATGTCCTCGAAGCTCATGGGGCCATTGCCCAAAATGTCTAAGATTTTCCTTATTGCTATCTCTTTGAGTTTTGGTCCTTTCATAGAACCCCGGTGATCTAACTTCAGTACATCATTTACAACATCAATTAGGCTTGGAACATACTCCTCAACCCATAGTTTCCTTGCAAAATCACCGTCCTCCTTATAGTCGATGACAAATTTATCGGGGATAGAGAAGTCATATCCTTGACAACGTTGAAATTGCTTCAATGCAGCATACTGGTACATGATACGATGGAATTCTGAGGAAGATCTCAAATTTACGAGTTGCTCAGTGTATTTATCTTCAAGTTGACCGTATTTCTCTTCGATCTCCTTTTGAGTAGCAATCCAAACCTCTTTTCTTTTTTGATGACTTGCCTCGTCGAATGGTATGCTAATTCCGATATTGTTGTTTTTGTAGAATTTTGCTAGGTATTTCCAAGCTTCGTTCAGGGCTTTTGCCGTTGCAATATCTATAGATACGGAAGGAAAAGATCCAACATCGAGGACGATCTTTCTTCGTTCATCAACATCAGGCAGATAACTTCTCCATCGTAACCTATCGATATCCCCCATGGCCAGCAACGGTCTCCCAAAGGAGGTCTGAGTACCAAACCTAGCGCTATTGATCATCCATGAAGTAGTGCTATTAACTGTTAACTCGCTTTTCTCTAGGTCTATCGTTAATCCTTGGGCTTTCAATCTTTGAAGTTCATTTTCGATTATGGCTTTTTTATGAGGATTTTCTAGCTCTGTTTTTAATTCCATAAGCATTGCTAACCGACGTGAGTAATGCCCGGTTTCCTGGAATACCCGCAAATCTGCAGCCAAATTTGCTTGTTCATTCCCGCGGAGTAAAGTCGAATATTCCCCAACAAATATGATGTCATTAGTTATTGTTACTGGAGGAACAATCCATCCTCCTGCGCTGATAGTCCCATATAGCGTTGCTGTAGTTAAGTTGTCAACTCTGCTGGCTCTCAACAAATCAAAAGGAAATATGTTCGAATTTTCAGCAAGTGTCCAAGCATAATCTTTCCCAAGCCCAGGTGAAGCGTAGATCCCCGCATGGGAGTAGCCTCGCAAAACATCAGTGCTATTTATCCATTTGATTAGCTGACCTGCAATGATCAACGATATTTCCTGGAAAATGCGTCGCGTGAAATTGTAGCCATTGCCAATCTGAAGCGCTAGTTCCTCATTCTTCTTTAAGATTTCACCATCTATCAAAATCTTCTTGGCAGAATCCGACAGCGTTGCAGTATTATTCTCTGCAATCAATGGGCCAATCCCCCCATTGATTCTTTACGAAGCTCTTGCACCCAGTATGCTATGATTATTGCCTCAATGGCTTCAAACAGATTTATTGTTAGATCAGCATTTAGTTTGAAAGAAAAGTAGTCGGTTGTTTTGCCTTTAAAATTCATTAGCTTCAATTCTAGCAAATGTTTCTTCGCATGATAATTGATGTCTGCAAATCCTTTGAGCGCATATTGATATCTTCGAAGGACAAAAGGCGAGAGCCCATTCTTTTCTAAACCTTTGCCGGCAAGCGCATCATTCGAATTCATCTATCTCATCTCCAAAATTCTTTCTTTGGCTAGCCTCAATTCTGACTTTATTTAAACTTTTGGCATTATATTATATGAAATACAACTATAGAGGGGTAATATGCAATAGATGTATAGAGGGACACTATGAATAGATAAACACGTTAGGCATTGTGAATATTGAGGGTAAGAGGCGTTAGGAATAGTGAATATTGAAAGTAAAAGGCAATAGGTTGGATAGAGAAGGCTCCGAAAGCTTCACTTGGAAGCCTCATGACCACTTTTTTTCCTTCTCTAATTATTTTATATTTTTTTGTTGATAATTTTTTTATTAATATAAAGAAGAAAAGAAAATAAAGAAAGAACTCCGCCAAATTGTCTTTGAGCCTATTTGTTCGCCCATTTGGATCCAAGGGTTTCCCAAGTGGCCACGTGGAAAATTTTTGTTTAAATAATTCTAAGCTAAAAGAAAATCATCTCGCCTTTCAAAGCTCCCGCTCCATGAACCCTTCAAAAACCTACTTCAGATAGAACGAGGTAATTTGAGAATATGCGCAATTGCCATTTCAAGATTTTTGTAAAGTCTCCCCCGCCATCTATACGCTAAAGGTCCTCTGAGCCAGGTCTTTGCCCGGGCTTGGGGATTAAAATTTAACTGGTGATTTTTGCCACATTTCCAATTACTGTAGCGGGGATAAAGGCATTTCTAGCAGTATAATATATTGAGTTATTATAAGGTGATTTGATGGTTGAAGGAAAGGAGTTGGAAAAATTTCAGAGAGTCATTGTAGATCAGGATATTTGCATTGAATGTGGAGCCTGCGTTGCTGCCTGTCCCTTTCAGGCATGGGAATTAGACGAGAGTAGCAAGGCAAGACTCATATGGGACAAATGCCAGGACGATTTCTCATGCATTGGCTCGTGCCCTGTAAGTTGCATTTGGAAATCATCTGAGGCACCCGAAGAAGCAAAAGCAAAAAAAAACTGGTTTAGATTCAGCCGAAAGTTGAACGATGAAGAAAAAATAATCTTTGAAAATTTAAGCAAAAAGTATAGCATTATTGCATAGCATGAAAAGGACAGGCTGCCTTGATCAAAGTAATTAGATATTTAAAATCCTGACTTTAAGACGTGCTAACTTTAATATTACGCAATCAGTATATATGTTATGGAAAAAACAGGAGAAGAATTCGTCAGAAGAAGTGGTCACCGCTTTAATCTCATAATAAAATCACTTCCATCAGCAGAATCCTTGGCTATTTCTATCGAAGAACTCTTGGAAAGATTAAGGAAAATAGGATATAGAGAGAGTCCAGATCAATTACGCATAGACATCTCAGCCCTCATTAAGCGAAAAGAAGTTGCTGAATCATCTCTCAAGGGCAAATCGTATTATTGGTCATTGCCAAGAGGACAAAATGAATTAAGAAAAAGAATATTGCTGATAAAACTCCATAATATGGAACTCACTGAAGAAGACATTGCAGCCCTAGAGAAGATCGCGAAAAAGTCAAAATGAGCAAAATATAATACCACAAGTTTGTCGGCTAGTGTGTGCCATAAGCTGCCAATAGCTATAATCTCCAACGTTAGCGGTTCAAATCCAACCCGGTCCACCATCAAATATGCGTGAAACAGACTGGATTTCTCAGGCATCTACAACATAAAAGGATTTACCATGAGTCCATGCTATATTACATGCCATGATTCACATTGCGCTAACCTAAATCGCATAAACATATATGGGAATGAAATAATTTTTATTTGGTGAAGAAAATGCCACCACACTGCGATACGTTGGATGGTCCGGTTATCAAGGCAATAAAAATTGCCCTTGAAAAAGGCAATGTAAACTACATACTCCCTTGGGTCCCTAAAAAAGGAGAGAAGGAGGTCATTAATGCCTTCGAGAAAACTCTAAGGGCACGTGGACAGGGGAAAGAAGCAATGGAGGTTGCTGATTACTGGCTGTATGAAACAGTTGTGCGGATACATAGGGAAGGAGAGGGTGCACCCTATACTGGTCTTAAGCCGGCAGGGCTGGACTGGGGACCTGTAGTGCCAAGGGCGGAGAAGGCCATCGCAACTGGAGATTCGCGAGAGGTCATTGATTTCATGACGCACACACTGCGAGAAGAACTCGAGGCACGATTCAATAACGCGATAGCGAAAAAAGGGTATGATGTGAACAATGTAGACGCTGCGCGCGATTATGTGCAGGCTGAACTGCAATTTGTGCTGTTTTCCCATGGCTTGTACACGGCAATAACAGGCAAAGGCGAACATGGCGAAGAAGGATTGAAAACGCACGAGCACTAAAGCTAAAGAGGGCAGGTCTAGCAACTCCAGATACCCCTACCTATCATCAGTCGATTTATGACCCAGAACACTACAACATAAAAGGATTTACCGGAAATTTATAAGCCGTGAGGGTCACGAGTCTATGTGTTTATTTAGGGAGTTTAACCACGAGAAACCTGAAGACGTCCTGCCCGGTGTTACTTAATAAGTGTGGTATGTTTTTGGGGCTCTCGATAAGCATGTCTTTTTCAACTTCTTGTTTTTCGTTTCCGATTTCAACTACTCCTTTTCCTTCTAGGATGTAGAAGAAGACGTCTACAGGTGTGATGTGTTTTTTTAGCGATTGTCCTGGTTTTAAGGCCATGTGAATAACTTCAACATTGTTTGTATTGTAGAGTCTTTTTGCTTCGACGGCATGGGGATTCTGAAAGGCATTTACGTTCAATAATCTAATAATTTTCATCTATACCCCCCAGAAAAGGTTCTTGAATTGGTTGAGTTATTAATTTTTCCGTGGAAATGTGTGTGTGGGATTAAATTTTTGTTTGGCAGTCAACTATACGTTAAAGGTTATTATCATGTAAGGTCACTTCCAAGTCCGATTGTTGATGATAGAACTCATAGTGACCAATGCGCAATTGAGCCAATTTTAATTTTTTCCTTTAGTTGTTGTTCTTTTATATAATTAAGCAAATGAATGCATGGCCGCCAATGGCAACAGGTGGCCAGGCGCTAGGCCACCTGGCCTTGCCTAGCCGTGCCGCGCCTTGCCAAGCCTAGCCTAGCCGTGGCATGATATTGCGTTGCCTAGCCATGTCAAGCCCTGCCTGGCCGTGCCGCGTGGGATCACAATTGGGGACGGTGGGATTATATGCTTTGCCTTGGAGCGCCGTTTGAAGGGTCTCCATAAGCACACTTACAAGAATCCAACGTGTGCATTGCCGCTTCAAGCATTTCGGGGTCATTTTCATAGAACAGCCCACCGATAGCAGAGCCTATTGTGCTTGGATCAATATCTGTAGTAAAGGTCCGCACGATATTGTCTTTTTTTCTATATGAAATAATTACCAGCTGGTCAATCAGGGCTCCTTCCAGGTCCTTTACATCCTTATCTGTAAATCCAGTAGCTCCGTCTGATAGAGTCAGGGTTATTTTTCTGACCATTCTTGGTCATCTCAGTATTGACGGGCCTACAAGTTATATAAAATCGTCAGGGGTTATTCGCCTCGCTCTGATTGGCGTCAGCAGCTTCAGATGAGCTGGCACCATTAGCCCGCTATCCCGCGAGCTGCTTCCACGCCCGCCTGGCCGCAGGTGACATATGCTTCAGCTCCCCCTCGGGGACCCTTGGCCTTGGCTTCTTCGCGGTGCCCTGGTACTCGCTCCACGCGGTGTCGATCTGGAGGTTGCCAGTGGGCTTTTTCCCAGAAGGGCTAGTGGCTGAGGGGTTCCTAGAAGCTGCGGCTTGAGGCTGTGGATCAGTCCCATTAACCTTCTCTGTTTCGTTTGTTTCGTTTGTTTCGTCATGTATCGTGCTTATGGGCACGTTTGCGGCAACTCCAGCCTCAGCAACGGGGCCCCAAGCTGCGTAACACTCTAAACAATCGATACAATCGAAACAGTCCAGAATATACCGCCTGAAAATGCGACAAAGCCCCTCCTTATTGGCAACCAGATATTTGGCATTCTTATTGTTAGCACGCCTCTGCCGCGAGGCTAGCTTCAGGCTCCGCAGGGACTTGCCAATCGTTCGGTCCGACTCGCCCCCGCTCAACATTGAGATGTCGCTGGAC
>JACTUC010000014.1 GCA_015660995.1 Candidatus Methanomethylicaceae archaeon | reverse complement strand
ACGCCCTAGTCACAGCGATATGGCGATCTTCAGGTTTAAGGTCAAGATCCAATTCAGCCTAGCTCAGCCTTAAAGGGTCCTTTCAGCGCTGTCGATGGCGTCCTTTACCATCTTTGCTTCCCCTCTGACATCCTTGGCGCGCGTGATTGCATTTCCGACGATTATAACTTTGGCGCCTGCTTTGACGAAGCTGCCAGCAGTCTTTGAGTTTATGCCCCCTCCCACCGCCATTGGGATATTCATCTTCGTCTTCCTGACCACATCTTCCAGCTTCACGCCCCTCCTCTGTTGGTCAATGCCGACATGGGGGCAGATGTAGTCTGGAGCCATGCATTCTATCTCTTCCACCTTGGTCGGCTCAGCCCCAATGGTATCAACAACCACGATCTTCCCCAGCCTCCTGCCTTCAGCAATCGCCTCGCTGACGGTGCTCAGATCTGCAGCGGCCATCACCGTTATCACATCGGCTCCTGCGTCAGACGCAAGCCTGACCTCCAAAGCCCCAGTGTCCATGATCTTCATGTCGGCCACAATCTTCTTCTCGGGGAACTCTTTCTTCAGTGCACGGATTGAACTCATACCGCAGGACTTTATGAGGGGCGTTCCTGCCTCGATCCAATCAACATAGTCCTTGGCCTTTTTTGCAACATCAATAGCATCCTGGAGATTAGTAAAGTCAAGCGCAAGCTGCAGCAATGCCATCAGCATTCCTCCGAATATATTGCAGTGCCAGAACATTGCATGCGTCGACTTTTATAATTTTCATCGATAAGCGGTAAGTCTTTTTACGCACTTTCATTCTATTAATCAACCCAGAATGAGGTGGGCATGTGGTCCGCGGCATCAGGCGAAGAGAGAGATCAGTGACAGACCCCAAGGAGATCAGGGCTGTTCTGAGGGAGGCGAAGTATGTGACTGTTGCCATGTGCACAGATGGTGAGCCCTATCTCGCAACGCTCAGCCATGGCTATGACGAGGAACGGGGGTGCATCTATTTCCATTGTGCGAAAGAGGGTAAGAAGGTGGAGATCCTCAGGGCAAATAACCTCGTCTGGGGGCAAGCGCTCATCGATAAGGGGTACCAGCAAGGGAAGTGCTCCCATTTCTACAGAACAACCCAGTTCCATGGAAGGGTCACTTTCATAGAAGATCCTTCGGAGAAGAAGCACGCTCTTAAGTTGATGATCAAAAAGCTGGACAACGATCCAGCGAAGGTAATCAAGGAACAGATGACACCCGACTCTCTGCAGAAAGTGTTGATAGGAAGGATAGATATCGACTATATGAGTGGCAAGAAAGCAGACGAGGCAACATAATCACTTTGATAATTACAATTTTCCTGGTTTCCTGATTGAGCGCATTAGGGGCTATATCGAAAAACTAAGCTTAAAGTTGAGTAAGGCTGGGCAAAAGCATCCATCCTGTAGTCAGACGGATGAGAATAGCCTCATAATCGTTCAAAATCGTGACTGTCGGACGCCTGAGCAGGTACTATTTTTGTTATGCTGTATTACTGTATAACAATTATCACAAAGTATAAAGGAGAGGCGTTATCAAAAAATCTTACGAGTGAAGAGTTTTGTCCACTAGAAAGAGGACGACGAAACGCGCAGAACCAACGCCTATTGTGCCGCTGACCGACAAGTTTGTACGCGAAGAGATCACGCCCCTTTTGGACAAGGGGAAAGGAGACTCCAATTTATTCAGTGGCTTTTTTGGGCCGGGCGGGTCAATCAAAGGCAAGAAGACTTATGACGATGGCGTAGAGGAAGGGTTCATGCTAGGGTTCAACAAGGGATTCAAGAGGGCTCTGATCGAGCTTGCGAACGCGCCTAAGGATACTCCACTTATAGAGTGGGAGAACAGGGTTTTGGTCGTGGAGGGCGGGCAGGGGACCCAGCTCTCTGAGGGCGAAGTGAGACGCTTCCCAATAATGGGAACGCTATTCGATGGCAAGGTCGTTGTCTTTGATGGAGACGAGACACTAGCAGCCACCTACGGACCGCCAAAGCAGATACCAGGCAAGGGTCTCCTTAAGCCAGACTTGAAGCTCTACATTGACCCAACCATCGAGCAGCTACGACAGGCTGGCATCATAGCGCCTAAGAAAGCATAGGCTTTGGAAGGGGCTTAACTGGGCTCGATAGATGGCATGCCATTGCGCTACTGTGTCTCTTGGTATTTTTCACGATCAATTCTGGCGAAAAAGGATATAAGTTGAGATCGGAATCTGATTTTAATACCATCATTCTTGGTGAACTCCTTGATAATCACCAGATCCAAGCCTTTTGAGAAGGTGCACGAGATGGCAGCCCCCTACCGCAAGGTGTTCATAGTGGGATGTGGCACCTGCGCCACGTCCTGCCAGACTGGAGGGGAGGATCAGGTCAAGGAGATTGCTAAGAGGCTTGGAGGGAAGGTTACGGGGAAGGCTGTGGTCGAGTCGCCCTGCGACCTTAGGATCGTTAGAAAGGACCTCGCCAAGTCCAAGGAGGCGTTGGGTAGGGCGGACGCGGTATTGGTCCTGAGCTGCGGCGCCGGTGTCCAAGTCATAGCAGATTATACTGGAAAGACGGTCATACCGGGCCTCGATACCCTCTTCATAGGGAAGATCGAGCGCATCGGGAGGGTTTACGAGCGCTGCAGGGCATGCACAGACTGCCTGCTCTACGAGACAGGCGGAATATGCCCAGTCTCGAGGTGCTCCAAGGGGTTGATGAACGGGCCATGCGGCGGGATGGCAGACGGGAAGTGTGAGGCAGGCGGGCACATCCGAGACTGTGCGTGGGTTCTGATTTACAAGACCCTGAAGGACCAGGGCAGGCTAGAAACTTTCTCAAAGTACAGGGAGCCTCGGGACAGGTCAAAGAAGTCCCAGCCGCAGGAGATCCTAACCAGGTAGGTGTTTGGCGTGGCAAGGGAAGTGTACTCCGAACTGATGAAGGCGATAGGCGCTGGCAAGTTTGTCTTCACGGGCGAGATCCAGCCCAAGAAGACAGCCAGCCTCGACGAGGCGCTCAGGGTAGCGAGGGCGCTGAAGGGGCATGTCGTGGCCTGCAATGTCACCGACAATCCCAGGGCGCAGGCATACCTGAGCAGCTTGGCAGTCTCCCACTCGATCCAGACCGAAGCGGGCATGGAGGCCATATGCCAGATGACGGTGAGGGACAGGAACCGCCTCGCGATCACCTCGGAGCTCCTGGGTGCAGCGGCGCTGGGCATAAAGAACGTATTGACGATGAGTGGGGACCACACATCCCTCAGCGATAACCCATCAGCAATGCCAGTCTACGACATCGATACGGCCCAGTTTGTTCACCTTGTCAGGAAAATGGTGGACGAAGGCGTCGACATTGAGGGAAACAGGATAGGCGGTAGTGTGAGGCTGCATGTGGGAATAGTGGGCAACCCGAACGCCGAGCCGCGGGAGGCGGAGCTCCTCAAGATAGAGAGAAAGGTCAAGCTGGGGGCGGACTTCATGCAGACGCAGGTTGTCTTCGACATAGAACGGGCGAGGTCCTTCCTTGGGGAGATGAAGAGACTACCAATCCCGGTCCTGATCGGCATATTCCCCTGCAAATCGCATAGGATAGCAGATTTCATAGCTAAGAATGTCCCTGGCATTCGTGTGCCAGAGGGATTTGTGGCGGAACTGAAGAGAGCAGAAGAGATCGGCGAGAAGCCACTCCGCAGCGCAAAGATAGATGAGATTAATTTCAGGTTCTTCTCCGAGTTCATAAGGGAGACGAGAAGAACCACCCATGCCTCGGGTATCCACATCATGACCGTCGGATACGAAGAGATCGTGAAGAGACTGGCACACGTGTAGAGGTTATTCCCATTATTTATGGCTCAACCAGCTATTCGCAAGCCTATCTGCTGCCTCTTCGTCTCTCAGCTCGCATTCATTGACAGAACGGAGGTCTTGAAAGGCAGTGGAATGCTTGAGCTTTGCATGGGCGATCTCGTGGGCGATAACGAAGGACTGCAGGTCCTCAGGCTGGTGCCTCAAATCGTCGCAGAGTACGACTATCCCAGTCTTTCCCCTTCCAGTAAGCTCTTCAAGATTGATGGCGTAGGCACTGTAATCGGCCAGAGAGGAGAGGAATACAAGCTTCTCAACAGCCCATTCAGCCACATCTCTTGGCAGCTTCGAGAGTGCGTTAAAGAGGATCCTGCCATATTCCTTTGAAAAGGACAGGCGCCCACCGCCCTTCTCGTCAAAGAGGGCTATGATCTCGTCTATGGAGTATCTTACTTTTGCATTGCCATTTCCAGTCACGCTACAGATCCTACGACACCTGAATATATTGACCGGCTATTCAACCCATCACAAAACACCCAAGAGCCCACTTTTGGCTCCGGCGCTTGCTTATACCCAAGTATTTGACGGAGCATGCACGAAAAAGTCATCCTTCCTTGGGGATGCCCTTACCAACCCCCGAGAGAAGGAAGACTGCGCTTGAGAAGACGAGGAGAATTGTCAGCGATATGAAGAGCCCTGCGTACCCAAAGACTGACGCCAGGATGAAGCCGCTGATTATCGGACCGAGGGTCTGGCCAACGTCCATGATGGTGCTGAGGAACCCCATTGATGTGCCAACGAATGCCTTTGGCACAACCTCGCTGGCAAGGGCTGGGGTAGAAGATGTGACTATGGCGAATCCGAGGCCGTAGACGAGGGTCAAACCCAGAATAACTATGTAGTTCGTCGTGAACGGTATTGCAATTAGGGGCAAACCCATTACTACTGCGCCAAAGGCTATGGGAGGCCTCCTCCCGATCCTGTCGGATAGGCTCCCCATAAAGGGCTTCGATAGCATGACCATTAGGATGTATCCGCCCTGGATGATGCCAATCAAAAAGGAGTTCAGACCTACGACAACGCTCAGGTAGCCTACGAGGAAGTACTCAACAGCACCATAGACGTAGTACTGCACAGACTCGACAAAAGAAACGATCTGTACGCTCTTGTTCCTTGCAACTTCCCCCCAGCCTTTCACGATGGCTTTCCCTGAGCGCCTGCCGGTCCCAGCCGCTGGCGAGAGATCCCTCCTAAGCAAGAAAGGCAAGCCGACGATCAAGGTCGTCACACCTGCCACGGCGACGGCTAGATAGAGGTCACCATAGTTGTTGTTAGTCACTGAAAGGACGTAGCCGCCCAAGAATGGCGCGATCCCCCGGCCGACCAATGTCATTGACGAGAAAGTCGATATACGCGCTCCCTTCGTGGTGGGGAAGAGATCGATTATCGCAGCATTGGCAACGGGAACGAAGATTGCGGTCGCGAAGCCATGGTAAAATCTTATGGGGATCAGTTCCCACCAAGAGTTTATGAACAGGTAGAGGAAGGGGGCAGATGCAAAGATAATCCCTGAGATAAGGAGCATCTTCCTCCTTCCGTAGACGTCCGATAGCGAGCCTGCGGGAAGACTGATCAGGATGCCGGGTACAGTCGAAGCTGCAGCCACGAAACCCGTCCATGTGTCCGGTGTCCCGAGGCTCGTGGCGTACAGAGGCAGGACAGGATCTTTAGACATGGTCGAGCTCAGGATCGCAAAGAGACCGACTATGCAGAGTAGCAAGAAGTACCGATCGACACTGCCCTTCAAGGGGAACTCCATATTCAATGGTCTAATGCGTTTTTCTATTAAACATTCTGCCCTACACAGGTCAGGTAGTCAATGTGCTTTTCCTGATTGATTATCGCAAAGCGATTTGTAAAAGTCTGCCTAAGTGGAAACTGCACTTCGCGCCAATCTATCATAAACATGGAGCCTTTCGATGCCAGCATTTATGCCACTGTCTGCTTCAGGCAAGGGATTTTCTTTAAAGAAGCCCTCTATCTCTTCGGATCTGGAGAGGCCAAGAATGGGTATGATCGAAGTAAATACCCTCGCAAGAACGCCTGTTCCTTTGTAGAGATCATTCAGCTTTCCCAGATTGGTCTTCAGCCATTTCCATGCCACATCCCTTGCATCAGGGTTGCTTGACGCAGCCATAAGCATGTTCATTACGTCCTGCCTTTTCACCTCGTCCGTAGCAGCAAGCTTAAAAGAGCGGCGTACCAGCGCGGGATCCTTAAAGCTCATCATGGAGTTTATCAGCCAAATCTTTTCCTCGTCCGAACTGCTACCCCTATACCTGGCAAGTATCGAGTCAAAATCTGCTGATGCCCTAGCATGGGCCACTAAGACAGCCTCCTTCATATTGGGCTCAACTTCGCCCAAATTGGCAAATCTAGACCCCAATTTCGCAGCGTAGTTGTCATCAACCATGGAGAGCCGCTTTGCCACAACCCCACGAAACATCATGCTGTTTTCATCAGTCTTGCCCTCAAGCAACTTGAGCTCGGAGAGGTGGAACTGCCTGGAAAATTCCTTAAACTTTGAAGGCATAATCAAGCAGAGCAGCGATAGCTGGTTTGAAACCTCCTGAGCAGGAAGCGCCTCCATACAACCATAAAACCTCCGTAGCATGTTCAGATAATCAGTGATGGAGATCTTTCCAGCCAGCAGAAAGGCAAGCTCGTCCGATATCATCCCCCACTTATCCGCTGGCGAAAGCTCATCCTGCCATATGATATCCTCAAGCCCCTCATAAAGGACCTTGTAGAAACCCGTTCGCCCGACATTCACAACCAGGGATCGCAGATCCTTGACTTGGACTGTTTCAGTCTCGCCGCTCATCAGAAAATGACGGGTCTCGCCGTTCAACTTCAAGGTTATAGGCACAGGCCGCACATCTTTTTCAGAGTTCCCCATCAAGAGAAACTTTTCCTGCCTGAACTTAAGCAGGCCGCCTTCGTAGTTGACATGAATAACAGGATACCCTGGCCTTTTTATCCATTCCCTCATAATGGTTTTTACTGGCTTGCCCGAAGATGCCTCAAGAGATTCCCATAGATCGTCACCTGTTGCATTGGAGAACTTGTAGCGGTGCAGGTATAGGCTAATGCCTTCACGGAAGGCTTCTGCGCCAATGTATTCTTCGATCATCCGGATTATGTTTGCACCCTTGCTGTAGCTTATATCGTCGAATATCTGTTCTATCTCGTCGGGTGATTTCACATCAACCTCAATCGGGTGGGTGCTCCTCAGAGAGTCCCTAGCCATGGCGGAGGTTGTTTCGTCAGTGAGGAAGTCTTCCCATAACCTCCATTGTGGAAATGCAAAATTAACAGCCATGTACTCCATGAACGTGGCGAAACTCTCATTCAGCCAGAGATCATTCCACCACTTGAATGTTACAAGATCTCCAAACCACATATGTGCCAGCTCGTGGGCAACGACCACTGCCACCCTCTTCTTTGTCCTAAGGCTGCTGCCTTCGCGGACCTGGAACGCGGTCTCCCTGAACGTTATGGCACCCCAGTTCTCCATCGCACCCATTGCAAACTCTGGAACTGAGACCAGATGGACTTTGGGAAGCGAGAAGGGTATACCGAAGTAGCTCTCGTAAAATGATATAGCACTCTTTGCGATTCCCAAGGCGAAGGTGCCCCCACTTGCCTTCCCAGGCGTTGCTGCAGCGATTATATCCAGACTGCCGATCTTTTCTTTCAACTCCTCAAAATGACCGACGCCCACATACAACAGATAGGTCGACATACGTGGAGTTTTCATGAAAAGAACTGTCTTCTTCTCATCTTTGAAGTTTACAGATTCCACAGGCATGTTTGATATTGCGACCAAATCCTTATCGATTTTAAGGCAAAGCTTGAACTCGGCCTTGTAATCTGGGTGATCCACGCAGGGAAAGAGCTGTCTTGCATGGGCAGACTCGAGCTGCGTAGTGAGGACATATGTTCCGTCATATGGTGCGCGGTAGAGACCCACAAGCTCGTCGGATATCGATCCTGAGTATTCAACTTTTAAGAGACCGCTGAATGGCCCCGTAAAAACAACCAGCTCCCCGGCCTGCAATTGGAACTCTACAGGGCTTCCACCTGCCTCCACTTTTGTCACATTCAATCCCAGGCAGTTCAGAACGATATTATTCCCAGAGACCAGTTCTATTGTGACATTTCCATCAAAAATCAGTTTTTTAAAGTCAATGTCCAGAAATAGATCATAACTTTTTACGCTCAGGCCGACAGCCCATTGCATCTGCATTTTTTTCAACCGCCAAATTGTCTTTAAACATGGTGGGCCCGTCCGGACTTGAACCAGAGACCTTCGCCGTGTGAGGGCGACGTCCTAACCAGACTAGACTACGGGCCCGCAATGTGATAAAATATAAAATTACTAGAAAAACCTTCCTATGCCCAGAGCTTCTAGCGCTTCAGCTCGCGCTTCTTTGCGCGCAGCTCATGGCTCCGGCATCTGCGGCACTTCTCTGCGGCCATAGCGTTCCTCGCGCCGCAGTGCCTACAGATCTTGATGTAAAGCAGGTGCTTCTGGGCTAATTGGAGCAACTCTTGATCCTGGACCGGCATCCCATACACCAGATTTTCCTACATACTAGTTGAGCGTTATTATAAACCTTTCCTAGAGGGCTCACTTGATGATGGAGATCACGACGTGGGATGATGTCGATATGACCCCGTCTATCCCGGAGACAGCTTCCAGGAACTCATCGAGCCGCGCCTGGGGGACAACAGCCACGATATCTATCTCGCCCGTCACCCTGAATATCTTTGAAGAGGGCAGTTTCTTGACATTCTCGTAGACGTATTCGCGCTGGGATGGCTGGATCTTGAGGAATATGAAAGCTTCGGTCGTACCGACTCCTAGCACGTGGAGGGCCCTTTCTGTTAGGTCGATGAACCCCCTTCCAGTCCTTATCAGGTTCTCCTCCCTCATGCGGCGCAGGTGTATGTTCAGCGCCTGGCGGGTCAGGTTCAGCTCTTTTGCAAGCTCGCCTTGGGTCTTCTTGACCGTGAAGACGTCGGTGCTGTTGCTGATTTTGTAGAGCATCCTCAGGAGCTGCATCTGCCTGTCCGTTAACGAAGGATTGTCTGCCATTGCCAAAATAATCAGCCTGCTTTACTTTTGTAAAGCTTCATTTAATAAATATTTGTAATTAAAAACAAAATATATTTATTGAAGAAACAGGTTTACTCGTTAGCCCTTTTATTCGGATTTGGGGGAGCTCTGTTGCCACAAGAAAGCGCCGTACTCATAGGAATGAAGCCACAAATGAACTATGTGTTGGCGTGCCTAACTGCTTTCCATGAAGGCGCCAGCGAGGTAGTCATCAAGGCGCGGGGGCAATCCATCAGTAAAGCAGTGGATGTCGCTGAGATCGTTCGCAGGAAGTTCATGCCGAACGCGTTCGTGAAGGAAGTTAGCATCGGTACCGATGAGATACTCCTGTCCGAAGGGGGAGGCACAAAAAGGATAAGTTCGATAATGATAAGATTATGCAAAAAATGAGGCTTGCCTGTTGAAGACCCCCATCTGCTTCTTCTGCGCAAAGAGCGGAGTTCTGTGCCCTAGGTGCCAGGAGAAGATGGATAAGGGGGAGATCACCGAGGCTGACGTTGAGGTCTCGAAGTGGTTCATCAACTACGAGGCGAAGAACCCGCAGCTCAAGGACTATGTAATACATAAGACCGTCAGGATTGGCAAGATGATGATCATAATGGTCAGCGGCGGGGGCGGGGCAAACAGGGCGCTACTGATGAAGCTGAGCAAGCAGCTGAGCGACGAGCAGAGGATGAGCATCAGGATCGTCGAGAAGACCTCGAGCATAAAGAAGCTCCTCGAGCAGATAGTGACGCCCGCAAGGGTGATGGGAGCGAACACGGTCTGGCTTCCCGACGGTAGCTGGGAGAGCACCATAAGGATGCCGAGGAGCGACAATAGGAAGATGCCCCTTGACACTAAGGCCGCAGAAGAAGCGATAAAGATCCTGACTGGCGAAGTTGTCCACATAGTCTTCGAGCCAAATTAGCCCCATCGTAGCTGGGATAAGTTTTTAGGCATTGGCAAGGTTATCTCATGGTCAGGTGCCAGACATGGCAGCAAGGACGCATTATACATCGCAAGTCACCAAGGACGACGCCGAGAAGGAAGTAACTGTTTCTGGGTGGGTCCACAAGCTCAGGGACCTGGGTAAATTGAAGTTCATCGTGCTTCGGGATTCCGAAGGTCTCCTGCAGGTCACGCTAAAGAAGGGTGTTACGTCGCCTGATCTTATCGATCTGGCCGACTCGCTAAGGGAAGAAGATGTCATTGCCGTGACAGGGATTGTAAAGCCGACAAAGATCGCGCCCAAGGAGAGGGAGCTAAGTCCCACAAAGATTGAGGTTCTGAGCAAGGTCTACTCCTCCCTGCCGATCTCGGTCTCCGGCAACATCGATTCCAACCTGGACACTAGGCTGAACTTCAGGGTGCTTGATCTGAGGAGACCCGAGGTACTCTCAGTATTCAAGATTCAGGCGAAGCTTGTCGAAGGGATGCAGGAGTACCTCAGCAAGGAAGGCTTCAGGCAGGTCTTTACGCCATGCCTCATGGGGGCAGCGTCGGAGAGCGGCGCAGAGGTATTTCCAGTCGTCTACTTCAACAAGAGCGCGTTCCTCAGGCAGGACCCGCAGCTTCACAGGCAGCTTGCCGTAATATCGGGCTTGGACAGGATCTATGATCTGGGGCCAAGCTGGAGGGCAGAGCCGAGCCACACGCCGAGGCACCTCTGCGAGCACAGGGGTTGTGCAGTGGAGCTTGGGTTCATAAGGGATGAGAGGGAGGTCATAAAGGTCGAGGAGGAGCTCGTGCAGGCGGGCTTATCGAAGGTGAGAGATACCTGCAAGGAGGAACTCGAGCTGCTCGGGAAGAAGGTGGAGGTCCCCACTTCGCCTTTCCCAGAGATAAGGTTCCCCGACGTTTACAGGATACTGGAGGAGCACGGCAAGAAGATACCGTTCGGAGAGGACTACGACAGGGAGTCAGAGGCCATCCTTGCGAAGTACATAAAGGAGAAGCACAAGGCAGACTTCTTCTTCGTCAACCGTTTCCCCTTCAAGATTAAGCCGTTCTATGTTATGAGGGTCGACGAAGATCCCCTCTGGGCGAGGAGCGTTGACTTAGTCTGCAAGGGCCTTGAGCTCAGCTCAGGTGGACAGAGGGAGCACAGGTATGAGAAGATAATGGAGCAGGTCAAGGAGAAGGGAATGAGCACAGTAAGCATGCAGTGGTTCACAGAGTTCTTCAGGTACGGCGCGCCGCCGCACGGCGGATTCAATATTGGCATCGAGAGGATGACAATGCAGCTGCTGGACATCGCGAACATACAGGAGGCAGTTCTCTTCCCAAGGACTCCAGACAGGCTGCTACCGTGATCAGAAGCCTGCGGTGAAGGGATCTGCGGGGCGCATGAACTCCCTGAGCAGGACCGTGGCGTAGCATGCCTTGGGAAGGGATGCCTTTATCACTGCCTTTGAACTGCCAGGGTTAAGCTCGTCTGGTCCGCGTTTCAAGATCTCATAGCTGAAGGGACGGAAGGTGGCAAACCTGAGCATCCCAAGGAAGGGCATTCCGAGAACTCCATCAAAATCATTCAAGGAAGCTCCCTCCCCCTCAAGTATTCTTCCATAGATCTCCCTGTCTGTTCCCTCCAGGTCAGTCATATTGCCGACCACCCGCACCATGAGGACGGCCTTCTGTGCTGAGATCATCCGCCTCAGCTTTTCGGTGTTGGAGCCATTGCATTTGATTGGCCTCGATGGGGATCCCCACCTGTCCAACGGCGCGACATAATCTCCAGGTGAGGCTTCGGTCAAACCAGAGGAGGACCACCTCTCCGATAGAGCGAAGTTGAAGAGGAATGCCTGGTAGGAGTTAATGAAGAGCCTGAGGAGGTTTCTGGGGAGCGCCTTCAGCGCACCTTGGAAGTCTCTCGGTTGCGAGATCAGCTTTTTGATGACGTTGCGCTCAAAGATGAGAGAGGTAGGGAAATCGCGTAGTGCTGCCTCCAGGTCCCAGCCATCCTTGAGCTCGGATCTCGCGTGATGGATTCGTTCTGGCTCGTCCTCGTATGGCTCTGCAAGAAACTCACGGACCGCACCCTCGTAGTCTCCGCGCAGGATCAAACGCCCGACCTTGTGGGTGTTGGGCCTGACGGTCCCAAACCTCTGGTGGCCAAAATATCCGGGCAGCCATCCTTCGAATTCAAGGTCCGCGGGATCGGCGTCGGTCATGGATCTTATGGTGATGGTGAAGCGGTTGCCCCTCAGCTCCCCAGGGGAGACCGGCCATCTCGATCTGCCGACCATTTTAATCCTGATGTTTTTGAGTGGAGCTGAGAGGTCTTCCTCCGCTATGGAGCCACCGATTGAGATGAGCTGCGAGGTTACGGCGCGCCTGTCCTTTATGCCGGCGAAGCCCACGTCGACGCCGAACCTTCTCTTCAGCTCCGATACGACAGGCAACAGGTCGCGGGAGGTCTTTTCCAGCACCGCAAGGGTATAGCGCCCATTTCCCCTTCTCAAGCTGGCAAGATCGAAGTTCGCCATAGCACCCTCCCTGGTGATCTCCTCCACGACAAAATCCTCGGGGATTTGCCTGAGGATCCCACCAACCCCCTTCTTGTCAGCTGAATAGTAGAGCATGCCCAGACTCTCTTCGAGGGGAGATCTGGTCCTGGCCAACCCCATCGGGCATCACGCCACATCAGAGGAGCTTCAGCCCACCCGTGACCCTGTCAATCGAGTCACTCGGGGCGGGCCCTATGCCGATGCAGGTGACGGTGCCTGGCTCCAGCTCAGTGAGACCCGCGTCCGAGATTAACGAGTTGGGAATGCGCTCCTGGGCTACCTTTCTCTTGATCTCGAGCAGGTCGTCCAGGGATCCGACCTTCAGGATGACCTTCTTCTGCCCTTCTTCCATCCAGTTGGAGGCCCAGTCAGGCTTCCTGCCCCTGGCCGCAACGTATGAGGAGACTGCTGCGTGGGCAACCTGGGCTGCGGTCTTGCCCTTGCTCATCTTCAGGTCTTGCCTGACGACAACGGCCTGCTTATACTGGAAGAACATATATCAACGAGTTTTCCTAAGAGAGAGGGGAATAAAAAAGGTATCGAGGGATGGACTTGCGCGACGTGCTGATTGTGGGCGGAGGGCCAGCCGGGCTCATTGCGGGGGCAGAGGCTGCCAAATCAAGAGCCGATGTTCTCATAGTAGAAGAGGACCCGGAAATTGGGGAGCCAGACCACTGCGCAGGTTTCGTCAGCGCAAAGGGGCTTGAGAAGGTGATCGAGCCATCCCAGAACTTCGTGCTGGGTTGGATAAGGGGCGCGAGGATATTTTCGCCAGCAGGCAAGGCCTACGAGGTGATGGCCGAGGAGACCAAGGCCTGCGTAATAGATAGGGTCAAGTTCGACAAGGAGCTCCTCAGGAAGGCTGAGGCCTGTGGGGCCGAGGTTGTGACGGGCAGAGCGTACACCAGTGGGCTCGAGGCCAAGGTTTTGGTGGACGCAGAGGGTAGCAAGGGCAGGCTGGCAAAGAGCTTAGGCTTTGAGGTGCCGAAGTCAATACCGGCTGCCCAGATGGATTTGGAAGTAGCTGATTTCGACAGGGATATCGTCGAGCTCCAGACTGGGGAGTGTGCGCCAGGTTTTTTTGCTTGGAAGGTGCCCAGGGGGGATCATGTCAGGGTAGGCTTGGCATGCTACCGGGGAGTGCCCCTCGACCTCCTGAAGTCTATGCTAGAGAAGAATAGCAACTTCAACCTAAAGAACGCAAAGATCATAAGGCAACTATTCGGCAAGGTCGTCATTGGGGGCCCCCTCAGGCGCACCGTCCGCGGAAATGCCATGGTCATCGGCGATGCTGGGGGATTTGTGAAGCCTACAACCGGCGGTGGTGTAGTGATGGGCGGGCTAACCGCGAAGCTTGCGGGGGCAGCAGCTGCTGAGGCAGCGCTCAACAGGGCGCCGCTCAGCGCCTTCGAGAAGGCGTGGAAATCCAAGTATGGTAGCGACTTCCGAACCATGAAGCTTGCGACGAGGATCTTCAGGAACATGAAGGCGGATGAGCTCGAGCATGCCCTGAAGGTGTCGCACGAGGCGGGAATACTTGGACTCCTTGCGGGGTACGACCTTGACCTGCAGGGGGCAGCCGTAAACAGGGTCCTGGAGTCGAGGCTGATCAGGTTTGCAATGCTGCCCTTCCTGAGGTCGCTCTTCTGATAGCGAGCCCTTCTGCCGAACAAGCTTTTATGACAGCGCATTGATTTAACGGTTTGACAAGATACAGAGTGGAATCAGATGGCAGGAAGTGCAAGAGAGAGACCAAAAAGGCCGTTGTTGCTCTCCTTAATCGCAATCCTTGTCCTTCTGGCCTCAGCGGCGGAGATCGTGATCTATGCTGGCTATATACCCTCAATGTCTGAGGCAGGGACAGCAGCTGCTGTGCTGATTGGGCTGGCGCTGAATGCGTTCAATTTGATAGCCGGGGCGGGCTTTCTCTTCGGCTGGAAGTGGTCCAGGACGCTCTTCTTCTCGGTGTACACTGCGGACTTGCTTATATACGTCCTCTACGGGACGCCACCCGACATCGTGACCATTGCAGCCTACGGTGTGAGGCTGTTGATCATCGTCTACCTCTACAAGGGTAGCCCCAACAGGTACTTCAGAGCGATGGAGGAGTACAGGAGTAGCCCGCCGGGATTCCAAAAGACGCAAGCATGAAGAGCCGATAGAGTTTATATATGGGCGGGAGTTTTACCATCTCACTTTGGTGATGGTTAATGAGCGACTTGGAATTACCAATCTGTGTCTCCTGCAAGACGCCGATCCTCCCTGATCAGAAGGGCGTCAAGCTGCCCTGCCCCCAGTGCGGGGAAGTCGTCTTCTGGCGCTGTAGGAAGTGCAGGGATCTTGTCAACAACTACAAGTGCCCGAAGTGCGGATTTCAGGGACCGTAAGGGGATACACCATGTCGAAGCTTTTGGCAGTTATCAAGATCCTACCGGAAGATGACGCAGTTAACCTTGACACATTGAAAGCTAGCTTAAAGGAAGCCCTCCCCCAGGGGAACAAGAACCTCTATATCCACAAGTTCGAAGAGGAAGAGGTTGCCTTCGGACTGAAGGCGCTGAAGGTTTTTCTTATCATGCCTGGTGACTACGAGGGGGGCACACAGCCAGTAGAGGATGCCTTCGCAAAGGTCAAGGGCGCAGGGCAAGTGGACGTTGAGATAGTGCAGACCCTGCCCGGTTAAAGTTTTAATTTTTTTAGAATCAACTTTTTTCAGTCTGGCAGTCGAAATCTTTTTTATACCTCCAAGTGCGTATTAATTGGCGAAATTTATGGCTAAGAAATGGAAGGTTGAAAAAGAGCCCGAGCCCCCAGTCCAGGACGAAGGCGAAAAAGGGGTTCCGGCTGAAGAGTCCAACCATGAAGACGAGGATATTTACAGCGAGAAACAGAGGGATGAGATGCTTGAAGATGACGAGATATCTGGAGCAGAGAGCGGTTTCATGGAAGGAAGAGAGGTAAGCGAGCGAAAAAAGAAACGCATCCTTGGCGCAAACCACGAAGACACGCCCTCAGTCGAGCTCGCAGAAGAGGACTCTAGAAGAGGATCGGATTAGGCACATCATTGGATCTTAGATAGATCATCTGCCTTCCGACGCCGATAAAGTTAAAAAGAATACACAGGTTAGTTTGGTTGATGGAAATATTCTGTTGAAAACTGCCTGATTCATAAAAAGTATCAGCATTATTATTGGAATGAGCTCGGAGGCGAAGATGGATGGAAGGAAAGACCGGTAATGACCAGCTGTTGAGAGTGGCAGAGTCCAAACAAAGAGATGTTGGCAGAGGGAAGGTAAGGATTGACGCCGATGCGATGAAGAAGATCGGGGTAAGCGTTGGCGACATCATCGAGATCGAAGGCAAGAGGAAGACCGCTGCCATCGTCTGGCCCGCCTACACGGAAGATCAGGGAATGGATATCATAAGGATGGACGGGCTGATCAGGAAGAACGCCAGCATAGGTATAGGCGAGAAGGTCTCGGTGCGCAAAGCGGAAGCGAAGGTAGCAACGCTCGTCAAGCTGGCGCCACTCTCGTTCACGATTACAGTCGACTCGGGCTTCGTAAGCTTTGTAAAGAGGAGGCTCGCTGACACACCCCTTGTGGAGGGGGACAATGTTCTCATCCCTGTCCTAGGCCAGGCAATACCCTTCTCGGTCGTGTCTACCAAGCCCGGCGGTATAGTCATGGCCGCCGAGGAGACCAACCTCACCATTCTAGAGAAGCCTGCCGAGGCAGCGAAGGTTCCGAGGGTGACCTACGAGGACATTGGTGGCCTGACGGAGCCCATAAGGAAGGTCAGGGAGATGGTGGAGCTCCCGCTCAAGCATCCCGAGCTCTTTAAGAGGCTGGGAATAGACCCGCCAAAGGGAGTGCTACTGTACGGGCCACCCGGGTGCGGGAAGACGCTCCTAGCGAAGGTCGTTGCAAACGAGACTGAGGCATACTTCATCGCGATCAACGGGCCCGAGATCATGAGCAAGTTTTATGGCGAGTCCGAGCAGAAGCTGAGGGAGTTCTTCGACGAAGCGAAGCAGCACGCGCCCGCAATAATATTCATCGATGAGCTGGATGCCATTGCCCCCAAGAGGGAAGAGGTGACGGGGGAGGTCGAGAAGAGGGTAGTTGCGCAACTCCTTGCGCTGATGGACGGGCTGGAGACAAGAGGTGACGTGATTGTCATTGGCGCGACAAATAGGCCAAACGCCCTAGACCCTGCCCTGAGGAGACCAGGCAGATTTGATAGGGAAATAGAGATCGGGGTTCCATCCGTGCCGGAGAGGTACGAGATCCTCCAGGTGCACACCAGGAATATGCCCTTCTCTAAGGACGTCGACCTGAAGCACGTGGCTAGCCTGACCCATGGCTTCGTCGGGGCCGACCTGGCTGCGCTGTGCAGGGAGGCGGCCATGAAGGCGTTGAGAAGGTACTTACCGGAGATAGACCTGCAGCAGGAGAGAATACCTCCTGAGATCGTCGACAAGCTTGAAATAAGAATGGAGGACTTCGAGTCAGCCTACAAGGAGATCACCCCCACTGAGCTGAGGGAGGTATACGTCGAAGTTCCGACGGTTAGGTGGGATGAGATTGGCGGGCTGGACGACGTGAAGCAGGAACTCAGGGAGGCGGTTGAGTGGCCCCTCAAATACCCCGAGAGGTTCAAGAGGATGGGGATCAAGCCACCGAAGGGCATACTTCTCTATGGACCACCCGGGTGCGGGAAGACGCTCCTTGCCAAGGCGGTCGCGACCGAGAGCGAGTCGAACTTCATCACGATAAAGGGCCCCGAGATCTTCAGCAAGTGGGTCGGGGAGTCGGAGAAGGCCATAAGGGAGGTCTTCAGGAGAGCGAGGACCGCAGCCCCTGCAATAATCTTCTTCGATGAGATCGACTCCATCGCGCCCATGAGGTGGGCAGGGATGGGTGACGCCATGGTGACGGAGCGCGTCATAAGCCAGATGCTCACGGAGCTGGACGGGCTGATTGGGTTGGAGAACGTGGTAATAGTCGGGGCGACCAACAGGCCGGACATAATCGATCCTGCGCTGCTGAGGCCAGGTAGGTTCGATAGGCTCGTCTATGTGCCAGAGCCAGACAGCGCCACGAGGATGCAGATCTTCAAGATACACACAAAGGGGATGCCGCTGAAGGACATCGACTTCGATAAGCTGACCAGCGCGACTAGGGGTTTCGCGGGTTCGGATATAGAGGCAATATGCCGCGAGGCGGGGCTGGTAGCTCTCAGGGAGGACCCGGAGGCGAAAGAGGTAACTATGTACCATTTCACCAAGGCCATGGCTAAGGTAAGGCCCTCCATTACCGAAGATATGGAGAAACTTTACAAACAGTGGGAGGAAAAGAGCAGGGTAACCCTGAGGGGCAAGCAGCCTCTCATCAACTTCACCTAGGTGTGAGCCATGTCGGACAATGAAGGGGTAAGATGGAGGACGGAGTCAATGGATCTCATAATACTGGATCTGCTAAACAAGAGGCAGGGGACGCTGAAGGAGGAGGAGCTGCATGAGATGCTTCAAGCCATGCTGAAGGACTACTCGTCGTCCCAGCTGAACAGGGAGCTCCTCGCCCTCGAGATGAGGGGGAAGGTAAACGTCTCCACCCTCAAGAAGGGCAGGGTAATCACCATTGTAAAACCCAGGGAGCGAAGAACCGAGGGCTGAGACATGGGAGTCAACCTGAGGGATTTAGTAACCCCAGTTACCATATCCCTTCAGGAGCTCAGGGGAAGGATAGTAGCCATAGATGGCTACAATGCGCTCTACCAATTTTTAGCCATAATAAGGCAGCCCGACGGCACGCCCCTGAAAGACTCCCATGGGAGGATCACGAGCCACCTGAGCGGTGTTTTCTACAGGACTGCAAACCTCCTCGAGGCGGGTGTCAAGCCGTGCTACGTCTTCGACGGGAAGCCGCCAGAGCTGAAGGGGATAGAGATCGAGAGAAGGGTTGCGGTTAAGCAGCGGGCGACGGAGGAGTACCACGCCGCCTTGGAGCGTGGGGATATCGAAGGCGCGAGGAAGGCAGCTCAGCAGACGTCGAAGCTGACGAGGGAGATGGTCCAACAGGCGAAGGATCTTCTGGATGCGCTTGGGGTGCCGTGCGTGCAGGCGCCCTCGGAGGGGGAGGCGCAGGCGGCTTTCATGAACAGGAAGGGGGATGTCTGGGCTGCGGTCAGCCAAGATTACGACTCCCTCCTCTTCGGCGCGCCGAGGCTGGTAAGGAACCTCACCATATCAGGAAGGAGAAAGCTCCCCAACAAGCCAGTCTACATCGACATAGCGCCGGAGATCGTGAGGCTAGAGGACGCTCTGAAAGAGCTGAAGATCACGAGGAACCAGCTGATTGACATCGGACTCATGCTCGGAACGGACTTCAACCCTGATGGCTTCAAGGGGATCGGGCCCAAGAAAGCCCTGAAGGCCATAGAGGAGTTCGGGTCGCTGAAGGCTGCGCTGGAGCAGAAGAAGCTGGAGGCTGACCCGACGACGAATTTTGATGCCATTACGGAGATATTCCTCAACCCCCAAACCACCAGCGACTACCACCTTGCCTGGAAGGATCTAGACCACCAAAAGGTGAAGGAGATCCTCTGCAACTCGTTCGACTTTTCACCGGAGAGGATCGAGGCAGCGCTGCAGAGGGTTCGCGAGGCCAGCAAGGAGCAGAATAAGCAGGCGAGCCTCGAGAAGTGGTTCGGCTAGCTACTCGTTCCAACCGTACTGCCCCAAGAGCGGCACGAAGACACAGCTCCCGTAGGTCCACTCCTTGAAGCTGTCACCACTCTTCTCAACGACTATGAGGTCTTGGACGGAGTACGCCTCCCCGACCGGGATGACGATCCTTCCCCCATCCTTAAGCTGCATCTTGAGGGGAGGGGGTATCCGGGGAGCCGCTGCGGTCACCAGAATCCTGTCGAAGGGGGCTGCCGCGGGGTACCCCAAGGTGCCATCTCCCTCAATTATGGTGACCCTCTCGGAGTAGCCGCACCTCCCCAGGTTGCGGTTTGCGAAGTCTATGAGTGACTTCACAAGGTCGATCGCGTAGACGTGCCCATTGTCTTCCCCAGTGCGGCCGGATGGAGCCACCAGCTCAGCGCAGACCGCGGCATGGTATCCTGTCCCGGCGCCAATCTCGAGCACCTTCTGCCCCACCTTGAGATCGAGGAGCTCACACATCATGGCGACCATGTGCGGGGCGGATATGGTCTGCCCGCCAAGCGACGGGAGTGGAGAGTCCATATAGGCGTGGTCCCTCAGCTCTGGAGAGACGAACTCCTCGCGCGGGACCTTGAGCATGGCCCTAATGACATCCGGCTTCTTGAGGACCCCCTCCTCAATGAGCCGGCTGATGAGCCGCTCCCGCTTGTTCTCGAAGGACTCCAAAGAAGACTGCCTCTAAAGATTTATCTCCTATCGCGGGTAAAAAAGGTTGGTACTTATGGTAAGGTGCAGCTTCCTGGCACGCGGGGACCCGAGAATTACTGCTGAGCATAGGACTACCATTGAGATAACGAAAGAAGGGATCAGGTCTGATGCTGGCGACTGCATTGTTGCAACGGGCGCTGAGCTTGGCACGGCTGGGCTCCCGGAAGCGCTGAAGAATGCAGCACGGGTGAAAGGGGTGCCGATGGCTCTGATCCTCGAGGCTGAGGGCCTGAGGGAGGTTGTCTCGGGCATGGGGGATCCCTCGCTCACCTTTTCGGATGAGGAGGAGATGGTCGTCAGGAAGAGCGGATATACCTGCGGAAGGACCCTGATGATCAAATCGGACAAGGCGGCAAAAGATCTCGATAGGAGGTTTGTCAAGCTTCTGAGGAGAAAGGGCTGCACTGTCAAAGTGACCGTAACTGTCGGCGAGAAGGCCTAGCCAGAGCTATTTCTTCCTCGCACGAACATCGAGGGCAACCTGCCACCTTTTCGGGGCTACAGCTTTTACCACCCTGACGGTAAGAATCTCGTACTGCCCGAAGAGCTTGTCCGCGATGCCCCTGAAGCTCTTCTCGGCACATGTCATGGGCTCTTCTGGCGCAAACATGTAGATGTGGATGATTCCCCCCTCCTTCTTCAGTATCTCCGCTGCAGTGTCCAAGAACTCGAGGGAGGTGCTGGGCAGGTTCATTATGACATGATCTGCAGTGTCACGCATCCGCCCTGCTGCCTTCCGGACGTCCTCGCATGCGGGTAATACCTCGCCCTGCAGCCGGTTCATCCGAATATTCTCTTGGAGCAGCCTCACAGCGTCAGGGTTAATGTCGATGGCAAAGACTCTTGCTTTGGTTTTCGACGCGATGAGGATGGAGAAGGGCCCGACACCCGCGAACATGTCGACCACCGTCTCGCCCTCTGAGACCGATGCGGAGACGCGGTATCTTTCAAAGCCAAGGCGCGGGGAGAAGTAAGCTTTGGATAGGTCCACCTTAAGCCTCACGCCATACTCCATATGGATGGTTTCAAACTTCCCCTCGCCGGCGATCACCTCGAGCTGGGGAACCCTGTACTCGCCCTCCACTTTGCCTGTTTTGAGCAGGGCGGTTTTGGCGCTGGGGGTGAGGCGCAGCAGCGCATCGCCGATCTCTCTTTTGTATGGTGCAAGTTCAGGGGGAAGGAACTCCAGTATGACTATATCGCCGACTAGGTCGTAAGATCTCGGGATGGTGGAAGAGAGCTCCTGCGGTATTTTACCCTTTAAGGTCTCTTGCAGATCCTTGGGGTGGCCCTCGATAGCCTCGAGCTGGTAATTAACCACATCAAAGGAGATGCCTTCAAGACCAACCAGCTCTTCTGGCTTGGGAGAGTGTAGAACTGGAATAAAGACGGCTTCACCTTCAGCAAGGATCTTCCTTGATCGATCATAGACGCAGTTCCTGATCATTGCCCTCCTGACCTCCTCTGCATGCTTCCTTCCAACCTTCAAGGAGAGCTCTCCAGGCATATTCTCAACAGCCTAAGTATCAATTACTATTGAGTGCCAATAATATACTATATGGACGCCAAGAGTGTCTAGTCCAGATTGCACAGTGCCTTGAAGACCTTAAAGCGTTGCTCTAACCAGGCTTCATTTG